>CANHIG010000062.1 GCA_947461105.1 Bacteroidota bacterium | reverse complement strand
GTTGCACCTGTTGCTCCACCACCTGATGATGTACAAAGATTTTTCCAGCCACTTTCAAAATAATAAAAGCAAAGCAAATCAGTATCATACACTAACAAACCTTGTGCAGGATTTGCAACGCCTAATCGCTGAGCCGTTGTAACCCTTGGTGCCAAAAGGCCTTTTGAACTTGATGTTAAATCCAAGATCGCAGAAGGATGGGGAGATGGTGTTCCAATTCCAACATTATTTTGAGCATAAGAATAAAAATGAAGAACAGATAAAAGTGCAAAAAACAGCTGTGTTTTCATGGTGTTATTTTGAAAGTGAAAGTGATGCAATATAAGCAATATGACACTATTGCAGCTATCAATTTTTCATGATTTACTTCATAATAAAGCTTAGTAAACATTTCATTAACATTGCTCCGTAAAATATTTCTTGAGCATTATAATCAATCACCCATTTTATGCACATTTGCAGCCAATTATGATAGAAACAGATATTTTAATAATCGGAGCCGGACCTGTTGGTCTTTTCACCGTGTTTGAGGCGGGTCTTTTGAAGCTAAAATGCCATATAATTGATGTTTTGCCTGAGCCGGGAGGGCAACTTACAGAGGTTTACCCTAAAAAACCTATTTATGATATTCCTGGCTTCCCGTCTGTATTGGCAGGAGACTTGGTGCACAACTTGATGAAACAAATCGAGCCTTTTAAACCAGGTTTTACCTTAGGCGAGAAAGTAGAACAGCTCGAACAACTTTCAGATTGTAAATTTATAATTACCACAAGTAAAGGAACTCAGGTGAAAGCTCCATGCGTTTTCATTGCAGCTGGCTTGGGCTGTTTTGAACCTAAGCGTCCACCAATAAGTAATATCAGAGATTTTGAAGACAAAGGAATAGATTATGTAATCAGAGAGCCTGAGAAATATAGAAATAAAACAGTAGTAATATCAGGTGGTGGCGATTCTGCTTTGGATTGGACAATTTTCTTAGCTGATGTAGCTAAAAAAGTAACTATGGTGCACAGAAGAGATAGCTTCAGAGGACATCTTGATTCTGTTGAAAAGGTTATGGATTTAGCTAAACGTGGCGTCATAGATGTGATTACAGAAGCCGAAATTGTAGGTGTTGCCGGGAGCGATGCTTTAGAGACCGTTACCATCAAGAAAAATAGCGGAGAATCATTTGATATTGTTGCTGAAAACTGGATGCCGCTTTACGGTCTATCTCCCATGCTTGGCCCTATTGCTGAATGGGGATTAAACTTAGATAAAAAATCCATTTTAGTAGATACGAGAGATTACAGCACCAACATAAAAGGTATATATGCTATTGGTGATATAAATGAATACGAAGGTAAACTCAAATTGATTCTTTGTGGTTTTCATGAAACTACCATAGCTGTTCAATCTGCATTTGCTATTTGCTATCCGGATAAAAAAAGACAATTTAAATATACTACAGTAGCAGGAGTAGAAGGATTTTAATATATAAAGTGGAGCAGATTGATATAACAATTACAGTAATAGATAGGGAAGGAGTCGCTCATGAACTTACAGTGCCAACTGATATGGGTATGAACCTGATGGAAGTATGTAACGGCAACGAACTTGGAGTGGAAGGAACTTGCGGAGGAATGGCCCTTTGCGCTTCTTGTCAATGCTATGTTGAAAGTAATCATAAACTGCATGAGCCTTCCGATGATGAACTGAATATGCTGGATCAGACATTTTTTGTTCAAGACAATAGCCGATTAGGATGCCAGATTAAAATGACTAATGATTTGGATGGCTTAGTAGTTCGTATTGCTCCTAAAGGAGAATAATCACTTTTTCTTGTAAAAACTATAGGCTACTTTCTTTTGTAGCAACTCATATTCAAGCGTATCAAAATCAAGCTGTTCGGTATTTCTATGAATCAGATAGGTAGTTTTTATCTCTTGATTCGGAGTTGATTCTCCATAGAAATTTGTGAGATTAGATTCAAAGCCACTCAAAATATATCTAGGCCTTTCAATTTTAGTAGCCTCTACAAAATCTGTTACTTCTGACTGATAGTATGCATCTACTTTGGGCCCAAAAAACAATATCAGGAAACTAAAAAAAATAGTAGTGGCGGACAAAACAGTTGCTATAGCTGCCAGATTCTTCTTGAGATAAAACAGCACAATAGATAAAACAATCGAAAGCAGAAATAGGATAGGCACTATCATCATCTTCTCATTCCAGTAAACATCTATTCGGGAAATAGTTTGCAGATACTCGAGGTGAACTAATCGTTCAACAATGTCATATCGCTTGTTGGAGAATACATAGATAACAAATATACAGGCTTCACTCCAGATTAGCCCACCTACAAAAAGCTGAAAGGAGTAGATGAAATTCCATTTGATTTTATTTCTGTAAAGCCCCTCTATGGTATAACCAGCCATAAAAGTTACCGGAAAAAAGGCTAAGTGCATTTGATATACAAAATGTTCGGTTTGAAAAAAGAAAAGAATGAAAACAAGCGCCAGCAGCGATAGCATCCAGCGCTTAAAAAGGAGTTGATGTATTGTGTCATTATGATTGCGATTCAAGGCATTCCACATAAATGTAGTAGCAGGAAAACAGCCGATAAGAAAAATAGGAATAAATGAATAGATAAATCTTAAATCAAATTTATTGGGTGTAGTCAAATGACTAAATTCATCGAAAATAAATTGTGATACAGCTTTTGCTCCTGAATTTTTCGACTCAAAATATAGCCAAACAAAAATCAACCCAATTTGAATTGACAACCAGAGAAATAAGTTAGATACATTCAAAGTAATTCGCCCCCTATTCCATAGCAGGACCATAGTTATAAGGCTTACAATTATCATCATATTTACCCCCCCAGATGTGAGCATCGCCAATGAAGAAGCTAAGGCAGAGTATATAGTGAAACTAAACATACGACCGCTCATCATTTTTCGCGATTCAAACTCATCTTTAATCGAAATTTTGAAAAGCCAGTATATGCTCAGCAAAACAAAATAATTGGCTACTACATCATTTACTCCTGATTTAAAAAAAAGCAATGGAAGAAAAGATGCACCCAACAGCAGCGCCCAAAATATCCCAAAAGATTTACTGAAATAGTTTTTACCAATGTTATATAAAAGGATCATGCTTAAGATTCCAAACACAGTATTGGGAAATCTGGCAGCAAATTCATTAACACCAAATATCTTCATACTCAGCACCTGAAACCATGTAAAAAAAGGATTTTTGCCCACATAGGAGATAAATTCCAATTGTATTTGCCTGAAATTTCCGGTTAGTATCATCTCCCTCGCATATTCAGCATAGCGAAGCTCATCGGGGTCGAAAAGATGAAATCTGCCATTAAAGGAAACAAACAAAACAAGACCTATAATAGTCAGGAAAATTCTTGTAGGAAATCCGATAAGCCTTGTAAATATCTCACGCATGTTTTACCCTATATAAATCAAAAAGATAATTCCCAAATATACCAAAAAACAAACCGAGCATTGCGCCAATAGCAGTGTCTATTACAAAATGAGCCATCAGATATACTCTGGAAAGTGCTACCAAGATAGCCAAAACAGCAAATATTAATGAGAAAATTTTTTTTTGAAATAGCACTGATAAGCAGAAAAACATACATACGGCAAATGCCGTATGCCCTGATGGAAAGCTATGCTGCATGAGCGAAGATGCCGTTTCGGGTATTTGAATCTGATGCAACGAAGCCCAAAGACGGGGGCGTGGTGAAGATGGAAAAGCTATCTGTTTTAAAAATGATATTGCTGCAAAAGTGAGCAAACACGCAATTGCAAATGGAAATGACTTACTCCTATTAAAATACAACACCACAACAGCAAAAAATAAAATACCCGGCCATTCAGCAAATTTTGTAATATAAGTGAAGAAGAGATTTACTGCATTACTGTAGTTGCTTGAGAGATAAAGAACTTCAAATCCCTGAGGCAAAACAATCGGTAATGCAAGAGCGATAACTACATACAGAAATATGGTGTAGTTATATAAGTTTAGCGGCTTTATTAAATACGCTTTCATGCTTTGGCCTTACTATTAAATAGGGATAACAGTAATTTCCAGGTATTCACATAAGGTTCTTTGTTAAATAAACTGGAATCTCTCATGGCATTGTATGTGAGAAAAATACCGATTGGAGTTAATACAAAAGTAGAAAACCACATTCCTGAAAAGGTGCTGATTACAAGCTTTTCTGCTGTTTTTTCACCGATGATTGAGGTGACATGATATACAATGAAAAAAAGAATTGAATAAGCAAGCGGCCAGCCCAATCCTCCCTTTCTGATAATAGAACCAAGCGGAGCGCCAATAAAAAACAGCACAAGACAAGCAATAGAAAGCGTAAATTTTCGGTAAACTTCTATAAGATAAGAAACATATTCTCGTGTTTTATAATCAATCTGCCCCCGAAGAATTTCGGTGTAGTTTTTAATATTTCTACTTTGATTTTTTGCTCTCTCAAAAACAGCGTTCCGCTCAGTTCTGTCAAGTTTAGAAACATAATCATCCACTTTTTTAAAAGGTACAAAAAGCGCAGATGTTGCTTCTATTTGGCTTTTTGGCAGCGTATCCTTTTTGAACTTGCTGAATGAAAAATACGGATTGCTGTATTCCTGCATCGAATTTTCAAGACCAGCCTTTTCCTTTTTCAGCGTATCCATTTGCAGCAAAAGCTGATTTAAAGCAAGCATTTGCTTTAAATCTTTGAAGAATGTTTCGTCACTTCTCGATAATTTGAATTTAGATAAATCAAACTTCTTCTCCCAAGATTTAAACTTGGTATAGTATAAGTCATAATTCTCAATATCCTCAGGCTTTTTGCGGGTAGATACATCTTTATATTGTTTACCATCTTCCAGATAAAAAGTCAAAGCCATATTTTTTTCATCCTGAATCAGCTTGCCTCTTTTTGCATAAATCACGTGATCGCTGCCCAAACCGCTGGTATGGTCATATAAAATTATGCCCTGAAGCTCTGAACCATCCTCACTTTTTTTATTTACCCGCAGGTTAAAACCATCAATATCATTATAGAAAATTCCTTCTTTAATTGCTACTGTTGGTTTCTGGTTGGTGATATCGTGCAGCAATGTGGTAAACTTCAAATTAGATATAGGCAGAATATTGTTGGAGAAAAAAAACGCTCCAATACTTATAAAACTAACGGTAACAATCAGCGGCAGCATTAAACGAAAAAGAGAAATTCCGGCAGACTTTGCAGCGGTCAGCTCCATGTGTTCGCCCATTGCTCCATATGTCATAATTGAAGAAAGCAAAACCGCCAAAGGCAAAGCAAGCGGAACCAAGCGGGCAGAAGAATAAAACATGAGTTCTGCCAAAACAAAAGTGTCAAGACCTTTTCCCACCAGATCATCCACATACTTCCAAAGGAATTGCATAACCAATACGAACAATGCAATAAAAAAAGTAAGCACAAAAGGACCGATAAAACTTTTGAAAAGCAGCCAATCAATTTTTTTGATTGGGATACGAGATAAGTATTTTTGGATATACATCATAGATAAATCAAATTTTACAAGTAAAATTTGTCTATCATCCTGCGCCAATGTGGTGTTTCAGCTCATCAATCTGGCTGTCCCAAAGTCTTGTTTGGTCTTTGATTTCTTTTTCCTCGGCAAAGTCAGTTACTTCCAATACCGTTTCAAAAGATATTTCAGATTTGTAGATTCTGAATGAGAAAAATTCATCTTTCTTGTTGTCTTTCCAATGATACTTCACATATTCATCTTCAATAAAATCTACTATATCTGCCAATTCACGCGAACCACTCCAGCCAAAAACTATAGTTGTGTCATTTCCATCACATGTATCAGAAAACCACTGCGCAAGTTTTGACGGCTCTGTAACAAATTCGAATAGAATAGAAGGAGAGGAGCGGACGATGTACTCAATGGTAAATTTTTTTCTAGCCATAGTTGCGATTTTTGGGTGGGCAACGAAGCAATGTTAATTAAATAATTCGTTTTTCAAAATTTTTGGGCAAGAAGAACAGAAAACATTACATTTTACTTGAAAATTGTAGGTTGGTAAATCCCCAGCTTAGCAAACAAATATTGAAATGCTACTTTCTGGCAACCTATTCCATACTCCATGCTACGCTTAAAATTTATGGACGAAGCTTCTTCAAAATATTGTGTAGGACAGGTGATTTCACCAATTTCAAACCCTTTGTAAAATATCTGTGCCAGCATCTGATTATCAAATACAAAATCATTGGAGTTGGCTTGTATGTTGATGCTTTTAATCACCTCTCCGGAGAAAGCCCTGTAACCGGTATGATATTCAGAAAGCTTTTGATTCATCAAAATATTTTGAGAAAGCGTGAGCATCCTGTTGAAAATATACTTGTACAAAGGCATACCGCCTTTCAAAGCACCTTTGCCTAAAATTCTGGAGCCTAAAACAACGGGATACACCTCATTGCCAATAATGCTTATCATGGCGGTCAGCAATTTTGGGGTATACTGATAATCGGGATGGAGCATCACCACAATATCTGCGCCCAGCTCGAGTGCCTTTTTGTAACAGGTTTTCTGATTTCCGCCATATCCTTTATTCTGATCGTGGCGAATCACATGGTGAATACCGAGGCTTTTTGCCAGCTCAGAGGTGTTGTCCTTACTTGCATCATCTACTAAAACCAATTCATCCACAATATCCATAGGAATCTCAGCATAGGTCTTTGCCAAAGTCTGAGCCGCATTGTATGCAGGCAAAACCACAACTACTTTTTTGTTCTTATACATTCTTTCAAACTTTGAATGCTCTAAAATAGAATTTCAAATTAGTTTTTGGAATTAGAGCTTGTTTTGAAATCGTAGATACAATTATTTGCGTTCATAAAATCTTTCGTTCTTGTGCTGTGCATTCATTAGAATTGCAATTAAAATCATTCTGCTTGAAAATCCTGCAACTCACCAAAAAATTTCCATATCCTGTAAAGGACGGAGAGGTGATTGGCATCATCAATCTTACAATCGGTTTTCATGCAAATGGTCATGAGGTGCACGTATTATCATTGAACACCAACAAGCATCACTTTGACATAGCGAAACTTCCTGCTGAAATTTCCCAAATCGCTACTTTCAAAGCCATTGATATAAACACGGACATTAATGTGTTTGACGCTTTTGTGAATCTATTTACTTCTAAGTCATACAATGTAGAGCGTTTCTATTCAGTGGATTATGCGCAAATATTATATCAAACAATAATCAATGAAAAGTTTGATTTCATTTTGCTCGAAGGAATTTATCTGATGCGCTATATTGATGTAATCAGGCAAGCACAGAAGGATTCTGAATTCAATAAAAATGTTCCCGTTGTTCAGCGGCCACATAACGTAGAGTATATCATTTGGCAGCGATTGGCAGATGCTGAAACGAAAATACTGAAGAAATGGTATTTGCGTTTTCTAGCAAAAAGGATGAAGCAGTTTGAACTGGATATGATAAATAAGGCCGACATCTTGATTCCTGTGAGCCAAACGGATTTGGATATTTTCAGCAAACATGGATGCAAATTACCATCAAAAGCACTGCCAATTGGTTATGTTTTCGATGATTTGCCTGAAATAGCTGATGCAGAATCTAATTCAGTAGCTTTTATTGGCGGTATGGATTGGATGCCAAACAGAGAAGGTCTAGTTTGGTTTATTGAGAAAGTTTGGCCATTAGTTTTAGACGAAAATCCGGATGCCCGGTTCTATTTGGCAGGCAGAAATTTTCCTGACGAAATCAAGAATCTTAAAATAAAAGGACTTTATATAATTGGCGAAGTGGACGATGCCAAAACTTTTGTGATGCAACATGCGGTGTCCATTGTACCCCTTTTTGCGGGCAGCGGAATGAGGGTTAAAATTGTGGAAGCAATGGCATGGGGCAGAGCTATTGTTTCTACCTCTATAGGAGCTGAAAGTCTATATTATACTCATGAGAAAGATATTCTAATTGCTGATGATGCGGAATCCTTTGCAAAAGAAATTATTAAAGTTTTGAGCAGCAAAAAAACTCGGTTAGAATTGGGCAAAAATGCACAGGAACTTATCAGACAAAAATATGACAACCGAAAAATTTCATCGGCTATTGTTGACTTTATAAAGTCCTTATCTTGATTCAAGCTGTATTCATATCTCTATTTTGCATCAGTGTTTTGCTGATACTACATTCGTATGTGACTTATCCGGTTTTATTGAAATTTCTAAGCCATGGCAAAACAGAGCATAAGCTTGTTTTTTCTGATGATGAGCTTCCTCATGCAATCATATTGATGGCCGCATACAACGAAGAAAAAGTAATTGCCCAAAAGATTGAAAGTATCGTAAAGTCACATTATCCTATTGTAAAACTGCAACTTTGGATTGGCTCAGACAATTCCACCGACAATACCAATACCATCATTCAGAGTTATGCGGCTATGCACAGCTGGATTATGTTTTTCCCTTTTTATGAAAGAAATGGTAAGACAGGAATCATCAATTTTCTTAAAGACAAAGTAAACGAATTATATAATCGCAAAGAGCAGGAAAGCTTGGTATTAATTCTTACTGATGCCAATGTGTTTTTCGAAACCAACTGTATTTCAAATCTTTCCAGACACTTCAAAAATCTATCTATTGGTCAGGTAGGAGCTAACATAATGAACAGCGGTATCAAGCAAGATGGTATTTCATTTCAGGAAACCAGCTACATTCAGAGAGAAAATGAAATAAAATTTCATGAAGGTTTATTCGGTAAAATGCAAGGTGCGTTTGGAGGTTGTTATGCCATCAGAGCAAGTCTGCTACCTGATGTTCCTTCAAACTTTATGATGGAAGATTTTTACATAAGTATGCGTGTTTTGGAGCAACGCTTTAATTCAATTTTTGAGAAAGAGGCGGTTTGTTATGAGGATGTGTCCAATGAGGTAGCAGAAGAATTTAAACGCAAAACCAGAATATCTACCGGAAATTTTCAGAATCTCAGCGTTTACTGGCCTTTGCTTTTTAGGTTTGATATTAATGCTTTCTTTTTCTTTTCGCATAAAGTACTGAGATGGATTACACCGCTGTTAATGTTAATATGTCTTTTGACTTCTTTGCTGCTTATTGATTTAACACTATTTAAATGGCTGCTTATAATTCAATTATTGCTATTCACTTTCCCTTTGATAGATTTGCTTTTGAAACGAATCAATATCCATTTAAAATGGTTCAGATTGATTGGCTATTTTTATACCATGAATCTTGCGCTGATTTATGGGTTTTATAAATTTATTAAAGGAGTAAAAACCAGCGCCTGGACACCAACAAAAAGAAATTTATAACTGACAATATGTTGAATACAATAGAAGAGGCTTTAGAAGAAATTAAACAAGGGAAATTAATCATAGTTGTAGATGATGAAGACCGTGAAAATGAAGGTGATTTTGTAACTGCTGCTCGTAATGCCACACCTGAAATAATTAATTTCATGGCAAAAGAAGGCAGGGGATTGATTTGTACTCCTATTTCTATTAAACAGGCAGAACGACTACAACTTGACCTGATGGTAGGTTCAAATTCTTCCAGTCACGAAACTGCATTTACGGTTTCAATTGATCTGAAAGGCTATGGCTGCACTACAGGAATTTCGGCTCATGACAGAGCTAAAACCATTCAGGCAATGATAAATCCGATGATAAGGCCTGAGGAATTTGCTAAGCCGGGACATATTTTCCCTTTGATTGCAAAGGATGGCGGAGTACTTAGAAGAACTGGGCACACTGAGGCTACAGTTGATTTATCGAGACTTGCAGGCTTTGAAGATGCCGGAGTTTTGATTGAAATTATGAATGAGGATGGTTCTATGGCGCGCATTCCCGATTTGCTGCTTATTGCTAAGAAGTTCGACATGAAAATCATTTCTATCAAAGATTTGATTGCATATAGAATGAAGCATGAGCGATTGATTCAGAAGGAAGAAGAGGTGGCCATGCCTACAAAATATGGCGATTTTCGATTGATGGCATACACCCAAACCAACACCAATGATGTACACATGGCTTTGGTGAAAGGATGTTGGGAAAAAGATGAGCCCGTTTTAGTAAGAGTGCATTCCTCTTGTGCAACTGGTGATATTCTTGGCTCTTTGCGCTGCGATTGTGGCGATCAGCTTCATGCTGCAATGAAAAAAATAGAAGAAGAAGGCAAAGGAGTGATTCTTTATATACAGCAGGAGGGGAGGGGCATAGGTTTAATCAATAAGCTTAAAACTTATAAACTGCAGGAGCAGGGGATGGATACGGTAGAAGCTAATTTACATCTTGGCTTCAATATGGACAACAGAGATTACGGTGTAGGTGCTCAGATTCTTAATGACTTGGGCGTTACCAAAATGAAACTAATGACCAACAATCCCAAAAAGCGAGTTGGATTAATTGGTTATGGTCTGGAAATAGTTGAAAATGTCTCTCTCGAAGTGCATCCAAACCCTCACAATCAGTTCTATCTCGAAACCAAAAGAGATAAAATGGGGCATGAAATTTTGAAAAAGCTATAATCTTCTGGCTTTAAAACACACCTTGATTTTATTTTACAAAACTGTGACCATCAATCATATGTTTTGAACGTATATTTAAGCGAAAATGACAATTCATGAAAGATTAGTTATCAAAACTTTAAACTAAATTGTATGGAAGTAAGAATCCTTTTAGTAGAAGATGAAGAGAATCTGATGGAAGCCATAAAGCTTAATTTGGAGCTTGAAGGTTATGAGGTTGAAACTGCTGAAACCGGCACAAAAGCACTGAAAAAGTCTGAGGAACAACGATTTAACCTAATTATCCTGGATGTGATGTTACCCGAAGTGGATGGTTTTGAAGTTTGCCAGAAAATCAGACTCCGCGATATGGATACTCCAATTCTTTTTTTAACCGCAAAAGATAGCAGTCAGGATAGGGTTCTAGGTTTAAAACATGGCGCTGACGATTATTTGGTTAAACCATTTAATCTTGAGGAGTTGCTGCTTAGAGTAAAAGTTTTGGTGAAGCATAGCGTGAAAGGAACCAAAGAAGAAAAAAATGCCAGTACGTATTCCTTTGGAGGCAATGAAATCAACTTTGTGACTTACACAGCCAAAAATTTTGAAGGAACAGAAATTCAACTTTCAAAAAGAGAACTATCATTGCTTAAATTGTTGATAGACAGACAAGATACGGTAGTTTCCCGTCAGCAAATTCTGCAATATGTTTGGGGCTACGATGTGTATCCATCTACCAGAACGATTGACAATTTTATATTGGCGTTTCGTAAATACTTTGAGAAAGATCAAAAGAATCCACAACATTTTCACTCTATACGAAGTGTTGGGTATAAATTTGTTCCCTGAAAGCTATCTAGCAGAGCCTTAAAATAGTATATTCGCACCCAATTACATTAACTAATAAATAACTATGTCAAGCACAACAACAGAGACAAAACAAAATTACAAAGTAAAAGATATTTCATTGGCCGAATGGGGTCGTAAGGAAATAAAACTGGCTGAAGCTGAAATGCCGGGATTGATGTCAATCAGAAAAGAATATGGTCCAAACAAACCATTAGCCGGAGCGCGAGTTACCGGTTGCTTGCACATGACCATTCAAACTGCTGTTTTAATTGAAACATTGAAGGAATTGGGAGCTGAGGTTACCTGGTCTTCTTGTAATATATTTTCTACTCAGGATCACGCTGCAGCTGCAATAGCTGCCGCAGGAATTCCTGTTTTTGCCTGGAAAGGACAAAACGAACAGGAATTTGACTGGTGTATCGAGCAGACTTTGTTTGCTTTTGAAGGTGGAAAGCCATTAAACATGATTTTGGATGATGGTGGTGACCTTACAAATATGGTTTTGGATCGTTATCCTGAATTGGTTCAAGGAATTAAAGGTCTTTCAGAGGAAACTACAACAGGCGTTCACAGACTATATGAAAGAATGAAAAATGGCACTTTGCCATTACCGGCTATAAACGTAAATGACTCAGTAACAAAGTCTAAGTTTGATAATAAATATGGTTGTAAAGAATCATTGGTAGACGCAATCAGACGTGCTACTGATATTATGATGGCAGGAAAAGTAGCAGTTGTTGCCGGATATGGTGATGTTGGAAAAGGTTCAGCGGAGTCACTTAGAGGAGCAGGTGCTAGAGTATTGGTTACCGAAATAGACCCAATTTGTGCACTTCAGGCTGCTATGGACGGTTTTGAAGTGGTTCCAATGGACGAAGCTGTTACCAGAGCTAACATATTTGTAACTGCTACAGGAAACATCAATATCATAAGAGATCGTCATTTCAAGGAAATGAGAGACAAATCAATCGTGTGTAACATCGGGCATTTTGACAATGAAATTGACATCGCTTGGTTAAAGAAAAACTACGGAGCAACTAAATATACCATTAAGCCTCAGGTAGATGTGTATAATATTGATGGCAATGAATTGATTATTTTGGCAGAAGGAAGATTGGTGAATTTGGGATGTGCTATGGGGCATCCGTCATTTGTGATGAGCAATTCATTTTCAAATCAAACCTTGGCTCAAATTGAGCTTTGGACTAATACAGATAAGTATGAAAACAAAGTTTATGTTTTGCCTAAGCATTTGGATGAGAAAGTGGCAGCTTTACACTTGAGCCATATTGGAGCAAAATTGGAGAAACTGGATCCGGATCAGGCAGCATATATCGGAGTTGCAGTTGTTGGACCATACAAGTCTGATACCTACAGATACTAATAATAGCAATATATTTAGGGGTTTGCGAACCCCTAAATTTTTAAACCCTATTTCTCTATAATTAATATTATGTTAAGTAATAGTTTAAAAGAAAGGGATGATAGTTCTACTTCTTCATCCCTTTCAGTTATTATTTTGACAGTAACTCTATATTCTTTAATGCCGCCTGTACTGATTGATTATCTGTTTTAAAACTCAAAGCCTTTTCCAAATAAGGTTTTGCTTCAGCGAAAACTACAGCTCTTTTCTTTTTCAAATCTTCATACTTAAGCTGGTCAGCTTTTGAATATCCAAGAGCATTCATTTCATCAGTAATCAATTTAGCTTTATTAAAAATCATGGCTCCTAAACCATAAGACCCTTCAAATGAGTTTGCATTAAGAGCAATTAAAGATTCATAAGTTTTTCTGGCATTAGCCTGATCCTTTAGTTGCTCATAAGCTTGACCAAGTGCCACATATAATTGCTCGTTTTTAGGATCCTGAACCACCAACGCTTTCAAATAGTCAATGGCTTCTCCGCTTTTTCCTTCTACAATAAAGAAGTTTACTTTACTGACTAACAAGTCTTTATCTGATGGATATTTGCCCAAACCCTCATTAACTACTTTTTTTGCTTCCTCCATATTTCCATTTTTTTTATGGATACCGTACATGATATTATAGTACTTGCTTTCAGGGAAAGCTGCGTCTAGTTTTTTATAAGTAGCTATCGCGTCAGCATAAACGCCCCCATTCTCAGCAGATATAGCTGCATTACCCAAGGCCGTCTTCAAGTCAATATTGGTTTTACCTCCTTTTGCCAGTATGATGTTATTAATATCTTCTATGGCAGAAAAATACTTACTGGCATCAACATACTTTTTCGCTGAAAACAAATCCACTCCGGAGTTGAATACTGAAGTTGCCAAAGCCTGCAGATTTTTGATTGCATCTTCCCAATCCTTAAATTTCGGATTATTAAGCGCGTTCATTTGCTGAAAACTTCTGATTGCTTCAAAAGCAGCCTCAGGATGTTTGTCTTTTAAAGTAGGCTCAGTAGAGATAAACTG
>CANHIG010000061.1 GCA_947461105.1 Bacteroidota bacterium | reverse complement strand
GTAGTATCGGGAAGTTGCACAGTTTTGAGCAACAGCAGTAATTTCACCTTCAATCAATCACCTGCCTCACCTGTAATAACTGCTAACACTACAGGAAGTTGTTTAAGCACTTCAAGTATTCTAAGTACTTCTAACAGCTATCAAAGTTATTTATGGAGTAATGGTGGAAATTCAAACAGTATAATTGTAAGCAATAGCGGCAACTATACAGTAACTGTAACAGGAGCAAATGGATGTAAAGCAGTATCACAACCTTACAACCTTAATCTTTCTTTTGTTTCTCCAAGTCAAGTATGTGTAGTTTCTGTAGATAGTGCCACCGGAAAAAATATGGTAGTTTGGGAAAAGCCAAACAAGTTTGGAATAGATAGCTTCTACATTTACAAAGAATCTAATCAGTTCAATGTATTCAATAAAATAGGAGCAGTAGATGTTAATGACTTTAGTGTGTTTGTTGACAATGCTTCCAACCCTCAACAGCAGTCAGACAGATATAAGATTGCTGTATTAGATACCTGTGGTGTAGTAGCTTTACAGAGTGCACCACATAAAACTATTCATCTCACTATTAATCAAGGTTTAGGAAATGTATGGAATCTGATATGGAATCATTATGAAGGTTTTGCTTTCCCTTCATACAATATCTACAGAGGAACTGCAACAAGTGGTTTGCAGTATTTGGCAACCATTTCAAGTGGGAACAATAGTTTCACTGACCAAAATCCTCCTTCATTTGTATTGTACTATCAGGTAGAGGCTGTAAATCCAAACGGATGTAATCCATCAAGAGCAACAGATTACAGTTCATCTAAATCAAATATTATACAAGCAGTTAATAATGGAGTAAATGAAATTGCTTTTTCAAAATGGGAACTATACCCTAATCCTACAAATAGTTTCGTAATTCTAAGTCAAAAGGACATGCGAAATTTTAAAGCAAATTTCCACTATATCATTGTAAGCGCGTTGGGACAAAAAGTTGCGGAAGGTGAAATTACTAATGGAGAAACAAGAATAGATACCGATAAGTGGGGCTCAAGTGGTGTATATTTTGTAAGCATAGTAAATTCTGATGGTAAAAAAGTTGGGTTTGAAAAATTAGTAATTCAGAAATAATACCACCGATTTTTAGCATATAAAAAATGCCGAGTGAAAACTCGGCATTTTTGTTTTAATGATGATTAAGACTTCGGAAGCTGCTGAAAACTTCGAAAGTTTTATTTTTTCAAGATAAAACTAAGGCTTTGGCGCATGAATATAGTGCAAATTATAACGCAGCTATTATGAGAAGACTAAGATAGCATAAGTATATTTACCAAGACTCATATCAAGAAAATCCAATCAGAACGTATTATGCAGAAAAAGAAAGTAATTATAGTTGGAGGTGGGTTGGCAGGCTTGTCTGCTGCCTATGAGTTATCCAAAGAGGAGCGTTTTGATATTCATCTGATTGAGAAGGTGAGCCACTTAGGAGGTCGGGTACAAAGCTGTATGATTAACGGACAAACCATAGATGTAGGTGGTTTTCTCGTTTATCCCTGGTATACACATTATCATAAACTAATCAGGGCACTTAATCTAACGGATGAACTCATAAAAATCCCTTCGGTCCGCGATTACTATGCAGGCAATGAAAAATCATACGATAAATACGATGAGGGATTTGAGCTTTCTTTTAAGGATATCGTGGAGATTTTTATACATATTTTTCCAAATCCCTTAACTGATTCTGACCCCACAGAACCAGAACTTCATGCCTATCATGACTTGACTATTCAGGATTATCTGAGGAGCCTGAATTTAGATGCTGGGAAAACCAATACCTACTTAAGGGCTTTTGATACGTATCTTCAGGGCTATTGCTATGGTCCCATTACGGAACATAAAATGGCATTTATGGCTGCTACTCTTTTTCAAAATATTTTTCATGGTGATGTACATGCTGCTTCTTATCTCCGAAATGGAAGCACAGTTTTTATTGATGCACTGCATACAGAGTTGGAAAAGCGGGGTGTTAAAGTTTACTTCAATTGTATGCTCAAAGAAATTGGCGACAAAAAACTTGTGACCAGCACTGGAAATATGGACGCAGATTATTTTATTTTTTGTTACACTCCTGAAGAAGTACGCTATTCAAAGTTTATAACCGCCACAGTATCCTATAGTGGAACGGCAGTAGTAAAAGGTGATGCTGAATGGGGTTCTTGTTTTTATAAAGAAAATCCTGATAAAAAGTTTCCCATACTGTCTATTGTAAATCTTGGAAAGCTATATACCGAAAAGGCTTCTAATTTCCTCAACTTAAATATTAAAGTCAATGATATTAATCCAATAACTATTAGCTCTGCTGACTTGCTGGATATTATAAAGGCGGAAATGGAGGAGCATTTTAAGGATATTAAGATTTTAGAAATTGCAAACAGAGTAGATTGGGAAAATGCTATGCCTATAGCTAGTGAGAATTTTATTGAATCTAAAAGAAGCGGGCAAGGATTAAACAATATATATTATGCCGGAGATTTTATGGGATGCCCGTCAATGGAAACAGCACTTTTAAATGGCAAACGAGCTGCCGAAAAATTAATAAAGGACTTGGACGATTAGTATTTTTCTGCCACTATTCATTGTGCTTTTAAAACTGTCGTGTTTTCTGATTTTCAGGATGAATAGGTTTGCTTGCTTGCCACAAAAGAAAAAGGTACTACTCATGAGCAGTACCTTTCTCTGTATTATTCTGAATTGTTTTTATCCCAAAACAGTTTTCATCATTTCGCCAATTCCTGCCGGTGAATCTACCACATGGATGCCACACTCCCGCATGATAGCCATTTTAGCAGCTGCCGTATCATCAGCTCCGCCTACAATAGCTCCTGCATGTCCCATTCTGCGTCCCGGAGGTGCAGTTTGTCCTGCTATGAATCCAACTACAGGTTTTTTATTTCCTGTTGCTTTAATCCATCGTGCAGCTTCAGCTTCAAGTCCTCCACCAATTTCACCAATCATTATTATTCCATCAGTATCGGGGTCATTCATAAATAGTTCTACAGCTTCTTTAGTTGTAGTTCCGATAATCGGGTCGCCTCCAATTCCAATTGCAGTAGAAATTCCCAAACCTGCTTTTACGCACTGATCTGATGCTTCATAGGTTAAAGTTCCTGATTTGGAAACAATACCCACTCTGCCTTTTTTGAAAACGAATCCCGGCATGATACCTACTTTCGCTTCTTCAGGTGTGATAACACCAGGACAGTTTGGTCCTATCAATCTTGTGTTTGTTCCTTTCAGATATTCCTTCACACTCACCATATCCTGAACAGGAATTCCTTCTGTGATACAAACTACTAATTCCACTCCCGCTTCTGCAGCTTCCATAATGGCATCAGCAGCGAATGCCGGTGGCACAAAAATGATAGATACATTGCATCCTGTAGCTTTTCTAGCATCAGATACGGTATTAAATACCGGCTTGTCTAAGTGTTTTTCTCCACCTTTTCCCGGAGTTACACCACCTACAACATTAGTTCCATATTCAATCATTTGAGAGGCATGAAAAGTGCCTTCTTTGCCCGTAAAGCCTTGCACTACCACTTTACTGTTTTTGTTTACTAATACGCTCATATCTGGTTTTTCTTTGTTTTATTATTATTGAATTGAAATCTATTTTTTTGCGTTTTTCCTGAGATCTTTGAGGAAATCGGAGGCGAATATAAAATCAAAAAGTTCACCATCTTCAATATTCATAATTTCCTTGCTATTTCCTTCCCAGTATTTTTCCCCTTCAAAGAGAAATAGAATATGGTCGCCAATACCCATTACCGAATTCATATCATGCGTATTGATAAGCGTAGTCATTTGAAATTCCTCAGTAATTTCTTTAATCAAATCATCAATAACGATGGCAGTTTTCGGATCAAGACCAGAGTTGGGCTCATCACAAAAAAGATACTTCGGATTAAGTACGATAGCTCTCGCAATTCCGACTCTTTTTTTCATTCCACCACTCAGTTCATCAGGATATTTTTTGTTGGTGTTCAGCATGTTTACACGCTTCAGACAAAAGTTTACTTGGTCTAATTTTTCAGATGCTGTCATATTGGTAAACATATCCAGCGGGAAACGAATGTTTTCCTCAACGGTCAACGAGTCAAATAAAGCAGAGCCCTGAAAAAGCATACCAATTTCCCTGCGGATATTTTTTTTCTCCGTTCTATCCATGCTTCGGAATGAGCGACCATCATAGATAATATCGCCCTGGTCCGGTTCTAATAGACCCACCATAGTCTTCAATAAAACTGTTTTGCCACTTCCTGATTTGCCAATGATAAGATTACATCTCCCTGCTTCAAACTCAGATGAAATGCCCTTTAATACATGCTGTTCCCCAAAAGATTTGTGTATGTCTTTAACTTCTATCACGGCTTAGTCGAGTAGTAAAAAGGCTACAAAAAAGTTTACGATAATCACAAAAATACTGCTTAATACAACTGCCTGAGTGCTGGCTTTTCCAATTTCTAAAGCACCACCTTTTACGGTGTATCCTTTGAAGCATGATACTGTAGAAATGATAAATGCAAATAGGAAAGATTTAATCATCATAATCACCAAATCCCAGTTTTTCATATAGTCTTGTAAACCTCGAACATATTCTGAGGTAGAATAAAAATTGCCTAGTACACCTGCTCCCCAGCCGCCTATAATGCCAAGGAAAACAGAAAGAATAACCAACTGTGGAATAACAAATAACGATGCTACTACTTTTGGTCCGATAAGATAAGATGAAGTATTTACACCCATAATTTCATAAGCATCTATCTGCTCTGTAGTACGCATAGATCCGAGTTCAGAAGCAATGTTGGAGCCGACTTTTCCTGCAAGAAGCAGACAGGTAAGTGTTGGAGCCATTTCCAGAATTAGTGATTTTCGAACGATAGCGCCTACCCACCACATAGGGACTAGACCAATTCCACGCAGTTGATACGAGAATTGAACGGCAGTGACAGCTCCGATGAAAGTAGCGATGATAGCAATAACTGTAAGTGAGCCAATGCCTATATCATTTGCCTGACGGAAAGTCTCTTTCCAGTACATAGCAGGCTTTTCGGGCTTTGCAATAGCACTTCGAAGAAGAATTAAATATTGACCTAATTCGTGAAAAAACTTCAGCATAAGTATTAGGGCGAATATAGAAGAAATAAACAAAAATCATGACCTGAATTATTTCTAGCTGAATTTTATGCTATTTTGAAACTTACTAATGCAATAATGAAATTGAATTATGAATAAAAAAGTACTGATAACAGGGGGTTCACGAGGAATAGGAAGGGCTTTGGCGCTTTACTTTGCTGAAAAACAATTTGATGTTGCCATCTGTGCAAGAAATCAGGAAAAGCTGGAGGAGCTTGCCTTGGAATTAAAAGATTTTAAAGTAAATGTAATCGCTGAGGTATGCGATGTTTCAAAGCCTGAGGCAATAAAGGCATTTTGCTCAAAAGTATTGGCACAATGGAAGCAGATAGACATTCTGGTGAATAATGCCGGAACATATCTTCCAGGGAAAGTAACAGAAGAAACAGATGGCACTCTGGAGAAACTTATTGAAACTAACTTGTATTCTGCTTATTACTTTTCTAAAAGTATTGCCAGTTCAATGATTACAAATGGAAGTGGATATATTTTTAATATTGCTTCTGTTGCGGGATTGCAGGCATATCCTAATGGCGGTTCTTACAGTATTTCTAAATTTGCCATGATTGGACTTTCGAAGGCATTACGCGAGGAATTGAAATCGCACAATATCAGAGTTACCAATATTTCTCCCGGTGCTGTGCTCACCGATTCTTGGGCTGGGGTAGATCTCCCTGAAAGTCGCTTTATATCTGCTAAAGATATTGCCAAAATAGTTTTTGACCTCCATGGTCTCTCTCCTCAAACCGATGTGGAGGACTTGGTTGTCAGACCGATTCTGGGCGATATATAAGCTTTGAATCTGATATAACATTAATGTTTATTTAAATTGGTTTAGCTAGATTTTCTTTTGCTTTTTCACGAACTTAATTAGCTTCGTTGGCTGAAAAAACGAAGAATTTCATAGCAATAGTTTAACCAAACAAATCAAACGAAAATGGGAGAGAAAATTACAATCCAAAACGGAAAATTAAATGTGCCAAATAATCCAATAGTGCCTTTTATCGAAGGTGATGGAACTGGTCGTGATATTTGGAATGCATCTGAACGTGTATTGGATGCGG
Source organism: Bacteroidota bacterium (assembly GCA_947461105.1). Taxonomy (GTDB): domain Bacteria; phylum Bacteroidota; class Bacteroidia; order Chitinophagales; family LD1; genus CALAYL01. The sequence continues at coordinate 7,862 of CANHIG010000061.1, read as the reverse complement.
CAGTTGAAAAAGCTTATGGCGGAACTCGCAAAATAGAGTGGAAGGAAGTATTGGCAGGAGAGAAAGCGTTTAACGAAACCGGAAGCTGGCTTCCAGATGCTACCTTAGATGCATTCAACGAATATTTGGTAGGAATAAAAGGGCCTCTTACAACGCCTATCGGTGGAGGAATTCGCTCATTGAATGTGGCATTGCGTCAAATTCTTGATTTATATGTTTGTCTTCGTCCGGTTAGATATTACACCGGAACACCTTCTCCTGTAAAAAGACCTGAGGCTGTGGATATGGTTATTTTCAGAGAAAATACTGAAGATATTTATGCCGGAATTGAATTTAACGGAGGAAGTGCAGAATCACAAAAACTATTGGACTTTTTGAAAGAAAATTTCCCTAAGGATTTTACTAAAATCAGATTCAGTAATGCTGAAAAAGGACAACAATATCTCGATGCAGCAGGGTTGAAAGGCGATGCAACTACTTGTGTTGGTCTTGGTATCAAGCCAGTTTCAAGAATTGGTTCTCAGCGATTAATTCGTTCAGCTATTGAATATGCTGTTTTGCACAAGAAAAAAAGTGTGACTCTAGTTCACAAAGGAAATATCATGAAATTTACTGAAGGAGGTTTCCGCGATTGGGGTTATGAATTGGCAGAAACTGAATTTGCAAATGAGACCTATACCTGGTCACAATGGGAAAGAACTAAAAAAGAAAAAGGCGAGGAAGCAGCTAATGCTGAGCAAAAAGTAGCTTTGGCGAGTGGTAAAGTTTTGGTGAAAGATGCTATTGCTGATATTGCTTTGCAACAAGTTTTGACTAGACCAGAAGACTTTGATGTTATAGCAACATTGAACTTAAATGGCGATTATCTGAGCGATGCACTTGCCGCTCAAATCGGAGGAATCGGAATTGCCCCTGGCGCAAACATTAACTATGTAACAGGTCACGCGATTTTCGAAGCTACTCATGGTACTGCTCCTAAGTATGCAGATTTAGACAAAGTAAATCCGGGTTCTGTTATTCTTTCAGGTGCTATGATGTTTGAATATTTCGGATGGTTCGAAGCAGCTGAAATGATTCACAGTGGTCTTGAAAAATCAATTCAAGGTAAGCGTGTTACTTATGATTTCGAAAGATTGATGGAAGGAGCTACTACGTTGAAATGCTCTGAGTTTGGTGATGAAATCATCAAAAACTTCAAATAATTAATCAATTATCTCGTTTACATTAAATGCCGCAATTGCGGCATTTTTTTTTGAATAAACTTTATGCAAACAAACAATAGACCTCTTTCATAATTCAACCTGAAAAACATCCCGAAGGGATGTCATGTTTGTAGAATTTATATTAGGCGTTTTCCCGCGATTCCGAAGGAATAAAACATCAAGGTACGACCTCTTCGAGGTTGCGCAAATTGTTAGGGCGTATTTTCTATATACATTTGAATCCTACGGATTCAATAATGCCGATGATTCTGGCGGGATATTGAGAATGAATGATGAAAGAGGGCCAATTTGTTAAAATTTTAATTGCATTTTTAACGAAGAAACTAATTTGGCACAAGATTGGGATTGTGAGTTGCAAATCATAATAAAATGAAAACATTATTAATTCCTGTAGCTGTATTATTAATAATGGGCAATACTGTTCTTGCTCAGGGCAAATTCAAGGCAGTAGAAACAGATAGTACTAATAATGCTATTGATACGATGCTTACCATTCAGCTAAAAGATGTCAATGTATTTACGTTCAAAAATCCTGATGACCAAATGGAGTTTTATAAGGATAGAACCAGAATTATGAAGGTGTTGCCCTATGTGAAAATTGCTATGCAGATTTATGACGATGTGATTGATAAAAAGGAAAATGAAAAGAAAAGAGCATACCGACATTACAGGAAAGATCTGGAGAAAGAGATGCGTGAGAAATTTGAGAAGGAACTGAAAGACTTGACAGTAGGTCAGGGCAAAGTGTTGGTAAAGCTCATTAACAGGGAAACCGGGGACAACTGCTACGATATTATTAAGAATGTAAAAGGAGGTTTTAATGCATGGTCTTGGCAGATTGTAGCCCGCTATTATGATTATAATCTGAAAGAGCATTACAGCAAAGACAAGGAATGGATACTAGAAATGGCTATCAAATCATTGGGACCTCAGTACGATATCAAACCTAAATTAGTGGAAGCGAAGTAATGCTTGAGTAAGCGATGCTGTTTTTATTTCGTTCATACATTTGAAGTGTTCTTTTGGGCATTCTTCAAATCCAAGTTTGGAGCAAGGTCTGCACGAAAGTTTTAAATCTGTCTCTACAAATTCATGTTGCACATTATTTGAGCCATAATAGGGATACATTCCGAATTCAGGAATGGTATTTCCCCAAATGGATATTGTAGGTTTTTTTAGAGCTGCTCCTATGTGCATCATTCCTGTATCGTTGGTTATGAGTAATGCAGATTTTTGAATCATGGCTGCCGATTGACCGATAGTAAGTTTGCCTGTCAAGTCAAACAGTCGGTGGCTATTTACCAAAGTGCAAATTTTATTTGCTTTTGCCATGTCTTCTTTGCCACCAATCAGTACTATGATTTTTTCCTGAAATTCTGGTTGCAACAATGCTTCGGCAATTTTATGCGCAGGAAATTGTTTTGTTTTTTGTTTTGCTCCTATAGCCCAAGTGATGTATTTGTCGTAGGTGAAGTCAAAGTTGGTTATGGTTTCCAAATCTGTTTTTGCTATAAAATAATCTAGCCCTTCGCCATCGTTTTCAATCCCCAGCTTTTTTAGTGCATCAAAATATCTGTCCACTAAATGTATCTTTGGTAAACGGTTGATTTTGAAATTCACCATGAGCCATTTCTCAAAATTAATTTTATTAAATGAAATTGATTTTCCTCCTGCAAAGATTTTGATGAGTTGCGTTCGGATATTTTTATGTAAGTCTATGATTAAGTCATATTGCTGCATTCTCACATCTTTAACCGTCTCCCAAAAGGAATCTTTCAGCAGCTTTACTTCATTGATATATGGATTTGAATCAACTAAGGATTGATGCTCCTTTTTTGTAAGAAAGTGTATCTCAGCATCAGGATATTTTTTTCTGACACAGCGAATTACCGGTGAGGTAATTACTATATCACCAATAGAGGAAAATCTTATGATTAGTATTTTCATGGCGTATCAAGACCTTCTTCCTGAATATATTTTAGTGCTTCTTTTACATATACGTCTGCACCCCATTTCAGCAAGTCCACTACTCTATCTGGCAGCGTTTTTACAATTCGTCCGGGAACGCCCAACACCATAGAGTAGTCGGGGACTTCCATGCCTTCAGTAACCAAAGCATGAGCACCAATAATACAGCCGTTGCCGATTTTAGCCTTGTTCAAAACTGTGGCTCTGATTCCAATCAAATTATAGTCACCGATAGTGCAGCCGTGAACAATCGCTCCATGACCAATTACATTATCTCTGCCCACTCTTATCGGCATATTGGGGTCGGTATGAAAAATAACTCCATCCTGAATATTAGTTCTGTTTCCAACCACAATTGTATCCATATCGGCACGCATCACTGCCCCAAACCATACAGAAACGTTGTCTCCCAAGGTGATATTGCCAAGCACTGTGGCATTGTGTGCGATAAATACATCTTTGCCTACTTTTACTCTCCCTTTCAGATCCTCCAGATATTTGCTCATTTTATTTTTATTTCCGCGTGAAAATAGTGTTTTTAGGCTCTTACTGAGCAATAAATAATATTTCATACAAAGTTTCAGAATGAATTTAAATTAGCGACTAAGAAAAAACACTATGCCCGAATTAAGATGGAATCCGCTGCTTGACACTTGGACTATGGTAGCCACCAACCGACAGCATCGTCCTCATCTGCCAAAGGATTGGTGTCCTTTTTGTCCGGGTGCAGGAAAAAATCTTCCGAAATCGTTTGATGTGTTTGCTTATACAAATGATTTTCCTGTTCTAAGTCCTAGGCCTGAAAAAATTAAATTATTGAATAGTACGGTAGAGAAAAATAAGAAGGCTTACGGCAAATGCGAAGTGATTCTCTATTCTTCAAAACACGATGAACATATTTATGATTTAACCGAATCGCATCTTTTCAAGCTGCTTAAATTGTGGCAAGAGAGATATGATGTTTTGAGCAAGGACAAGAAAATCAAATACATCTTTGAGTTTGAAAATCGTGGAGAGGAAGTGGGTGTAACCATTCCGCATCCTCATGGTCAGCTTTATGCTTATTCCTGGATTCCAGCAAAAATTGAAACAGAGCTGAATAACTGCAAAAAGTATTTCACAAAAAACAAATCCAATCTTTTTGATGATTTGAACAAGAGCGAAATGGCTCACAAGCAAAGGGTAATTGCAGAAAACAAAGATTTCATAGCATACATTCCTTACTTCACTGATTACCCTTTTGGTGTTTTTATAGTTGCGAAAAATAACATACAGCACTTTGGTGAGTTTGCCGACAGTGAATTAAAATCATTCGGAAGTATACTTCAGCAAATAACTAAGGGCTTTGATAAAATTTTTGACAGGCCTTTCCCATATATGATGTGTATTCATCAGGCTCCGGTAAACACAAAGAAATATGAAAACTGCAAGGATTATTTCCGTTTTCATGTAGAGTTTTATACTCCGCTGCGTGCCAAAGACAAAATAAAGTGGTATGCCGGAAGCGAGATGGGAGCAGGCGCTGCAGCCAATCCGCTGGATGTGGATGAATGTGCTGCGATTTTAAGAGACCTCATCTAAAATATAATGAACAATTATTCGAGTAAAACTGGTATTAATTCCTCCCCTTTGGGAAGGTTAGGTGGGGTGATAGGAGGGGTTGTGTATTTCTGTCCCGGCCGCGTGAACCTTATAGGAGAACATTTGGATTATAATGGAGGAAATGTAATGCCGTTTGCGATTGAATTAGGAATTAAAGCTACCGTTACTGGAAATGCCGAAGGCAAAGTCAGATTAACTTCAGCTACTCATTCTAATCAATTTGAATTTCAGATTGATAATTTCCCGGAATATTCAACAGCAACTCATTGGGCAAATTATCCTTTGGGGGTTTTAAAACATTTACAAAAGCAAGGGATTGGAATTCCTGCACTTGATATACATTTTGAAAGTAATCTCCCTGAGGGTTACGGTTTATCTTCATCTGCTGCTATCGAGGTACTCACTGCATTTATTATTCTGGATTATCTCAATCTTCATATTGACAGAAAAGAAATTGCTGTGCTGTGTAAAGAAGTGGAAAATAAATTCATTGGTGTCAACTGCGGCATTATGGATCAGTTTGCTGTTGCGAATTGCATAAAGGACAATGTTCTTTTTTTGGATTGCAATACGCTTGATTTCGAGCAGGTACCATTTGAGTTGGACGATTACAAAGTGGTAATCATGAACACAAACAAGCCTCGTTCACTTATCAAAAGTGCCTATAATGAGCGCAAAGCAAGTTGCGATGAAAGCCTTAGCATTATTCAACAATCCAAACCAATTCAATTTTTGGCTGATGCTCAGCCTGAGGACTTGGAATTGCTTCAGGATATTGAACTACAAAAGAGGACACGGCATGTCATCTCCGAACAGTTGCGTGTGATGCAAGCCAAGAAATATCTAGAGCTTGGAGACCTGCACACCGTGGGGCGGCTGATGACTGTCTCTCATCAATCTTTGCAATTTGATTATGAAGTATCGGGATTTGAGCTTGATACACTGGTGGAGTGTGCTTTAGAGCAGTCAGGGTGTATCGGTGCACGCATGACAGGAGCCGGATTCGGAGGTTGTGCCATCGCTTTGGTTCAGGAAAAACATGTAAAACAGTTTAGGGAAGTTGTAGCTGAAAAATATTTTAATGCAACAAGTATCAATTGTGGTATCTATGTTTCTGAATCTCGCGATGGGGTGAATTTGATGCCATAAAAAAGCCCCACACCTATTGAGGTGCAGGGCAAACAAAACCAAATCCCACTTTATTTTTTAGCCTTAATATTTAAAGCAATTTCTACTACAGGATAGATAAACTTATCTCCTAGAGATTTATCGTTATTATAAACGATGCCCCATTTCGTTCTGTCTATTCCAAAGGATGCATTAGCAGTCACTTCGGACTCCGATAATGAAATTTTAGCCGGGAAAGAAATATTTTCTGTTACACCTTTCAAAGTTAGATTGCCACTTATTTTATGTGTTCCTGTTGTGTCGTTGGTTAGAGGTTCGCTGCCTGTGATTTCAAATGTAGCAGTTGGGAATTTTTGAACATCAAAGAAGTCTGCTCCTAATAAATGTTCTCTAAGTTTTGCAGCATAAGGATTTATATCGGTCAATACTACAGAATTGACATCTATAGTGAATGAACCTCCTGATACATTACCTTCTGTTACGCTAAGTGTACCTGCTGTTAATTTAAAATCTCCGGTATGCTTTCCTACAGGCTTTGTTCCTACAAAAGATACTAAGCTTGTCGCTGTATCTACATTGTATGCTACTCCTGTAACTTCAGCTGCGGGTTTAGCTTCTGTCGTTTCTGCTGTTTCTTTTGGTGCGCTGTTGCATGAAGCTAGTAATGCAATTGCAACAACTGGTATGATTAGTTTTTTCATGTTTTATTTATTTATCATGCAAATCTGCATATTCTAAATTATATGTTTAAACATCTAATTTAGAATTATAAAAACTTAACAAGAGGAAAATATCATTTAGGAATAAATACTAGTATGTATTTTGTCTTTTTGAACAAAGTCTTCGGAGTGAAGAATCAATAACAGATGCTTCCTATCGTCAGCATGACAAAGGGTGCTTTAAAAGTCTAGTTGGTGTAATGCAAAATCTACGTTTGTGTTGAATACAAACGTAGATAAGGAGATTTGAAATAGCCTACTTCAAATACTTAAACGACTTCCCTGGATAGTAGGCCATTGCGCCTAACTCTTCTTCAATACGAAGCAGTTGATTGTATTTGGCTATCCTGTCGCTACGCGAAGCAGAGCCTGTTTTAATTTGGCCGCAGTTGAGTGCTACTGCCAAATCGGCAATGGTCACATCTTCTGTTTCTCCGGAGCGGTGACTCATGATGGATGTATAGGAATTATTTTTTGCAAGATTTACGGCATCAATAGTTTCAGTTAAAGAACCTATTTGATTCACCTTAACCAAGATTGAGTTGGCAATGTGGTATTCTATTCCTCTGTTCAGACGCTGCACATTGGTTACAAACAAATCATCTCCTACTAACTGTACTTTATTGCCCATTTTTTCGGTAAGCAGTGCCCACCCTTTCCAGTCGTCTTCTGCCATGCCATCCTCAATAGATACGATAGGATATTTTTTGCACCAACTAGCCCAATAATTTACCATTTCTTCCGAGCTCAATTTTTTACCACTTGATTTATGAAAGTGATAGACTTTTGCTTTCTCGTCATAGAACTCAGTAGCAGCAGCATCCATAGCAATGTAAATATCCTTGCCCGGTTTGAATCCTGCGGCTTCAATGGCGCTTAAAACTGTTTCAATAGCTTCTTCGTTTGATGCAATGTTTGGTGCAAATCCACCCTCATCGCCCACGTTGGTTGCATAGCCTTTCTTTTTCAATACTGCTTTCAGATTATGGAATACTTCAGTTCCCATTTGTAATGCACGCGAGAATGAATCTGCAGCAGTAGGCACGATCATAAATTCCTGAAAATCTATTTTGTTGTCAGCATGTGAACCTCCGTTCAGAATATTCATTAGCGGGATAGGCAATGTATTTGCATTCACGCCACCCACATATCGGTACAGACTCATCCCTGATTCATCGGCAGCAGCTTTCGCTACTGCAAGTGATACGCCCAAAATGGCGTT
>CANHIG010000060.1 GCA_947461105.1 Bacteroidota bacterium | reverse complement strand
TACATTGGTTTTTGATGCACATTATCAGGGGCGACACAATCTTTTGTACCTGAAAGAATGCACATGGGTTTTGAAATGTTCATAGCTGCTACTGTAGATGCAGGATTTGTGTTTGCAGGTGCCATAGTCAAATAGCATGTAGCGCGTGAGTTGTATTGATCAGAAAGAAAAGTACATCCTCCGCCCATGGAGTGACCTGCAATAGCTCCTTTTTGTAATACCTTTCCAAAAAATGGAGAAGCGGCAACAGTATCAAAATCGAGTGCTCTTCCTATAACAATGGCTAAATCTTTACCAAAATCTGTGTGTACAGGCGATAATCCTGTTTCTGTTCTTGGGGCTACTACTATATATCCGTTTTGAGCAAGCGTGTTGTAAAATTGCGTATAGTCATTAGCATTCATCGAAAATCCATGACCGAATATCACTACCGGAAATTTCCCTGCTGCAACAGTTGCATTAGCTCCCGCAGCAGTAGCAGGGTAATAAAGCTCACTTTCAATCTGCCTTCCCGCACCACCTCCTGAGCCTGTCCCGCCTGTTCTGGCAGGGTCATTAAACGTAAATGTTCTTGTGCCAACAGCAAATGGTTGTGCAATAGCTGAAATGCACAGCGCTACTAATAGGAGTGTTGTTAATAATTTATTCATGGTTTTTGGTTTTGGAATGTTGAAGGTAACAAATAACTCAAACAACTGTTCGAATTTTATCAAAAAACAAATGCTCCATTTTTATTTGCTTTGCATAAGGAATTGAAAACGAAGTATGAAGCAAAAAATTAATTTTTACAGCGGACCATCAATATTGCCCAAACAGGTAATAGAACAAGCACAGGCCTCAATTGAAAATTTTGAAAACACCGGTCTTTCGATACTGGAGATTTCGCACCGTTCCAAAGAATTTGTTGCTGTGATGGAAGGTGCACGTGCTTTGGCAAAAGAACTGATGGGGCTTGGCGATAATTATGAAGTATTGTATATGCAAGGCGGTGCGAGCAGCCAGTTCTACATGATTCCTTATAATTTTTTACTAGCGGGACAAACTGGTGTTTATATTGATACCGGAACATGGGCTAATGGAGCTTTGGAGCAAGCAAAATTATTTGGGAATGTTCATATAGCAGCTTCTTCAAAAAATGAGAATTATAATCACATTCCTAAGCAGCTTGATATTCCGGGCGAAGCAGCCTATCTGCACCTAACTACAAACAATACCATTTTCGGAACGCAATATCACTTTACAGAAAATCCAAAAAAGCATTTTGGAATCGACTATCCGCTTTTTGCAGATATGTCTTCTGATATTTTATCGAGAAAAATGGATTTTAGCGCCTTTGATTTGATATATGCTGGAGCACAAAAAAATATCGGCACATCGGGTGCCACACTGATTGCATTCAGAAAAGAGTTGCTTCAAAAGCAGCGTAAGCCTTTGCCGGCAATGCTGGATTATGCGGTGCAGGCAGCAAATCAATCCATGAAAAACACCCCGGCTTCTTTCTCGGTTTATGTATCCTATCTCACTTTACAATGGATAAAGGAACAAAGACTTGAAAAGATAGAAGCGCAAAATAATCGCAAAGCACAAACACTATATGATGCTATTGATGCATCATCACTTTTCAAAGGAACTGTTGCTAAAGAAGATCGCTCCCTGATGAATGTTTGCTTTGTTATTGGAGATGCAGCGCTGGAGAAAAAATTCAGTGAGCTTGCTACTGAAAATGGAATAGTTGGTATCGAAGGACACAGAAGTGTTGGTGGTTTCCGCGCCTCAATATACAACGCTATGCCACAAAGCGGAGTGGATACTTTGGTGCAGTTGATGGAAGAATTTGAGAGGATTTCAGGATAAATACATTTATTCAAGGCTACTCCTCTGTATTACCATCAATCCCGCAAAAATCAGTGTGACACAAATTGCTTTGTAGCGCACCAGATTTCCTAAAACAGGAATCAGCAGACCAATAAAGGAAAGGTAAATCACAGCTGCACTGATGAGCAGCCAAAATATTTGAGCGCGTTTGCCTTCCGGTTTTTTGATTTGAGTAACCAGAAAAAGCATGAGCACTAATACAAACATATTTTCAATACCGCTTAGCAAAATTAGTTTATTGCCGGCTGCCTGAAATGGTGTAGGCTGTATCAATCCATATGCAAAACCAAGCGGCAGATTAAATATTAAAGATTGTGGTTGTTCTGAAACTCTTGGTATGTCTACCAAGCTGGAAGCTTTGTAATAAGAGGCTTCACGATAGAGTAATCCCTGTTTTTCTGCTATGATTTTGAAATAGTCAAATCTCTCGTTTAGCTGAGATAGCGCAACAGCAATCAAGAGAACAGCAGTGAATACAGTGAAGAAACATAGCAATATTCTTTTATTGGAAGTTTGCTTTGCAGTCAAAAGAAAACCTACAAACGCAAGCAAAAATATAAGTCCGAAAATGGTTCGGGTAAAGAGTAAAATAAAACAGCCAAGTAATATGGCAAATAGCGCGAGTAGTCGTTTCGGATTTTTAAGGTACTCCCAAATAATCAAACCTACAGCGAAGTTCAGCAGCGATTCTTTGAGCAATCCACTTGTCCATAAAGTAACAGATGGCAACAGTAATACAAGTAAAAATATATTGGCATTTCGGCTGGATAGATATTTGCTGAGCGCAAGAGTTAAAAACCAACTGCCAAGGAATGAGAGAAAAGAAAAAATGAGAACATGAATTAGATAATTGCCAAAGGAGAAGAAAAGAAATAGTGCGTTTAATCTTATGATAAATCTGTTCTCATTGATTAGCGAATCATTCATCATGCGCTGCCAGCTGCACATGTAAGTTTCATACTTTGCAGTGCTTTCATCTGTAAATCCAAAAAGGATTTTCAGCCCCGCTTCGCGGTTTTCATCTATGATGCTGTGAATGGTTTTCGCATCATCAAAAAACTTGAATACATCTGCTGTTTCTCTATTACTATAATGTTTGGAGTATATAAAAAAAAGCGCAATGCCACCCGCAACTTTTGCTGCAAGTATCAGATTGGAGCTCCATTCAGGAAGTTTTGGTGTTTTGAAAAAAGATGTTTTCCAAATAAAAATTTGAGCGACAATGAAGGCAAATAAAAAAATTATCCATGCTGTCATGTCACATTTTCTGCTAATTCACTTTTCTTAAATTGGGAGTGATATAACTTTGCGTAATGTCCGTTTTGACGAAGCAATGTATCATGATTACCAAACTCTTTTCTTTCTCCGTTTTCCAAAACCAAAATGCAATCAGCATTTCTTATGGTAGATAAGCGATGCGCAATAATAACGGAGGTTCTGCCTGTAGTTAGTTTTTCAATGGCCTTTTGTACAATCATTTCTGTATTCGAATCAATAGATGAAGTAGCTTCATCCAGAATTAAAATTTTCGGGTCATAAACCATTGCACGGACGAATGAAATTAATTGTCTTTGACCGAGCGAAAGTGCCAGGCCGCGTTCCATTACTTCATAGTTATAAGCTCCCGGCAGCTGCTGTATAAACTCATCTACACCCAACGCTTTTGCAGCGCTCATAACAGTTTCAGCTGAGATATTCTTGTTGCGGAGAGTGATGTTTTCCATAATAGTTCCCGAAAAAAGAAACACATCCTGCAAAACAATTCCAATCCCAGCACGTAGCGAATCAGAGTTGAAATCATTAATATTTACTCCGTCAATTTTTATATTGCCTTTTGAAATCGGATACATTTTGGTCAAAATGCTTATGGTAGAAGTTTTGCCTGAACCTGTAGGGCCAACAATCGCCATTTTCTGTCCTTGGTTTATTTTGAAGGATAAATCTTTGATTACAAAATGTTCGCTGTTATAGGCAAACCACACATGATCAAATTCGATTTCGCCATTTATTTTTTTGCTGATTTGATTTGGAGATGAAGGCGACTGAAGCCGTTCATCTAACAAATGAAAAACTCTTCCTGCAGCAATCATACCGCGCTGAATGGTATTTACCTTATCAGCAATAAAACGCAGCGGACGAAACAACATATTTATATAAAGAATGAAGGACATGATCACGCCCACTTGCAATTCGCGATGCATGATGTATTTGGATGCAACGGCTACGGTGATTCCAATACCAGCAGCCATACAAATTTCGACTGCCGGAAAGAATAGAGAGTAGTACCAAATACCTTTGATATTGGCTTTTTTCAGTTCGGTATTTATAGTATCAAATTTTTCATACTCTCTTTCCTGCACATTGAAAATTTGAATGATGCGCATACCGCTTATATGCTCTTGGAGAAAAGCGTTGATTTTTCCGATTTGAGTTCTTTCTTCCTGAAAAGATTTTTTCACACCGCGCTGAAACCAACGGGTTATAATAAGCAATACAGGTAAAACGGTTAGAGATGCTAATGCTAGTTTCCAAGTGCTGAAATCACACACAGGAACAGAAAACCCTAAACCTGTTCGATGCCAAGAAAAATTTCCGGCAAACATGAAAAACACAACCAATGCAATTATCATAATATCTGAAAGGATGGTAATCAGCCCTTCAGAGAAAGTATCGTTTATAGCTTCTACATCCGTTATGGTTCTTGTAGTGGAAGTGCCTATGGGTGTGGTGTCGAAATAGCTTAGCTTTGCAGTAATGAGGTGGTCGTATACTCTGGTGCGTAAATCCTTGATAATACTTGACCCTAACCATGATGCCAGATATGAAAACAAATAGCGCAGTACGGTTTCAAAAACCAATAAAGACACCATCAGAATCACGGTAAATTTCAGCGCAGAAAAATCCTTGTTTGCAATGTTATGGTCAACGGCTTGTTCTACCAGCTTTGGTCTGATAGGGCCAACAATAGCCAATAATAAAGACAAAAAAATCGCCAGCCTGAATCTTCCTTTGTATGGATTGGTTAGCGATAATATACGTTTCAGTGATACTGCTTCTGAGTTTTTTTCTTGCTTCACCTTACAAATCTAAAAATCAATTGATTAATCTATAAAAGGATATTTGATTTGGGTAAGATAAAGGCCTTGCGGTGGAGCGAGAGATGTTTTTTTTAATTCTTTTTGCTGGCTTACAACATCATAAAATTCCTCTACTGATACTTTTCCATTGCCTACCAGCATTAAAGTGCCTACTATTTTTCGTACCATTCCTCTTAAAAATCTGTTTGAGGAAATAGTAAATCGCATGAATTCATCTTCAGTATTTCCGGCAAAGGGTGGACGTTTTATCCTGTCCCATCGCGCTTCGCTCAAATCACAAATATTGGTTTTGAAATCTTCGCTGGGTCTGCAAAGCGAGGTGAAGTCTTTAAATGAAGTGAGCATTGAAGTGGCTTCAAAAACCTTTTCCCAATTGGTGTCGCGATAGTGAATATGAGTACTGTAAGCTCTCAAAAATGGCGATTTGTGGAAGTGCATATAGTATTCATAAGTTCTGCTCGTGGCGTGAAAACGAGTGTGTGCCTTGTTGTCTACAGCAAAAATTTTGAATACTTCGATATCTTTTGGTAGCAAAGAATTGATGCGGTCTTCACACCTGCTAGGAAGCGGTTTGTCGGTGTCAAAATGTGCATAGAATGAAGAAGCATGTACTCCGGCATCCGTTCTGCCGCAACCCATACTTGTTATTCTTTCATTTAAAAGCTGTGATAAAGCATTGTTTAATCTTGCCTGAACAGTATCGCCATTATTCTGCATCTGCCAGCCGCAATAGCCTGTGCCATCATAAGCCAGATGAATGAAATAGCGCTGCTTTAATTCAGGCGTGATGATTAACTCTTCTTCCATCATACTTTTTCATACACTATAGCCATTCCTTGTCCTACTCCTATACACATGGTGGCAAGGCCAAAACGGGCATTTGCGCTACGTTTCATTTCGTGTATTAGTGTTGCGCTGATTCTGGAGCCTGAGCAGCCTAACGGATGACCCATTGCAATTGCTCCTCCATTTACATTTACTATTTCGGGATTCAGTTCTAAATCTCTGATTGAAGCTAAGCTTTGCGATGCAAAAGCTTCATTTAACTCCACAAAGCTTAAATCGTTTACCGTAATTCCGGCTCTCGACAATGCTTTTTGTGAAGCAGGAACAGGACCGATTCCCATAGTGGCAGGATGCACTCCAGCAGAAGCCACAGAGGCAACTCTTGCGAGAGGAGTAATGTTGTGTTCTTTTACAAAAGACTCACTTGCTAAAATTATTGCTGCTGCACCGTCATTAATTCCTGAAGAGTTACCTGCTGTTACCGTTCCATCTTTAATAAAGGCAGGTTTTAGCTTTGCTAAATCGGCTAAAGAACTTAATCGAGGATGCTCGTCTTTGTCAAAAAGAAAAGATTCTTTTCCTTTGCTTACTTCGACAGCAATCAGTTCATCTTTGAATTTATTTTGCTCATGTGCTTTCTGATACTTTTCCTGAGAACTTAATGCAAAGGCATCTTGCTCCTCACGGGATATTTTCCATTCTCTGGCAACATTCTCAGCCGTTTCACCCATAGTGAAAGTGTAATCCTTGGGGAAAGCTTTATTGGTAAACCGCCAGCCCATAGTAGTATCAAAAAGTTCCTGACCTCTGTCAAATGCAGCAGTAGCTTTTGACATTACCATCGGTGCTCTGCTCATGCTTTCTACACCACCAGCTATGTATAAGTCGCCATCACCATTTTTAGTCGCCCTGAAAGCATCAGCTATAGATTGCAAACCCGAAGCACATAGCCTGTTTACCGTTACCCCACCGATATGTAATGGTAATCCGGCAAGTAAAACTGCCATCCGCGCTACATTTCTGTTGTCTTCACCACTTTGATTAGCAGCACCCAAAATCACTTCTTCAATTGAGTCTGAATTTATATTTGGATTGCGCTCCAAAAGTTTTTTAATGATGTGAGCCACTAAGTCATCAGGTCTTACTGTGCTAAGTGTACCTCCATATCTGCCAATCGGGCTTCTGGCGGCATCAATTACATAAACATCCATATATTAAGATTTTCAGAACCGAAATTAATTTTAGTTTTGATAAAATTTTAATCTGATGTTCCAACGTATTCAAACCGTCTACTTATTTCTTGCTGCTTTGCTTGCAGCGCTTTATTTATACAGCCCTGTCATGATTTTTGAATCCAGAACTTTTTCTGAATCATTAAGAGCCTGGGAAATGAAATATTGGATTGCAGGGTATTATGTTTATGTAATCGCGATTGCCGCAGGAATTTCTATTGGAGCCAGCTTATTCGCAACAGCGCTGTTTAAGTTTCCTATGTTGCAAAAATTGCTGACGTTATTGAGTATTGCCGCTATGCTCTCTTGTTTTATTTATGTATTGCAGAAATGGTATTTGGAAGATTACCGTCAGGATACCATTTTCTACTGGGGAAATATTACACCTTGGGTTGTGATTATTCTTAATGCACTTGCAATTCGAGGTATCTCCAAAGATCAGGATTTGCTCAAGAGTTACGATAGAATGAGATAAGCAACTATTAGCTTACCTGCTCACTCAGCCTTTCCCACTCCATCATGGCTACCTCTAATTCGTCTTTTAGTTTTTCGTACTTGCTGAAAAAATCAGGTGATGCAGTTACTTTGCTATATTGTTCAGAGTCTTTAAGTTGATTGTCTATAGTGGCAATTTGCTTTTCCAGTTTTTCTATTACTGTTTCTACCTGCCCTAATTGTTTTTTGATGTTTTGCTTTTCCTTGTCAGTAGCCTGTGACACGCTCTTTTGCTCTATTTTTGGCGAAGCTGGCTTATCTACTTTTTCAAAAGCGCGCATGTTTTCAATATCTTTCTTTTCCAAAAATTCATCAATGCCACAAAGATGTTCCTTGATTCCTTCCGGAGTAAATTCAAATAATTTTGTAGCAAGTCCTGATAAGAAATCTCTATCGTGGGAAACAACAAGCACAGTGCCTTCAAACTTATTTACTGCATTCTTCAAAATTTCCTTTGAAACTAAGTCCAAGTGATTGGTTGGCTCATCCAGTACCAGGAAATTTCTTGGCTCCAAAATCATACGACAAAGTGCTAAACGAGATTTTTCACCGCCCGAAAGCACTTTCACTTTTTTGTACGCATCATCTCCTGTAAACAAGAAGCAACCTAATAAATCGCGCAGTTTGGTTCTGATATCTCCTACGGCTACTTTGTCAACCACATCCAATACCGTATCGTTTCCATTAATAGTATCAGCCGCATGTTGGGCATAATATCCAACAGTCACATTATGGCCAAGTGTTACCTCTCCTCTGTCATAAGGAATATCATTGATGAGCATTCGCGAATAAGTGGTTTTTCCCATTCCGTTTTTTCCGATAAAGGCTACTTTCTCACCTCTCAGAATTTCTATGCTTTGCTCCTGAATTACTTTTTTAGGACCGAATGATTTAGAAAGCTTATTGGCTGTAATCGCCACTTTACCTGAAGGCTGTGACATGGGGAAGCGAAGATTCATTGCAAAAACCTTGTCTTCTTCCACTTCAATGCGATCCATTTTATCGAGCTTCTTAATCAATGATTGCGCAAAAGTAGCTTTGGAAGCTTTGGCACGGAAACGTTCAATATTACGCTCTATCTGTGCTATTTCACGCTGCTGATTTTTCTGCGCATTGATTTGGCTTTCTCTTCGCTCCTCTCTCATCGTTTTGTACTTGGTGTATGGAACATTATAATCTTCCACATCACCTCCAACTACTTCTATGGTGCGGTTGGTGATATTATCAAGAAAAGACCTATCATGCGAAACCATAACGATAGCTCCGTTATAATCTTTCAAAAACTTCTCGAGCCAAAGTATAGAGTCAATATCCAAGTGGTTTGTAGGTTCATCAAGTAAGATCAACTGAGGCTTTTGTAACAATATTTTGGCAAGTTCCACACGCATTTGCCATCCTCCGCTCAGGTCCTTCATGGCCTTTGTGAAGTCTACCGGGTCGAAGCCAAGTCCTTTCAGAATGCGCTCAGTTTGTTCTTCAATCCCATTGGTATCGTGCATTTCAAGAAGATGTTCTGCTTCCTGAAGCTGATTAATCAAATTCATGTAGCTATCGGTCTCGTAGTCTGTTCGTGTTTCAAGCTCGTGCAATATCTGATCTCTTTCTCTTTTGATTTTCAACGATTCTTCAAACGCAGTTTTTGCTTCATCAAGAACAGAAAGTTGCGATTGGTAGTGTAGCTCCTGTGGTAAATAGCCGATTATTGTTCCTTTCGGCAGCATCACATTGCCGCCATCTAGCGGTTGTATGCCTTTCAGCACTTTGAGCAAGGTTGATTTTCCGGCTCCGTTTCTTCCGACAAGACCGATTTTGTCTGTTTCATTAATCAAAAACGAAACTTCATCGAACATGGTTCTGCCGCTGAAATGGAGTGAAATGTTGGAAACCGCTATCATAGTATTTTTGCGCTGTATGAATTACAGCCTTTTTTTGTGGGTGCAAAGATAGTTTTTTGCGCTGCTCTTCATAGCCTATGATTCTAAAAATATGGTGATGACAAACTAAATAGCTATGGTAGAACTAAAATCACATTGCATTTATGTTGCGTTAACATAATAGCTATCAGTAATTCTGTTATGAAAGTTTGCTTTGAAACTGCTTTTTATTGCATCATCAGCTTCCCGGATTGCAATGTTTTATCGCCATCGGTGATTTTGAAAAAGTAAAGCCCTTCTTCTGATAATTCTAAATCCAACTCAGTTTTTGAGCTTGAAATCTCAGAGCTATGAATCAAAGCCCCCATCAGGTTGTATATGTTTAGACTTTTCGAATTGCCATTTTCTATATCACCGCTCAATTCCAGTATAATTTTACCTTCTGAAGGATTTTGGGAAAGAGCTATAAAATCATTTTGTTTGTTTTCATCAATGGAAAGCGGATTGTAAATCTGGAAAGTAGATGAGCATGTTTTTCCATTGTAAGTAGCTTTGAAAGTGTATGTTCCCGGACTAGTAGGAAGTTTTTTAGAAAAGCCCCGCATCAATACCTTGTTACTTGCTGTGCTATTGTATGTCCAACTGAGATAGTTGGAACCATTAGGATTCAGAATGCTCATGTCGGCAGTAAGTCCGCTTTGTTCGTTTTGGATGAATATGTAAAACTTCGCATAGCCGGCTGCAAGTCCCACTCCCTGAAATTGCGTAGAGAAGGATGTACTCTCATTTGATGTTTCCGAAGTGGGGCAGGCAGGTGTTACCGCATCTGTAGTATGAACTGTTGCTTTTATGATTTCTGTTTCTTTATATGGTTTTTGTGTTGCCCACCACGAGGAGTTGTTAAGCAAGTTGCACGTTCCTGAGTAGGGATCAATTCTTGTAGCTACTGTGTTTCCTGTCCATATTTCAAAATGCAGATGTGGTCCTGATGGGGCTTCCTGAACTTCCCACTACTCCCAAATGTTCTCCTGCTGTTACTGTTTGCCCTACAGTTTTTGTTGTGACAGAGACGTTCTTCATGTGCCAGTATAATGCCTGTGAGCCATCAGCATGTTGAATCATAATGTAGTTTGCAGTGAGACTGTTTGATGTACAGTTTCTATCAAACTCACCATCGTGTACAGCCAAAATAGTTCCGGGAGCAGCAGCAATCACCTCTACAAGATTGTTGTCCATTTTATAAAAATTAAACGGCCATATTGAAATGTCTATACCGCGATGTCCATCATAAGTATTTGAACCGCAATTAAAGTCCTTTATAGTTCCTGTAAGCGTATCCTGATCTACATAAGCCGCTATATAGTTGTAGCTA
This sequence comes from Bacteroidota bacterium, assembly GCA_947461105.1. Taxonomy (GTDB): domain Bacteria; phylum Bacteroidota; class Bacteroidia; order Chitinophagales; family LD1; genus CALAYL01. The sequence goes on along the minus strand of CANHIG010000060.1, from coordinate 3,709 downwards.
AATCTTTTAGCCTGATGCTGCTTTTAAAGGCCAGGACAAAGCGGTATTGGTTGCTTGTCGCTGTGCACTCAAGCCAAACAATTTTATATTTCTGTTGCAAGTCTCTTCCAGTATCCTGTATTCGTTTTAGGAAATGCAGGGATGATTTGCATCATTTTCAGGTGTTGGTATCAATGTTTCCGATAGCGTGGAGGGCATGTGGCTGCTGAAACTCTGAGCATCTGACCAAGTTGCATTGAGCATAAACGCTATATAAACAAGGTGTACAATATTTCTTATAAAATTAGTTTTGGTTATATGTGATTGGAGACCAAGCTACAATGCTTTTAGTTGCTTTTGAAATAAATGCTAAATAATACGATAGCTAATGAAATAGATTAATCTATGCTAAATCTTTGCTTAACTTTGATTTTTATTAAACACATATATGACTACATGTCATCTGACGTTTATTGCAAAACCTCAACTCTTCCTCGTATAGCGCAGCGCAACAAGGATTTCTTATAAACTGACCAAACTTTCCAAAACTTTAAATACTTTCGCACATCAAACACAACACCCGAATGCTTTGCATTTCGGGCTATTTTGTTTTGCATATAAATCAAAAAATGGACGTAAACGACATTATCAGTAAATACACTGAAACGCCTCAGCTGCAATCCATAAACCAGTGGCTGCGCGACACTACTTCGGGCGATATACATATTTCTGGTCTGGTCGGCTCTTCTGATGCGTTTGTGGCTTCGTCTGTGTTTAAGTATACTGAGTACAATCATTTTTTCATTCTTAATAACAAAGAAGAGGCCGCCTATTTTCAGAACAATCTGAAATCGTTGTTACAGCAAAAAGATGTGTTTTACTTTCCCGATTCGTTTAAGCGACCGCAGGTGTTCGATGAAATTCTGAACACCAACATCCTGATGCGTACCGAAACAGTGAATCGCCTTATCAATACAAACTCGAAAGCAGAATTGGTTGTTACTTATCCCGAAGCATTGATTGAGCAGGTGGTGAAAGCCGACAAACTGAACGAGCAAACGCTGAACCTCGAAGTGGGCGAACGTATGGATATTGATTTTGCGATTGATTTGCTGGTGGAGTTCGATTTTGAGCGAGTGGATTTTGTGTATGAGCCCGGGCAGTTTTCCATTCGCGGAGGCATTGTAGATATTTATTCTTTCGGCAACGAATATCCGTATCGGATTGAATTAGACGATGACAATATTGCTTCCATCAGAACATTCGATACCAACACACAGCTTTCCGTAAAAAAGATTTCACGCATCACCATTGTCCCAAATATTCAAACATTCTTTTCCAACGAATTTAAAATGCCGCTGTTTGAATCGCTGAAAGAAAATACAGTTATCTGGGTGAAGGACATGGAGTTGGTGATAGATGTGATGAACACTGCGATGGAGAAAGCCATCAACTTTTACGATAATAAAAAGGTGCAGGAACTCGAAGCCAAGCATCCGTTTCAGGATGGTTCGCCAATAGAAGTTTTCGTAGATGCTTCGGCTACTTTGCAGCAGTTGAAAAAGTTCAGAATCATAGAATTTGGTTCGCGTTCGTTTCTGCGATCAGCAAAAAAAATCACTTTCGATACCAAGCCGCAACCTTCGTTCAATAAAAACTTTGAACTGCTTATCAAAGATTTGAAAGCAAATGATGAAAAGGGTTACAGCAGTTTTCTCTTTTCCGACAATAAGAAACAAATCGAGCGTTTCTATGCAATTTTTGAGGATTTGAAAACTGATGTAAAATTCACTCCGGTTTATCACACTGTTCATGAAGGTTTCATAGATGACCAGTTGAAAATCGCCTGCTATACCGACCATCAAATTTTCAATCGCTTTCATAAATACAATCTTCGACAAGGTTATTCGCGGGATTCTCAACTGCTGCTGAAAACACTGCGCGAACTGAAGCCCGGAGATTTTGTAACACACATTGATCACGGGGTGGGTGTTTTTTCAGGATTGGAAAAAATAGAAGTGGGCGGCCATTTACAGGAAACTGTTCGGCTGATTTATGCGGGCAACGATATTTTGTATGTAGGCATTCAGTCACTGCACAAGATTTCCAAGTATGTTGGCAAGGAAGGCAATGAGCCGCGTGTAAACAAGCTTGGCACCGAAACGTGGAGCAACCTTAAAAAGAAAACCAAGAAGCGCATCAAGGAGCTAGCCATAGATTTAATTAAGCTCTACGCCAAACGAAAATCGCAGAAAGGTTTTGCTTTCAATCCTGATAATTATATGCAGGCAGAACTCGAAGCTTCGTTTATGTATGAAGATACACCCGACCAAGCAAAGGCTACTGAAGATGTAAAACGTGACATGCAGAAGATGACTCCGATGGACAGGCTGGTATGTGGCGATGTGGGATTCGGGAAAACAGAAGTGGCAGTTCGCGCGGCTTTCAAGGCAGTGCTGGACGGTAAGCAGGTTGCGGTTTTAGTGCCAACTACCATTCTTGCCATGCAACATTACAGAACGTTCAAAGAACGACTTGCAGAATTTCCGGTCACAATAGATTACATCAATCGTTTTAAATCTGCAAAGGAAAAAAAAGATACGCTTAGAAATCTGGAAGAAGGTAAAGTGGATATCCTCATAGGCACACACGGCATTGTGGGCAAGAGTGTGAGGTTTAAAGATTTGGGATTGATGGTGATAGACGAAGAACAAAAATTTGGTGTTCAGGTGAAAGAAACGCTGAAAGAAATGCGCGCTACTGTTGATTCGCTTACGCTCACCGCTACTCCGATTCCGCGAACCTTGCAGTTTTCGATGATGGGCGCAAGGGATTTAAGTATCATCAACACAGCACCACCAAACCGTTTGCCGGTGACAACAGAGGTTCATTCACTCAATCCGGATGTAATTAAGGAAGCTATTGAATTTGAAGTGTATCGTGGAGGACAGGTGTTCTTTGTACACAACAAAGTTAAAGACATCATGGATGTGAAACGCATGCTGGAGAAGATTGTGCCGACTGTAGATATTGGGGTTGCACACGGTCAGCTTGATGGCGAAGCGCTGGAAGATGTGCTGATGCGTTTTATCAATAAAGAATTTGATGTGTTGCTAAGTACGAATATTATCGAAGCGGGAATTGATATTTCCAATGCGAATACGATTATCATTAATAATGCGCATCAGTTTGGCATGAGCGATTTGCATCAGCTGCGCGGGCGTGTTGGTCGCTCCAATAAACAAGCTTTTTGTTATTTGCTTTCACCACCAACATCAACACTTACTCAGGAAGCACGGCAGCGTTTAAAAACGCTTGAAGAATTTGCAGAGCTCGGAAGCGGCTTCAATATTGCTATGCGCGATATGGATATTCGTGGAGCGGGAAATCTTTTGGGCGCAGAACAAAGCGGATTTATTTCTGAAATCGGTTACGATGTTTATCACAAAATTCTGGATGAAGCCGTGCGCGAACTGAAACAAACAGACTTCAAAGATTTATACAAAGAAGAACTCGACCGAACAAATGATTACGTAAAAGACTGCGCCATTGAATCCGATTTGGAAATGATGATTCCGGACAGTTATGTCAAAAATTCAGCCGAACGTATGATTCTTTACCGACAAATCAATGAGATAAAAACCGAAGAGGAACTTTATGAATTTGAAACACAACTCACCGATCGTTTTGGCAAAGTGCCGAAACAGATTTTTGAACTCTTTAACGGTAT
>CANHIG010000059.1 GCA_947461105.1 Bacteroidota bacterium | reverse complement strand
TGCACACAGTCATAAAGCACCACAGCTGTTTGTTCAGGGTCAGTTTTAAAAGTCTTCCAAGGCTCTTTGTCAGTGAGTAATTTGTTGCCATGTCGCGCCACATTCATCATTTCCCCCATAGCTTCCCGGAAGCGATACTGGTCTACTGATTTTTCGATGGCTGATTTTTGTTCAAGCAAAAAAGTTTGCAAATCACTGCATGGCTTTTTATCTGGCACAACACCCTCGTAATACTTATCAATCAATACTAAAACACGATTCACAAAGTTACCGAGAATGCCAACCAGTTCGCTGTTATTTTTCAACTGAAAATCTTTCCACGTAAACTCGCTGTCTTTGGTTTCGGGCATGTTTGAAATCAGGCAGTAGCGTAGCACATCCGGCTTACCGGGAAATTCAGCAATATAGTCGTGCATTTCCACCGACCATTTTCTGCTGGTGCTCATCTTGTCGCCTTCCAGATTTAGAAACTCATTTGCCGGAACATTATCAGCAATAATATAATCGCCATGCAAATGCAGAATGAGCGGAAAAATAATGCAGTGAAAAACGATATTGTCTTTTCCTACAAAATGAAGTAGCTGTGTATCTTTGTCTTGCCAGTATAATTTCCAATCGTCAGCAGCAACTTTGCGAGTGATATGCGGATAGGAAAACTTTTTTTCGCCTGATGCCAGTTCCTGAAACAAAGTTTTTGTAGCAGAGATATAACCAATCGGAGCATCAAACCAAACGTACAATTTTTTGCCCTTTGCATTTTCAAGCGGCACATCTATTCCCCATTTTAAATCGCGGGTCATGGAACGAGGCTGCAAACCTGCATCTAACCATGATTTACTCTGGCCATATGCATTCACTTTCCAGTCATTTTTATGCGATTCGAGAATGTATTCGCGCAGCCAGCCTTCGTATTTATCCAACGGCAAATACCAATGTGTAGTCATTCTTAAAATCGGTTTGCTGTCGCTGAGTGTGGAACGTGGGTCAATCAGTTCGCTTGGGCTGAGTGACTTGCCGCACTTCTCACACTGGTCACCATAAGCATTAGGGTAGCTGCAATTCGGGCAGGTTCCTGTGATGTATCTGTCAGCCAGAAAAGTCTGCGCTTGTTCATCGTAATACTGCTCAGAACTTTCCTCAATTAAATGTCCTTTTTTTAAAAGAGTAAGAAAAAATTCTTGTGCCGTTTCATGATGAATTTTTTCACTCGTCCTGTGATATACATCAAATGCAATTCCGAGTTTCTCGAAACTATCTTTAATCAGGTAATGATATTTTTCAATAATAGCTTCGGGCGTTGTATTTTCTTTCATCGCCTGAATTTCAATGGCAGCACCATTTTCATCAGAGCCGCAAATGAACACTACATCCTTCTTTTGTGAACGTTTCAGTCTCGTGAAAATATCAGCAGGCAAATACGCGCCCGCCAGATGGCCGATGTGTTTGGAGCCATTGGCATAAGGCAGCGCTGCGGTTACGGTATATCTTTTAGGTTCTGTGGTCATGTTTTTCTTCTCTTCCGTCATTAACAATTTTCCGTCATTTCGAACGAAGTGAGAAATCTAAGCTTTCATTCATGAGATTCCTCGTTACACTCGGAATGACGTTGGACTTAATAATCACAACATTACAAAAAGTAAATTATGCTTTTCATGCTATTTTTTGAATCTTTCAATTTCAATTCACAAAAATATGGCGCTAGCTCCCGAATTTTTAAAAAAAGACGATACCGTTTATCTGCTTTCCACTGCCCGAAAAATTTCGCTGATTGATTTGCAGGCTGCTATCGGCATGTTTGAAAGCTGGGGGCTGAAAGTGATTGTTGGGAAAACAATAGGAACAGAAGAAAATCAGTTTGCCGGAAGTGATACGTTGAGACTTTCAGATTTTCAAACCGCAATTGACGACCCCGAAGTGAAAGCTGTTTTTTGTGCGCGTGGCGGTTACGGCACGGTGCGTATGATTGATAAAATTGATTTTACTGAGTTCACCAAAAAGCCTAAATGGGTTGTAGGATTCAGCGATGTTACTTTTCTGCATTCGCTCATCAATAATCAAGTGAATATTCAAACGCTGCATGCTGCCATGCCGTCCACTTATAAAACCACCGAGCCGGAAGCTATTGCTGAAATAGGAAAAGTGCTTTTTGGCGAAACAATTAATTACAACATTGCTCAGCATCCGATGAACAGAGCCGGACTGATAGAAGGCGAAGTGATTGGCGGCAATCTTTCGATTTTATACAGCATCACAGGAACAAAATCAGGTTTCGATACTACAGACAAAGTTCTGTTTATTGAGGATTTAGATGAATATCTGTACCACATTGACCGCATGATGATAAACCTGAAACGCAGCGGCAAACTGAATCACCTGAAAGGTTTGATTGTGGGCGGATTTTCAGACATGCACGATAATGAAGTTCCTTTCGGGAAAAACGCTTATGAAATTATCATGGAGCATGTGAGCGAGTTCGATTATCCGGTTTGTTTCGATTTTCCTGCGGGGCACATCAGAAATAATATGCCGATTATTTTCGGGAAAAAGATTTCGCTGAAAATAGATAAGGTAGCGATATGAAAATCGTTTTCAGCGGACCGGAATCTACAGGCAAAACCACCACATCAAAGTATGTTGCTGAAAAGCTGAATCTGCCATTGGTGGAAGAATATGCGCGCGAACATATTGAAGCGCTGACCGAAGCCTACACTTATGAAGACGTGCTGCAAATCGCCCGTCAACAAATAGAGTTAGAGCTTGCTACAAAAGAAAAATCAAACATCATCATCTGCGATACCGATTTAATCACCATAAAAATCTGGCTGCAATATTACAGTTGGGAAATTCCTGAATGGATTGATGCGCATTTGCGAAATTTTCCCGCTTCACTTTATCTGCTGATGTATCCGAATATTGAATGGATAAAAGACGAACAAAGACAAAACGAACACGACAGACTTTCTTTGTTTGAGCAGCACAAAAAGGAAATAATCCGGCTTGGAATTCCGTTTGAAGTGAAAGATGAGATTTTGGAGAAGAGAAATGAGACAGCCATTGAAATAATCAAAAAGCTAATAGAATGAAGTTGTTATCAAATCTTGAAAAAGCAATGACCATTCAGAATAGATATTCGTTTAATGGTTCCATCGAGCAATTGGAAGAACTAATTTTGAAGAAAAATAAAAATCAGACATATATTATCAATAAAGGCTCTTATAAAATACATTCTGCATTTTCAATTGGAACTTTAATTATCAAAAATTCGCCATCCGTTGTTGATAGTATAAATGTGCATGATAAGTTATATAAATCAACACATTCTGTGACCTACCCAAACAAATCTTCTGTTGATATAGTCAGGGTTGGTGAAGGATGCGTTCCCTGCAGGGTTCCCTCCGGTAACGTGGAAGTCTGAAAATGCAGCATGTTGGTTTACAAAAATACCACCAGTGAAGTTGAATGAAACCGGTACGAATACTGATTCCATTTCTTCGGTGATGTGATGTGCTACATTAGTATCTGTAGTATAAGCGGCACATGTAATCGCTCCATGCTTTGCTGCCATTTCTTTAGCTAACTGCACAGACTGCTCTGTGTTTTTAGTTTTGATTATTAGCACTATTGGTCCAAACAATTCATTTTCATAAATACCAAAGTCTTTTGCATCTGCTTCTAATACTACATGCGAGGTGGTTCTTGCCTCAGGAAATTCAGGATTTGCAATAGCTTCAGGAGAAACTAAAAGTGTAGCAATATCTTTCACTGAATTCACACGCTTCACCGTTGCTTCATTTTGCACAGCACCAAAAGTTCCCGGCCCAATTTGCGGATGTTTTGCAATTCCAACAATGCCATCGCATAATGCTTTCACTAAATCTTCATACGAAATATGCTCTTCACCTGCCTTGATTCCGTCTTCAGGAATAAAGAAATTTTGCGGAGCAGTGCACATTTGCCCGGTATAAAGCGATACGGCAAATGAAAGATTTTGTACCACGGCTTTCAGGTCAGCCACTGAATCAATAATCACAGAGTTTACTCCGGCCTTTTCAGTAAAAGTGGCTTTGCCTGCCAATGATTCCACATAATTTCCAAACACACTACCTCCTGTGTAGTCAATCAATTTCACCAATGGATGTTCTGCTAATTGCTTAGTAATTAATTTTGCAGAAGTGTCCACTGCTAACTGACACACATTAGGATCATGACCTGCTGCTTTCAGTGCATTTTGAATTTCAGCTACTACAACCGCTATCGGATACACTGATTTAGGATGAGGTTTTACAATTGCTGCATTTCCTGTAATCAGTGTTGCGAATAATCCCGGAACTGAATTCCATGTTGGGAAAGTAGAACAACCTATTACCAGTCCGATTCCTTTTGGAATCGGTTTAAATGTTTTCTCCAATTTTATAACTCCTTTTCCTGCGGGCTTTTCCCAGGTCACATTTTCAGGAAACTGTTTCAGCACTTCATACCCTAAAGCCAAAGTTTCTAATGCTCTGTCACTTGCGTGTGGCCCTGACGCTTGAAATGACATCATGAATGACTGCCCTGTAGTATGCTGTGTAGCAGAGGCTATTTCAAAAAATCTGTTTTTCACTCTTTCTAAAGCATCCACCAATACATCAGCTCTGTCATCAACGGATACTTTCTTCCAGGTGCCAAATGCCCTTCCTGCTCTTACGATAAGTTTATCTACTTCAAAAATCGGATATTGAATATCGAGCGATTTTAGTGTGTATGGCGAAACCTCCTCTCCTGCCCATGAAGATGGGTCTGCTTGAAGCAGCGACTCAAATTTCTTACCTACTTGGTTATTATATGCCTTAAGACCTTTTGCCGGAGCTTCTTCTCCATATGCTTTTGGATGCTCAGGGTATTGAGCGAAAAAAGTTCTTTCGTGAATTGCCTTTACAGCGCTGTCTATTATTTCCTTGTATTCTGTTCTTAATGCCATGATTAATTTGTTTTGGTGACCGAAAGTTAATCGGATTAGCGGAATTTGGAAATTATTTGTCCCGCTTTAAAATACAGAAGGCCGTCCCTTGCGGAACAGCCCCTGTTTACCAAAACCAAACCAAATTAGCTAACGCATATTGGGCTTGCTTTATTGTATGGCAACCACCGAAGTGGGGTTTAATAATTTACGCCTCAGTAGTCTCAGCTGGCTTTGCTGCCGGCTTCTTAGCTACTGGTCTTTTCTTAGCTACTGCTTTCTTCACAGCTTTCTTTGCAGGAGCTGCTTTTTTTGCAGGAGCTTTAGGAGTAGAAGTGCCTGTTGCTGCTTTTACTCTTTTTTGAAGTTCCCCTTCAAGCTTTTGAATTTTTTTAGTCAAAGAAGTAATCTGGCTCAAACCATTCTTACCGTATTGCTCCACTACTTTATTCAACTTAGTTTCTAATTCTTTTCTTTTCGCCTCTGCATTGTGAACTGCATGTTCTACAATTTTCTTTCCTTCACGCTCGTTGATTTTTCCTTTTTTAACCAACTCATCTACATTCTTCTGAATTTTCTTTGAAGATTCAGCTGCGAAACCTACACCTGCATAAAGCAAGCTCTTAAGGGTTTCTTGAAATTTCTTGTCTGCCATTGTTTTTGTTTTTGTTGTTATTAATTATGACTGTTATTATCAGATTCCGTGCCAAAGATACAATCTTATATTTTAATAATGTGTATCAGGAGAATATGATTTTCGTCATAACTGGTACAAAAGTAATGAAAATATTGATATTACAAGCATCTTATCGTTAAATAATTAAAAATATATCTTTGCCGACCTTTGAAAAACATGACAAATTAGCCGTATTTAATCATGCTAAAATGTCCCTAAACTGTTTATTTGTATTGTTTATAAAATATTAATAATTATATTATTTGTTTAATTTTAATTTTTAATAGCCTGGAAGAATATCAACAAGACCATAAATTTTCCGATTAAACGCCTTTTGAGCATTCATGAAATCATAAACACACTATATATACAGCATTTGTGTTGACTTATGACAACAATACTTCTTGAACAGCACGGGGGGGGGGAGAACCCTTTAGCACAGCGAAAATGTCTGTAAACAAAAAAGCCGCGCTGAATCAGCGCGGCTTTAGATATACTCAAATATTATTTACCAGCTCAAATCGTTATCCCACTTCGGGGTGATTTCAGATGTGGTTTTTGTGTTAGTGCTTCTTGGAGCAGATTCTCTTTTTTTGAATCCCGCTGAATCTTTTGATTCATTTGAGTTAGAAAATTGAGATACCGGTTTTCTTTCTCTTTTAGAGAATGAAGATGACTCTGAGCTTCTTTCTTTTCTATCTCTGTTTCCACCAAATCCACCTTCGCTTCTTGGCGCTGGTCTTTCACTTCGGTTAAAGCCTCCTTCACTTCGTGGTGCAGGTCTTTCGCTTCTGTTAAAACCTCCGCTTCTGCTTGGTCTGTCTGAAGAGCGATTATCATTTCTATCGAATCGAGAAGAGCGATCTGATGAACCATCTCTTTCTTTAGCGCGAGTAACCAATGGCTTTCTGCCACCTTTTGCTTTTCCAAACACTACAAGCAATTGCTCAGCTTCATCGTTGTTTACATTCACAAAAGTAAACTTGTCAAACATTCTTACTTCGGTTACTGCTTTTCCATTGATTCCGCCTTCTTGTTCCAGGAATTGTACAATTTTTGGTGGCGTATAATTATCGTCTTTACCTTTAGCTACAAACAAACGAATAGTTCCGCCTGATTTAGCATTACGGTCAGATGACATATCCATTACCTCTGCATAGTTATCTTCGCTTAGTTCATCTTTCACAGCGTATTTCAGCAATGCTGCTACCAACACTTGCGCTGATTCACTTTCAGTAATCAACTCATCGGCCAAATCATGATACTCTTCGTTTGCACCCATTGCAAGCAACACCTGAATTTGCTTTTTGAAAGATGCTTTCTTAACTGCTACTATATCATAAACAGTTGGCAATATCATTTTCGGGATTTGCGTATTAGCTACTTTCTGTATAAAGATGAAATCACGTCTTTCACCAGGTGAAACTAAAGATATTGCAATACCTTTTTTACCTGCACGACCTGTTCTACCAATACGGTGTACATAGGCTTCTGGATCCTGAGGCAAGGCGTAATTCACTACGTGAGTCAAATCATTCACATCAATTCCTCTGGCAGCCACATCAGTGGCAACCAATATTTTCAATTTTTTTGCTTTGAAACTTCTCAAGATCAATTCTCTTTGAGACTGAGTCACATCGCCATGTATTCCTTCTGTTTCGTATCCTCTATCATTCAATTTATTTGAAAGCACATCGGTATCCATTTTAGTTTTACAGAAAACGATACCGTAAAAGTCAGGATTAGTATCTATGATTCTGCAAAGCGCTTCGAATCTATCGCTATCGCGAACTTCATAATAAATCTGTTCAACTGTGTTTGTAGTTACTTGTTCTTTCTGAACTTCTACCAACTCATAACCCGGTTTGATAAATGTTTTTACCAAACGTAAAATATTTGGTGGCATAGTAGCTGAGAATAAAAGCATTCTGCGTTCAGCAGGAATTTCTTTTAATATCTCTCTTACTTCTTCTTCAAAGCCCATGTTTAGCATTTCATCTGCCTCATCAAGCACCATGAATTTTACTTCATTCAATTTCAAAGTACCTTTATCGATATGATCACGAACACGACCCGGTGTTCCTACTACTATATGTACGCCTCTTCTAAGACCGCGTATTTGTATTTCGTATGACTGACCTCCGTATATCGGAAGCACGTTGATTCTTTTTGATCCTCTGAAAGAAAGAATTTCTTCAGAAACCTGAATCGCTAATTCTCTAGTAGGACAAAGAACTATAGCCTGTACTGTTTTTTCGTTTTCGTCTATACGCTCTATCAATGGCAAACCAAATGCAGCAGTTTTTCCTGTGCCCGTTTGCGCCTGACCTACAACGTCTTTATCTGTTTGTAATAATGTAGGGATTGTACGCTCCTGAATAGGAGATGGTGTTACAAAACCTTTTTTTTCCAGGGCGGCCAACGTGTTTTCGCTGAGCCCTAATGCTCGGAATAATTCCATGTTCTAATAAAATTTTGAAAGAAAATCTTTGGTTTAGATTCTTCTCCCGGTTAAATAAAATGTCGTCAACATTGTTGCCCGACACTCTTCACTTGTACTTTAACTCGAGATTATAGAAGAATAACAGGCAATGAGTTTTCGCTATTGCGGTGCAAATGTATAACAATTAAATGTATTTCCAAACTTCTTGCCAAATCTCTCTTATATTGAGCACGAAAAATGCCGCAAATTAAATGAAACAAATCGCCATTTTTGCGTCCGGAACAGGGACAAATGCGCAAGCAATAATTGAACATTTCAGAGAAAACAAAAACACTTGTGTCTCTCTGATAGTAACAAACAATGCACAAAGCGGTGTATTGAAAATTGCAGCAGAAAATAATATCAAAACTGCCATTGTATCTAAAGAAGGAATTAGTGATAGTGAGCGAATGAAAAATTTGCTAAAAGAAATTGATTTTATTGTTTTGGCGGGCTTTCTTTTGCTGATTCCAGAGTACTTAGTCAAATCTTTCCCGAAGAAAATCATCAATATTCATCCCGCTCTTTTGCCAAAATATGGAGGAAAAGGGATGTATGGAATAAAAGTGCACGAAGCCGTAAAGGAAAATAATGAGATAGAGACAGGTATTACCATTCATTATGTAAATGAATATTTTGATGAAGGAGAAATTATTGAGCAACATAAAGTGACACTATCATCAGCTGACTCTGCTTTAAATATACAAATCAAAGTGCAGCAACTGGAGCATGAGTTTTATCCAAAATGTGTTGTAAGAATGGTAAAATAGCGACTCCCATTTATTGAAAAAAGAGAGACGTTTCTGTAAAGTAAAATCCGTGAATCCATCATTGTTATTGTCAATTTTATGGTCGAAGAAAAAACCATTTATACCAATTAATGATGAAGCATTTTTGAAATCTTTACTCGCTGCTATATCAGCATTGACCTCGCTAAAAGTAGTGGCAAAAACATCTGCACTCAATGCCGGTGCAGATTGCGGATCTTTCGTTTTGATATTGATTAGTCCACCAACAGCTTCGCTGCCGTATTAAGTTGAAGTAGGGCCTTTCACAATTTCTATTCTCTTAATCATACTATTCGGGATGCCCGACAAACCATAAACAGTAGAAAGGGAAGAAACAATCGGCATACCATCAATCAGATTCATAGTGTATGGACCTTCCATACCATTGATATGAATATAACCTGTGCTGCAAAGATTGCAGTTTACCTGAGGTTGCACACCGTTCACAATTTGCAGTGCTTCGAACATATTTGGAGTTGGATTTTTCTTAAAATATCCTGGATTGTATATCTCGACTGGAATAGCACTCTCCAGCTTTGTGCTTTCCTTTTGTGTACCCTTTACTACCAAAGCGTTGAATGAAGAAGCGTTCTCTGCTAGTTCGAAATTTGCAGTAGCTGTCTTATTTGAAATAATATTGATACTTTGAGTAGTTTTCTCATAGCCGATAAATGTAGCACACACTTCGAACTTGCCACCAGGAATTTCTCTAATCATATAATTCTCATTTTCATCAGCCGTGGTTCCTGTTTTCAGCTTTTCGATAAAAATATTTGCAAAAGGAACAGACTTCCCGGAATACGATCCACATGGAGACCCAATCCCAAAATCGGACGGCAAACTGCCAAAAGAATCAGGTGTTGTGCTTTCCGAATTTGAAGCTGGAAAATCAGGAACGGTAGTAGCGGTAAACGATTTGTCAACTTCATTTTTGAAATATCTCATTCAACTAAAAATTGGAATCGGAACAAAAATAAAGGTTGTTGATACGGTAGAATTCGATGAGTCCATGAACATCATCATCGATAAATCAGGAAAAAATAAATGTTTCGAGGAAATTTTGTGATAGCATTTTTCTATCGAAGAAATTATAAGATTAGCCTTTCACCAAAGTGCCCACTTTTTCGCCAGCAGCTATTCTCAACAAATTGCCTTCTTCATTCATATTGAAAACAATGATCGGAATATTATTTTCCTGACAAAGTGTGAAAGCTGTCATATCCATTACATTCAGTTTTTTGCTGATGGCATCATTGAAGCTTACATTATCAAACTTAACTGCGTTAGGATTTTTCTCAGGATCGCTGTCATATATTCCATCTACTCGCGTGCCTTTCAAAATAACATCTGCACCAATTTCTGTTGCGCGAAGTGCCGCAGCAGTATCAGTTGTAAAATAAGGATTGCCCGTTCCTGCACCAAAAATCACCACTCGGCCTTTCTCCAAATGTCTTACCGCTCTTCTCTTTATAAAAGGTTCAGCAACTTGCTTAATTTCTAAGGCAGTCAATAATCGGGTAATCACATTCTGTTTTTCCAAACCACTCTGCAAAGCCATAGAATTGATCACTGTAGCCAGCATTCCCATATAATCGCCCTGCACCCTGTCTATTCCGGTTTCAGAAGCTTCTATTCCTCTGTAGATGTTTCCACCGCCAATCACTATAGCTACCTCTACCCCTTTATCAATGAGAGATTTGATTTCTCTGGAATAGCGTACCACAACATTTGTGTCAATTCCGAATTTTTGTTCACCCATAAGGGCTTCACCGCTAAGTTTTAGAAGGATACGTTTGTATTGCATGAGTACAAGGATACAAAAAAAATACGCTGAGTCAAAATTAGGATGAACAGAGCTTACTTATTGCCACACTTGGTTAATATCGTCTTAACTACATTTTTTTCTTGTTCATTAAAGTCGGGCACTTCCTTTAACTGCGTTGCAAAATTAAGCGCCTCCTCACAATCTCCTGCTCTATATGCCGCAGTAGCAATATTGAGTATAATAACAGGGTTGTTGGGATTTAGGCGATTAGCCTCTTTATAATATTTCCAAACCATTTCATTGGCTGTTTTATCAGTTGCCATGAGCTGGCTATATGCCTGCGCAGCAAAAAGATAAAGGTTGAGTTCATCGGAATTATGCTTTATACCTTCATCAAATTGTTCTGCGGCTGCTCGGTAATTTCCATTTTGAAAGAAGACCGCTCCCAATCCTAATCTTGCAAGAAAAGCAGTTTTATCTTTTGTGATTGCACTCTGATAATATTGTAAAGCCGCTTGTAAAAATTCAGTGCGCTTATCCTGAGCAGCTTCGGCCAGAGCCATATTATAATATATATCACCGAGCGTTACCAGCGAAGCTAGCGGTTCCTTTCCCGACTGATAAGAGACTGTTCCATATTTCAACGCTTGCTCAAAATCTCCAACGTTAGTGAAATAGGATGCCGCAATTTTATCATTGTCAAATACTTCATAATCATAGTTGTGATGCAATGGATTTAAAATTTTATTAACCACCCCACTAATCGGAGTATTTGAAATTGCCCTGCACTTCGAAAAAATTAAATTATCAGCACTTGAATCGCGAAGATAAACCACCGCCACAGCATCTGCGAAAACTGCACGCCACTTAGCACTTTCATACAAATACTTGTGCAACACTGTAAACTGCGGACGATACAGCACCACAGCACTGAAATGATAGATACTATCCTGCTGCTCAAAAACTTCAGGAATCTGAACTATAGCTGCAAAATCATTGAATGAAGTATCCGAGAAAACATCAAGGTCTCTCAGATCAATAAATGTTTTAAAATCCGGTTGCAGTTTCCAGAGCAAGTAGGAAGAGGTGAGATAATCAGAAAAGATTTTACCCTTTACATTGTTCTTCTTCAGAAAATCTGCTGCCCCATCAGGATTGTTGATGCTCAATACTTCCAGCCCAAATGCATCTCGGCTCTTTGTCCATTCATACCATTTATTTGAGACAACAGCCACATGAACAAATCCGATAAGCGCCATGGCTATAATCCATAATCGAAGTTCAATTTTGGGTCGCTGCAAAATCACTTTGTCAATCACACCTCCTGCTATTAAGACCAACGCAGGGAAAATAATCAACTCCAGAAAAATTATATTTCGAAAAGCGGTACTTGCTAAGTAGCTAAATGCTACAACCAAAAGCATGTAAGCTACATTGGAGGCATGGAGCGAATCTAAAGACAGATGCTTTCTGTTTTTCCAAACGAACAACAGACAAGCCAACAACAACATTAAAATTCCTGAAAACGCAATCCAGGCTTCCTTTTGCCAGTATTGATGATTGATTATAGAAAACAATTCTGTGGTATATTGATTCGCCTCAAGCTGTCCGTAAATAGCAAATGGGCGCATCAATAAATCAATACCATTGGGGTTCAGCATTACTCCTAAAGCAGACAATACCGCAATCAACAACAATTGCAGTGAAAGTTTGTATGATTGTTTTTGTATCAAAGCTAAAAGCCATGAAGCAACAACAAATATTGCTGAAATTACAAATCCAATTGCAAATGCCTCATGTAGGTTTGCCCATAATAGTTGGAGCGGAATAATCAGCGAAATTAACTTAGATGCATTTTTACTTTGCCCATAATATATATAGCAAAAAACAACGGTGAAAAGATGACTGTACATCTCAGGACGTCCTGTCATTCTGTATTCAGTACCTATCAAAAGCGGAACACCCAAAAGTGCTACGGCAATTAAATTCCCCTTACTTATCCCTGCATAAATCTTAGTCCATTTCAACAGAAAAAAGAGTATTAAACAACTCATAGCAGCCTGAATTAAGACTACCGATTCCGGCCCTGAAAGCTTGGTAACAATTGCTGCTATTACTTCTGAGCCCCATTTTATATTTATCCATCTTACCCCTTCTCTGGTATATGAAAAAACATCATGAAGTGGCACTTTACCGTTCTCCAGAATCCACTCTCCTGTTCTGATTTGCCACCAGAGATCTGGCTCTCGCAATGATTTGATGCTGAAAGCTATTGCCAAAAGATATAGCAAAGCCTGCGCAATCTTTTTGATAAGAAGGAAGTGTTTTTCACTCATCACAATGAATCAGAAGTGTATTGCTTAAAGTTATAAAGTATTGAAATGAAAGCAATAAAAAAACGCCCCGAAATTCGGAGCGTTTTAAAAATGAGTTGTATCGTCTTAGAACTTAGGACAGAATATTGTCTGAGGTCTGCTCTTTCTGAAACAGCCAACGTATGAAAGTCCGATTTCAAATGCTCCGTATGTTCTTGATGCATTTGCCAATTGAGAAACATTAATGTCGTATGCAATATTGAGATTCACTTTAGAGTATTCAATTCCTAAACTGATAATCACTGCTTCGCCATTTACAATTCTATCTTTCCAAGCAGCTTTGTTATCACCACCCACCATTCTGAACATAGCACCAAATCGGAAGTTATTTCCCTGAGGTTCCTGCTCATCAAAAATAAATCTGAAATCTGAACCAAGATTTACTTCATGACTCACCCCCTGATTTACATAAACTATTTTTGGCTGCATATCAAATCTGCCCTTAAGCTTAAATCTAACCCCTGCGTGAGCAGTCATTCTCATTGGAAGACGAACATTTTTATCACCTAACAACGACTCCACAGGACGATTTAAATGCTGTGCAGCAAAGCCAATGTATCCATTAGTTCTGTATCCGAATTTTCCAGTGTAAAGAAGTCCGGCAGATAAATCCCAGAAAAGAAAATTGTTATTTACCAAATACTCTCCTGTTGGAAATGAGCTGTTGTAAGTTCCATTATCATTTTGCAAAGGAAACTGCAAGCCAGTGTAATTGATAGCCCTTTGCCAAATTTCTGATTGAAACCCTAAGCCTATGAAATGCTCGTTTCTTCTGTCTAATGCCTGATGATAAGCCAGAGACAACCCAAAACGATTGGTTGTAAATTTAGACTGACCAGCTCTATCGCTCATGGCAGTCAAACCAAACCCAAAGGCACCTGATTCGGTGAAACCTCTGTTGGTTCTGATATCTGCACTTCCGCCAACAGTCATAAACATAGGCACAGATTCGTCCCTGAGTACCGAACCCCATTGTGACCTGAAAATGGCATTAGCCCTCCAGTTGCAATCAAACGCACCCGTCATTGCAGGATTGAGCTGCAGAGGGGCTGCATTAAACATGGAAAAATGCGAGTCGGCAGCTCCACCCAAACTTTGAGCAGATAATTTTAAACCAATAAGTACCGAAAATGCAAGGGTGTAAAGTCTTTTTTTCATAGTTCCTGTTTCAATATCTATTATGTTCTTACGTCAAGTTGCCAAAATAAAGTTATAAATTTTCCTAAATTAAAAAACCAAGGATTTCAAATTTAACTATTTTCTACCGATTAAATAAAGTTTTCCCCCGAAACTATTAATTATTTCCCTTCCGCCAAATTATGCTGCAAATCCCCTGAGGTTTAATTAAAGCTCCCCCGATTGTGCCCATTGATGTTCTCGACCTTCATTACTGAATACTGATTTTACTATTGCAATAGGTTGTGTATTATTGCCGATATAATCAAAAAGCAATGTACAGAACGAAAAACTGCGGAGAACTTAGAATTGAAAACAAATCAGAACAGGTAACCCTTGCCGGATGGGTGCAAAAAGTGCGCGACATAGGCCAAATTGTATTTGTGGATTTAAGAGACAGATATGGAATTACGCAGCTTTCCTTTGCGCAGCAAACCAATGCTGACCTATGCGAAAAGGCTAAAAAGCTTGGTCGCGAGTTTGTGATTCAGGTGAAAGGAAACGTCATTGAGCGTTCCTCAAAAAACAACCAGATTCCGACAGGAGAAATTGAGATTGATGTAAAG
>CANHIG010000058.1 GCA_947461105.1 Bacteroidota bacterium | reverse complement strand
TTTAATGCAGCGGGTGTAATTCAATGGAAATTTAATGCAACAACGCTCAACACTGACCCTGATGCCCAATGGGGTGATTTTGCTTTAGACAGAAGAACGGGAACATGCTATATGGTAGATGGATACAATACCGCAGGTGCTAAATGTCTCAAGGTAAATAATGCAGGAACACTGATAGCTACCTTTACCGGAAATACAAATTTTCAGGAAATGGACAGAATGCTTTATACCTGTTCAAACCAACTTGTGATTGGCGGTGGAGGAACAAACGCAACTAATCAGGGCGCTATTCTTGATACAGCAATGTCAACTATAGCGCTTCGTAATATTTTAGGGGCAAATCTACCGTATCATGATATTTGGCTTTTGGCAATGGATCCATCGGGAAACAGTTGTTATATGGGTTCTACAAATTCCTGTTGTAATAATAATGCCGCTTATGATGACAGGCTTCTCAATCTAAATTTCCCTGCTCTTACTGCCGGTTCATTCAATAATAATATCAGAACTTATACATACATGCCGGAAGCTTTATCCAATGTGTTGTATATGACATGGAGCGGTGTGCCTGCAAATGGCTACAATGGCCTTGTTTGTACACCAAACTGGTTGTTCTTATTTGATGGGGCAGATCTCTTTAAGTTCAATAAAACAAATGGCTCACTGATTGTGAACAGAAGCGCAGTTGGCTCTACAATGCAAAGCTGGGGAGGTTTGGATGCCGACATCTGTAGTAATGTTTATGTAGGAAATAATAAGCGAATTTCAGTCTTTAACGGCACCAGCTTGGCAGCCGCGAGTGCTGCTACCAGTAATATTGCAGTGAGCAATACAATATATGATTTAAAACTTGGGAAAAATTATCAGACACTTTATGCATCGGGCGAAGGCTTTGTGTCTTCATTTACAATCAGTTCACCACCTGTGAATATCTCAAAAATTACTGTTCCTCCTACATGTGGTTCTTGTAATGGAAGTATAACTGCTAATCTGAATAAGTGCGGAACTATTGATACCATTGGTGCTACATATCTTTGGAGTAATGGGGCTACCACGCATACCATAAGTGGATTATGCCCCGGCACATATAGTGTAACCATTACACCGAGCGGTTTATGTACATCTTTTTCTGACACAGTTACTCTTGTTGGGGGAGGTCAAAATGCTGGAGTTAATCAAAGTATCAGTTGTGTCACAGTTCCGGGAGGAACAGCAACAATGGCAGCAACAGGCACAGGTACATGGACAGCGCAAGCAGGCAATCCGGGCACAGCCACAATCACATCAATTAACTCACCGACAACAACCATCACAAATTTCACGGCATTAGGTACCTATAATTTCATCTGGACAAATGGCGGCTGTTCAGACACAGCAGCTGTTACAGTAACTTCTAAACCCAATGCAGGAGCAGACCAAAATATCAGTTGTGTCACAGTTCCGGGAGGAACAGCTACAATGGCAGCAACAGGTACAGGTACATGGACAGCGCAAGCGGGTAATCCGGGCACAGCCACAATCACTTCAATAAATTCACCGACAACAACCATTACTACTTTCTCTGCATTGGGCACATATAATTTCATCTGGACAAATGGTGGCTGTTCAGACACAGCAGCTGTTACGTTAACTGCTAAACCCAATGCAGGCGCAGACCAAAATATAAGTTGTGTCATAGTTCCGGGAGGAACAGCTACAATGGCAGCAACAGGCACAGGAACTTGGACAGCTCAGGCAGGCAATCCGGGCACAGCAACTATTATATCTATTAATTCACCAACAACAACCATTACGACTTTCTCTGCATTGGGCACATACAATTTTATTTGGAAAAATGGGGTCTGTTCAGACACAGCAGCTGTTACAGTAACTGCTAAACCCAATGCAGGCGCAGACCAAAATATAAGTTGCGTAACAGTTCCGGGAGGAACAGCAACGATGGTAGCAACAGGCACAGGTACATGGACAGCGCAAGCAGGCAATCCGGGCACAGCCACAATCACTTCAATTAATTCTCCTACAACAACCATTACTACTTTCTCTGCGTTAGGAACATATAATTTCATTTGGACAAATGGTGGCTGTTCAGATACAACAGCGGTAATTGTTACAGCAAGAGCAAATGCAGGGAATGACACTACTGTCTGTCAAAATTCAACTACAGTTTTAAAGGCTATTGGAACAGGGAAATGGGTTGCTCTGCCATCAAATCCTTCTATAACTTTTATTGCCGATTCACTAAATAATACTACATCTGTAAGTGGCTTCAGCAGTATTGCTATATATAGTTTTGAGTGGATAGTAAATGGATGCAGAGACACTATGAACGTAGTTGTTAATTCAATTCCGGTATTGACGCTTTCAGTTAAAAATATTGATTGCAATAATCCGATTGGCGTTATTTCATCGGGTGTAATAGGTACTGGTCCCTTTACATACAATTGGAGTAATGCCACCACCGCAGATTCTATTGCTACTTCAATTTCAGGAATTAATTATACGGTAACCGTTACTGATATTAATTCCTGCACTGCTGTTGCTTTTGATAGTGTAAGAAATCTTTCTGCATCATTCAGCGTTTCAAGCGCTATTACAAATGAAAGCTGTGTGGGAAATAATGATGGTAAGGTTGTATTAAACCCCACGCCTTTTGGTAATTATAATTATACCTGGAGCGTAGCGGGAAGCGCGGATTCTATTTTTAATTTATCAGCGGGTAAATATTATTTTACTGTTACCAACGCACAGGGCTGTAAATATTCAGACAGTGCTATTGTGGGCACATCTCCCAATCCTCCAGTTCCTAATGTAACAGTTAGCGGTCCATTAGATTTTTGCAATGGAGATAGCGTTATCTTAACTTCTTCCGCAGTATCGGGAAACTTATGGAATACAGGAGCTACTTCACAGTCGATAATAGTAAAAACAAGCGGAACGTATTCTGTATCCTATTCAACAGGGAGATGCAATAGTCCTGTGTCTTCGCAGGTGATTGTGAATGCAAAACCTAATCCTCAGCCACAAATATCAGCAAGCAGTCGTACATTTTGTATTGGGAAAACAATTACTCTTGATGCTAATATTGCTCCGGCTGATAGTTACTTTTGGAGTACAGCGGAAAGTCAGCAAATTATTAGTGTTGGAACTGCGGGACTATACCAAGTTACTGTATCTGTAAGCGGTTGTGTTGGAAGTGATACCATTTCTGTTTTTGAACAGCCTGCTTTGGGGGTATTATTGCTGCCTGACACCGTGCTTATTTGCCAAGGTGAGGATGTGACGCTAGACGCAACCACTAAAAACGCATCATCTTATATTTGGTCAGGTGGAGTTACGGCTTCTTCAGCTATTGTTACTGTGATTAACGAAGGAATATATAATGTAAGTGTATCTAATAATTGCTCTTCAACCACAGCATCCACTATTATTGAATTTAAGGGTTGCAATTGTGCTATAGCAATGCCAAATGCCTTTTCACCGAATGGTGATGGTAGTAACGATATGTTTAGCCCTGAATTTAATTGCGAAAATCCGAAATCACTCAGCATGCGTATTTTCAACCGATGGGGAGATAAAGTATTTGAAACAAATGAGCTGAGCGGAAAATGGGATGGTAGATACAAAGGACTGTTGCAGCCGTATGAAGTTTATGTTTATTATGTAGAGTTTATAGGATTAGAAAACAATACTGAAAAAACATTTAAGCTCATAGGAAATGTTACTTTGCTTCGATAAGAAAAGTAGCTGGAACTTATAGTTGATTTTGCCCCTCGGGTTTGTTGACTAAAAATGTCTTTCGAAAATTTTAGTAGCAGCAGCAAAATATTTTTTATCGATAAGCTTCTTTTGCTGGAATTTTTCAGGGTCGGCATTATAAGCCATATTATCCAATTTAGATTTATCGTCTTTGATAGAACTGAAAAATTGGCTCTTGTATTTTGAGTGGATTGGCTCACTATATTTGAGCTGTTGCTTGCGCGGATCTACTTGTTGTCCGTCTTTCCAAAATCTGTAGCAAACATGTGGCCCAGTGGCAAGTCCTGTGCTGCCAACATATCCTATAGTTTGACCTTGGCTCACTCTGCTTCCTCTTCTAATTCCTTTGCCTATTCGGCTCATGTGTAAATACTGTGTTTTGTATTTTCCGTTATGTCTTATTTTCACATAGTTTCCGTTAAATTGGCCATACTTGGCTTCTTCAACAATCCCATCTGCTGTTGCAATTATTGGCGTGCCATGCGATGCTGCATAATCCGTTCCTAAATGAGCTTTCCATATTTTAGTAACAGGGTGAAATCTTCTTTTGGAAAATCGGGAACTCACTCTCCCGAACTTCACAGGGCTCTTAAGAAACTGCTTGCGCATACTGTTGCCATCTTCATCGTAATAGCCTTTTTTATTATCCTTTTCAAAGTAAAATGCATAGTAGTCTTTACTGTTGCTGTTGAAAAGGGCAGAGGATATTTCTCCAATACCAATTGATTCTCCGTTCACGCGCTCTTCATCAAAAATGATTTTGAATTTATCGCCTTCATGTATTTTGTAAAAGTCAATAGTACACGCAAATATCTCGGATAATCTGATTGCTAATGCGGGATTGATATCCAGATTGTCAAACGTTTCGTAGAGTGAACCCCTGATTACACCTGCAACTTCTCTGTGTTTCTTTTCAATTTGTTGTTTAGCAGTTATCACTGAAAGTTGCTTATCTACATTCAGAACTACGTATTCAATATTGTTGAGCTCATAAATAATTTTAGTAGGAGTGAAAGACTTCTTATTCTTTTTTCCAAGGACAATGTAGTTGTTTCCGGCTTTTATAAGGTGAAAGTTAAACTTCCCTTTAGATTGTTTCATGAGCGCGTTTACCGTTTGCTCTGAAACATGATGTTTCATCATTATTTGCGCGAAGGACTCATTTTTCTGAACGGTTTCTTCTTTTACGAGATATTGATTGAGATTAATACCATACTTGATATTAGGAGTGGCTACTGTTTGCCTTGATATGGGATTGTTTGTGTTTCCCTCAAAAATCTTAATGCCAAGGAATGAGAATAGCAATAAATTTAATGAAGTGGTAAACAGTAATATTCTAATCATTGGATTTATCTTGTGCAGCTAAGATATTAGAAAGCCTCAGATATATTAACAGGTAATCAACAGCCTTCAAGACTTTAGTTTATTTTTTTGAACAATAACGAATTGAGGATGGCTTACTTCTTTTTCTGCTGCGTCTGCTGATTCTTTTGAATTTCATTAAGCTTTTCCTGCCACTTAGATGCAGGTTTTGGATTTTTCTTGTTGTGTTCTATCTTCTTAATCACAGCATCTTCATGAATGAAAAACTTCTGAATAAACCATTGCTGACCCATCGAAATTACATTCTGAAGTAAGTAATAGTAAGTCAATGCGGCAGGGAAGCTATTAAACATAAACATCAAGAACAGCGGCATAATGTATGGAAGATATTGCATACCTGGTTGTGTATTTGTCATGCCACTATTCATTTGAGTATATGCAGCAAACGCAATTGAAGTAATGGTCATAAGCACTGTAAACAAACTAATATGGTCTACACCGAAAATCGCTTCTTTAAATGTATATATAGCATCATAGCTGGAAAGGTCTGTTGCCCATAGGAATGGCTGCTGTCTTAACTCTATTGAGTTAGGGAAGAAGTAATACATACTCATCAAGATAGGTAACTGCAAGAGCATAGGAAGGCAACCACCAAAAGGATTCACCCCGGCTTGTTGGTATATCTTCATTTGCTCTGCTGATATTTTTTGCTGATCGTCACCATACTTCACCTTTAATTCATCTATTTCCGGTTTCAAAACCTTCATGTAAGCAGATGATTTAATGGAGCTCCATGTGAGAGGAGTGAGCAATAGTTTCAAAATAATCGTTAGTATCAAAATGATGATGCCATAATTCAATCCTACTTTTTCAAGTACATTAAATGTAGGTATAGTAAATATTCTGGTGATATACTTTATCCAACTGAAAATGAAATTGTCAGGACTTAGTTTTACAATTTCCTGCAATTCATTACCATTTGCTTTTAGTGTTCCGAATCTGTTTGGCCCAAAGAACCATTTCATATTGTATTCACCCTTTCCATCTTTGGTTTTCAATGTTCCTGAGGCATGATATTTTTTTACATAGTTTGTTTTGTCTTTGCTATGAAAAGTACTGAAATCTGCCTTTGAAATATATCCGGGAGTAATTAATGTAGCATTAAAAAACTGCTGCTTAAACGAAATCCATTCAATGTCTTTCTCCGCGTTTTTCTCTTCATTTTCTTTAGATTCATCGAGGTGGTCCACTTTATCTTCTTTGTACTTGAAATATAAAGCGGAGTAGTTTCTTTCTGTAGATACAGCATGTTCCAAATTAAGTAATTCACTATTCCAGTCAAGTGTGATGGGTGTTTTAACGCCATTTATTTTTAAGGAGTATGATAAAGAATATTCATTTTCTTTTAACTCGTACGATTGCTCAATAGTTTTATCACTACTTACAGCTGATTTAAATGACACAGCAGTATGAGAGGGCGCTTCAGTTTCAAAATACAATTTTTCAGTATTTACATTTGCTGAGCCATCCTGAAATTTATAGCCGAAGTGATTGGAATTTTCAGTGAATAAAATCAAAGGTTTCTTGTCCCATGTTTTATATTCTTTAAGTTCTACCGATGTTATCCTTCCTCCTTTGTTGCTCAAAGTCACTTTGAGTTTTGAGTTTTCGAGAGTTGTGGTTTTTTCTTCAATCTGTGGGGTTGTTGTTACAGCGCTGTCCAACACAGCAGGCGAAGCGGTTTTATCAGCTGTTGCTGTATTATTGGTTGCTGCACCTTCTTTTACTTCAGCTGTTTGTGCTTTGCCTTTTTGTTCCGGTTTTACTTCTGTCTTACTTTGAAAGTAGAACATCCCGGCTACCAAAAGTCCTAATAGGATTGTTCCAATGAGTGTATTTTTGTTTTCCATACTGTTTTCTGAGGTTGTAAAAGTATCTTTTTTTACGAAAGTTGATTGTTCTCGATTAGGGACCAATTGTTTTTAGGTCTTGTTAACTATTGATTTTAGATGCTACAATTTCTAATATTGTTTTTTCCTTTGCTACTGCATCTTGTAGCATGTTTTTAGCAGCTTCTATTTTAGTGTCAGCAAAGTTTTTATCTGCTAAGCCCGATGCATTAATTAATACATTCAGGTAGGCTCCGTAAACGGCAGTTCTTGTGCAAAGAGCACCAACTCCTGCATCACTTACCGAGTTTGGATTGCCGTTTTCCGCCATGTCCTGTATCAATTCAAAGCTTCCAAGACTGAGTTGCATTACTTCAAAAGGTACCTCAATAGCGTATTTAGTTGCTTCTTCGATAGCATTTTTCCTGTGTGTTTTTTGTTCATCGGTGGCTTTGGGCAATGAAAAGGCCTCCATGATTTTGTTGAAAGCGGTGGTATCTTCATCTACCAGATGCAACAGCCTTGCTTTTATATTTTGCCCTTTTTCGGCAACATCTGAAAATTCTTTCCATCTGTCATCCCATCCTTTTTTATGAGAAGAAAGATTCGCAACCATTGTTCCGAGCGAAACACCTAATGCACCAACATACGCACTGATAGAACCACCACCCGGTGCTGGAGATTCACTGGCTGTTTCATCAGCAAAGGCGTATAGTGCAAAGTCTGTCAGTTTCTTTTTTGCTGTATCTCTTAATTTGTATTCTATAATTCGTTCGTTAGGATTAAAAGGAGTCAGCTCATCCAATCCCATTGATTTTATGGCTATTTTAATCAGGTCTGCTTCTGATACTCCGGTAGAGCGTTTTTGTTTTTCCAAAAAGTATTTTCCGGCATCAAGCATAGATTGCAGAGGGACCAAACCAACCAACTCTGAACCAGTAACCCGCATTCCTCGTTTGTGAGCACTTTCCACACACTCGTCAAATGCATTGTGAATGGGGGTGTCATTAATATTGGTAAGATTCATCGAAACCTGTGCCACTCCATATTCTTCAATAAACCAGCCAATAGCTTTCACAGATTTACAACTGCCTGGCTGATGCACTTCTTCGCCTTTTTCGTTTTTGACCTTTCTTCCGGCTTCTCTCACATCAAAAGCTACTGAATTTGCTCTTCGGGTAGAGGTAGTATTCAGATTCACATTGTAGGCAATCAGAATATTTCTAGCTCCTATGGCAATATTGCCTGATTTTTCATTCCACGCTGCAGGGCCAAAGTCTGGCTTCCATTCCGGCAATATGATTTTATCCTTTATGCCTTCATATTCACCCGCTCTGACACTGGCTAAATTTCTTCTGTGTTCTGCGGATGATGCATTTTCGTATAAGTAAACAGGAACACCCAATTCTTTTCCTACCCGTTCTCCAAGCTTCTTGGCGCATGCAATACAATCATCCATAGTAGCATTGGCTATAGGAATAAAAGGACATACATCTGTAGCTCCAAATCTTGGGTGCTCTCCTTTATGGTTGCGCATGTCTATGAGTTCCTGCGCTTTTTTTATGGCCTGAAAAGCGCCTTCCACCACACTGTTTTCATCACCTACAAAAGTAATTACTGTTCTGTTTGTTGCCTTACCCGGATCAACATGGAGCAGGTTGACATCTTTCACAGATTTTATGGCATCGGCAATTTTTTCAATAATAGTTAAATCGTTGCCTTCGCTGAAGTTAGGTACACATTCAATTATTTTTTTCATAATCAGGTTACTTATGGTTTGTTTAATCGCTTGAGTGCCTTTGCGGCCAATTCGTATTTAGAATTCAGATTCAGCGATTGATTATAGAGCGATTTAGCTTCAGCTATTCGATTCATTTGCTCTGCACATACTCCCTTTTTGTAATAGGCTTCAAAATAAGTAGGATCTACTTTTATAGCTAAATCAAAGTTTTTGTAGGCATTTTCAAAAGAATCCATCATCAAATAGCTGTATCCAATGGCATATAAGGCCTCTTCATTTTCATAATCAACTTCCACCACTTTGCGGAATGTTTCTATTGACGCTGCATACTGTTTGGCATCTTGCTCTGCGTATCCTTTTGCGTAAAGCGCATCTATCCCTTTGGGATTTGCTTTCACGGCATTTTCAAGATACTTGGCGGCCATTTTATCTTTTTTTGCCTGAAGCAAAAGACCTATTTGCAGGAAGGCATCCGCATTTTTTGGATTTTGTTCTACACAGGTTTGCAAAGCAGACAGCGCCTTAGTGGTATCACCTTTCTCGGCATACATCATGCCTTTGTAGTAATATATATCTGAGGCGAAAACATCACGCTCAATACCTTTATTGAAAAATGCCAGCGATGCATCATAATCTTTAATCAAATAGGCATAGCGCCCACCTTGAATGTAATACCCAACATAATTTGAGTCAGTAGAAATTGCCTGAGCCATAAGCATAATGGCTCTTTTCGGCTCATTTGCCTTTATGAAAAGCTCAGCACTATACAGATAAAAGTCAGGTTGCAGAGAATCTAAGCTAATAGCAATATACATATCAGTAAGAGCAGATTTAATATCGTTTTCATTTTCAAATACTTTAGCCCTTTTAAAATACAGAAAAGGGTTGAGGGAATCATTCTTTATAGCCTCATTCATTTTGCGAACAGGTTCTGAAATTGTAGTGTCAACAGTTTCGGTAACTTTATTGCTATTGCATTGTTTGCAGCTGTTTAAAGAAGCTATTATTACAGCAAGCAAGATGAAAGCCAGGAAGAGCGTTTTTTTCATTCTTAGTATTGAGTCAATTAGGTTAAAGACCAAAATTAAAATTAGAGTTGGAAAATTAGCTTAGTTATTCTAATTTCACATATCGTTCTTCGAAAACTTTTCCCACACAGATAGATGCGGAAGTCGGATAATTAAAAATCATACCGGGCCTATAATCGTATTGTCAATGGCGGGCTGCATTCACGCCAATGGTGTGACCCTCGTCCAAAAAACAGGTTAACAGCAGATTACAGCGATGATACTAAGCCCAAATCCTGACTTTAAGCGACTTTTCGTCAGGCTTCTGTGTGGGTTTTTTATGCCCAAGAGTCTCGTTCAGGTAAATGAAAATTCATTTGTTTTTTCTAAAAGACCATTGGCAATAGTTTTTTCAATTTTAGTAAACCACATTAAGTCCAATAAAAAAAGCCACGCAATTTGCGTGGCTTTGAATGTATTCTTAAAGTGTAATTATCCTAAAAGTTCTATACCGGATTCGCTGGTTTTAATCTTTTCAGCCGGTTTAGCTTCTTCTTTGTTAGTTACAATCATTCTGTCGAAATTTCTCTGACCTGTTCCTGCAGGTATTCTCTTACCTACAATCACATTTTCTTTCAAGCCTTCCAAGAAGTCTTGTCTTGCTGCGATAGAAGCGGTTGAAAGCACTTTAGTTGTTTCCTGGAACGATGCTGCAGAAATCCATGATTCAGTAGAAAGTGATGCTCTGGTGATACCTTGTAGCTGCGGAGTAGCAGTTGCTGGCATAGCGTCACGATATTGAACTAATTTCTTATCTGCTCTTCTCAATAAAGAGTTTTCTTCTCTTATTTTACGAAGTGTTACCATTTGACCAGCTTTTAGATTCTCAGAACTTTCTGCTTCTGTAACTACTTTTTTGTCAAATAGCTCATCATTTACTGCAAGCAATTCAAATTTGTTTACAGATTCTCCCTCAAGGAATCTTGTATCGCCCGGATCTTCGATAATCATTTTGCTCATCATTTGACGAACGATTACCTCTACGTGCTTATCATTAATCTTGATACCTTGAAGACGATATACCTCCTGAATTTCATTCACCAAGTATTCTTGCAAAGCATAAGGTCCTTTGATATTCAAAATATCAGAAGGAGTTATAGCTCCGTCAGATAAAGCTGTACCTGCTTTCACAAAATCTTGCTCCTGAACCAATATCTGTTTTGAAAGTGGCACTAGGTATTTGTTGATTTCGCCATCCTTAGATTCAATGATGATTTCTCTGTTACCACGTTTGATACCTCCAAATCTTACCACACCGTCAGTAGTAGCTACCACAGCAGGGTTTGATGGGTTACGAGCTTCAAATAACTCAGTTACCCTTGGAAGACCTCCAGTGATATCCTTCATTTTACCCATGATTCTTGGAATCTTAACAAGGATTTTACCAGGTCTTACTTCCTCCTTGTTGTTGATTACGATATGCGCACCAACCGGAAGATTATAAGTTTTCGCGTCTTTTCCTGTTTCAATCAAGATAGCCGGAATCTTAGTTTTATCTTTTGATTCGATAATTACCTTCTCGCGGTATCCTGTTTGCTCATCCATTTCATCACGGTAAGTTACGTTCTCAATTACATGTTCAAACTTCACTTTACCTGTAACTTCAGAAATGATTACATTGTTAAATGGATCCCATTTACAAATTACATCACCCTTTTTAATCGCTTTTCCGTCTTTAACGAAAATTTTGCTACCATAAGGTATATAATTAGAAATCAATACTTTATCATGGTTGTCTTCTTTCAAAGTTCTAATCTCGCCAGTACGTCCGATTACCATTGTAGCTTTTTCTCCTTCTTCAGTTGTAGTGCTGATTGTTCTTACACCATCCAACTGAACTATCCCATCAAATTTAGCCACTAACTGAGATTCTGTAGCTGAAAGCGATGCGATACCCCCCACGTGGAAAGTACGAAGTGTAAGCTGTGTACCCGGCTCACCGATTGACTGAGCTGCAATAATACCTACTGCATCTCCTCTTTCCGCCAACCTGTTGGTAGCCAGATTTCTACCGTAGCATTTCACACAAACTCCTTTTTTAGACTCGCAAGTAAGTACAGAACGGATTTCAATTTCCTCAATACCGGAAGCTTCTATTTTACGAGCAACTGCTTCGTTAATAGCTGTTCCCTCTGTTACCAGCAACTCATCAGTTTCAGGATGGTAAATATCTTGAAGTGATGTTCTACCTAACATTCTATCGAACAAAGGCTCAATTACATCTTCTCCATCTTTAATCGCTGTTACAGTAAGTCCTCTTAATGTACCGCAGTCCTCTTCGTTGATTACAACGTCCTGAGCTACGTCCACCAATCTTCTGGTCAAATAACCTGCATCGGCAGTTTTCAAAGCCGTATCGGAAAGACCTTTACGAGCACCGTGGGTAGAGATAAAGTACTCCAATACTGAAAGACCTTCTTTAAAGTTCGAAAGGATTGGATTCTCGATTACCTCAGAACCCGTAGAACCTGATTTTCTAGGTTTAGCCATCAAACCTCTCATTCCTGAAAGCTGTTTGATTTGCGCCTTAGAACCCCTTGCACCAGAGTCAAGCATCATGAAGATAGAGTTAAACCCTTGTTGATCTTCAGTGATTTGCTTCATCAAAATGTTAGTCAAACGGTTATCGGCAGCTGTCCAAATATCTACTACCTGATTGAAACGCTCTTTCTCGGTGATTACCCCCATTTGGTAAGATTCGTAAATCTCATCAATTTTCTCCTGAGCGTCTTTAATGATAGTATCCTTAGCAGGTGGTACCACCACGTCTTTAAGTTTAAATGAAAGACCACCTTTGAATGAATAAGTAAATCCTAATTTCTTGATATCATCCAAGAATTTAGCTGTAGTTGGAATATCTGTTTCAGCTAAAATCTGACCGATAACATCTTTCAACTGCTTCTTCCCCAACATTTTATTAACATAGCCTACTCGCTCAGGAACTGCCTGATTGAATAATACTCTACCTAAAGTGGTTGGTATTACTTTGTAAACTAATTCTCCTTTTTCATCTTTTACTTTCACACGGCATTTCACAGGCGCATGGAGTGCAGCTCTGCCTTCGTTGAAGGCGATAGTAGCTTCTTCCAAACCATAGAATGTCAATCCTTCACCGATTACTTTTTCCTCAGCAGTAGATTTTTTCTCTTTGGTCATGTAGTAAAGACCGAGAACCATGTCCTGAGATGGAAGGGTAATAGGCGTTCCGTTTTGCGGATTCAGGATATTGTGAGAAGCCAACATCAGTAATTGGGCTTCCAAAATAGCTGCATTGCTCAAAGGCACGTGTACCGCCATCTGGTCACCGTCAAAGTCAGCGTTGAATGCCGAACAAACGAGAGGGTGAAGCTGAATAGCCTTTCCTTCAATCAATTTTGGCAAGAATGCCTGAATAGAAAGACGGTGAAGTGTAGGAGCACGATTTAGCATTACCGGATGTCCTTTAAGGATGTTTTCCAATATATCCCAAATCACAGGCTCTTTACGATCTACCAATTTCTTAGCAGATTTCACTGTTTTTACAATACCTCTTTCGATGAGTTTTCTAATAATAAATGGCTTGAATAACTCCGCAGCCATATCTTTTGGCAATCCGCATTCGTGTAGTTTCAATTCAGGTCCTACAACGATTACCGAACGACCGGAGTAATCCACACGCTTACCGAGCAAGTTTTGACGGAAACGTCCTTGTTTTCCTTTCAATACATCTGAAAGTGATTTCAACGCACGTCCACCTTCTGCTTTTACCGCATTGGATTTACGAGAGTTGTCAAACAATGAGTCTACAGACTCCTGAAGCATACGCTTCTCATTTCTCAAAATCACCTCAGGCGCTTTGATTTCAATCAATCGTTTCAAACGATTGTTACGGATAATTACTCTTCTGTAAAGATCATTTAAGTCAGAAGAAGCAAAACGACCGCCATCCAGTGGCACCAATGGTCTCAATTCCGGTGGAATAACAGGCAAATATTGCACTACCATCCATTCCGGTTTATTTTCGTGGTGTGTATTTGCATCTCTGAATGCTTCTACTACACTTAGTCTTTTTAATGCTTCTGATTTACGCTGACGAGATGTTTCGTTTGCAGCAGCATGACGCAAGCTGAACGAAAGTTCATCTAAATTGATACGCGAAAGCAATTCTTTGATTGCTTCAGCACCCATTTTAGCGATAAATTTGTTTGGATCTTCGTCAGGAAGTAAATGATTGTTTTTAAGATCTTCTGCATCGAGGATAGATAGGTATTCTTCCTCAGTCAAAAGCTCTAAATACTGTATATTTCTGGTTTCTTCGCCTTTGTCAGTGTGTACTAAAACGCCTTCGGCAGCTTTTCCGGGCTGAACTACAGCATATCGCTCATAATAAACGATAGACTCCAGTTTTTTTGAGCTGCATCCAAGCAAGTAGCCGATTTTGTTTGGCAATGACTTGAAATACCAAATGTGAACGATAGGCACCACCAATTTGATGTGTCCCATTCTTTCACGTCTTACTTTTTTCTCTGTAACTTCTACACCGCAACGGTCGCAAACGATACCTCTGTATCTGATTCTTTTGTACTTTCCGCAGTAGCATTCATAATCTTTGGTAGGTCCAAACACTCTCTCGCAGAATAAACCTTCCATTTCGGGTTTATAAGTACGGTAGTTGATGGTTTCCGGCTTTTTGATTTCGCCATTGGATCTGGACAGGATAACGTCCGGGGAAGCAAGCGTTATGGTTACTTTGTTGTAATCAAAACGCTGAATTTTGTCGTTTTTACGCGCCATTCAGTATGTAGTTTTGTAGTTAAAATGTATCAAACCCGAAAGGGATAACGATACACTATTCCCAAAATTGGGAGCGCAAATATATCTTTTTTTGATTCCAAACCAAATGTTTTTAGGGTATATTGTTGTAATCTAAATATAAACTCAGTCAGGGTTTCAGTGCCATAGTCGTCTAAGCCTGACGGGGTTGTTTTTCTCCTCCGAGTTTGTGAGGCTCTGCGAAGCAATCTTTATGTGATAAAGATGCCTTCGCTAAGGCCGAGGGTATGGGAGCGGGCAATTGTGAATAATTACATAACCAT
>CANHIG010000057.1 GCA_947461105.1 Bacteroidota bacterium | reverse complement strand
GCTTCTAAAGAAACATCTTCGCCAAGACTATTTATAGTTTGTTGTTTCTGACTGATTGTTGCCACCGGCTTAAACGCTACGCTGAAAAAAATATCCATTCCGTTTGAAATGCCGCCCTGAATGCCGCCTGAATGGTTAGTTGTTGTTTTTGTTTTGTTATCAGTAATTTCAAATGCATCATTATGTTCAGAACCAAACATTGAAGCAGCTGCAAATCCTTCCCCGATTTCAAAACCCTTTACAGCATTGATGCTCAGCATGGCTTTTCCCAGGTCTGCATGCAGTTTGTCGAAAACAGGCTCACCCAATCCAATGGGACAATTTTTAATTACACATGAAATAACACCGCCAACTGAATCGCCTTTGCTTCTGACATTTTCAATCAGACTAATCATTTTCTCCGCAGTTTCTGTATCAGGACAACGAACAACATTTGATTCAGTGTTCGTCAAATCTAACTGGCCGTAATTCTGAGTCAGTTTCACATCGCCAACCTGAGAAACATAAGCAGCAATCATTACATTTTCTTTTTCGAGCAACTGCTTCGCAAAACTTCCTGCAATCACTCTCGCGACTGTTTCCCTTGCCGATGAGCGACCTCCGCCTCTGTAATCTCTGATTCCGTATTTTGCATCGTAAGTAAAATCTGCATGAGAAGGACGATAAACATCTTTCAGTTTTTTGTAGTCTTCTGATTTCTGGTCTTTATTTTTAATCACCACAGCAATCGGAGAGCCGAGTGTAGTTTCATTGAATAAACCACTGAGCACTTCAAATTCTTCACTTTCATTTCTCTGAGTAGTGATGTTGGATTGTCCCGGTTTTCTTCTTTGTAAATCATTTGCAATTTTTGAAAAATCAATTTTCAGTCCCGCAGGGAAACCGTCAATCACTACACCAATTGAATTTCCGTGCGATTCGCCAAAGGTTGTGATAATTAATAATTTTCCGAAAGTATTTCCCGCCATAGCATTCAAAAATCAATATTATTATCAGTAAATGCAAAATTTTGATTGTAAACTTGTGAAGTATTACCAATGAAAACCATCATCACCAATATCGGTCTGCTTTCGGGCATTCTTCCTGTGGAAACAAAAAAGGTTTCAGGTACAGAAATGAATCTGTGGAATGGAATTGAAAATGCTTTTATTGAATTTGAAAACGAAGTTATTGCAGATTTTGGTTCTTTGAGTGGTAAAGAAATTAATGCGGATAAAATCATTGATGCAAAAGGCGGATTTGTTTTGCCCGCATGGTGCGATTCACATACGCATCTGGTTTTTGCAGCATGGCGTGAAAAAGAATTTGTTGATAAACTAAACGGATTGAGCTATGAAGAAATCGCTAAACGTGGCGGAGGAATTTTAAATTCTGCAAAAAAACTTGCAGAAGCCAGTGAAGATGAACTCTTTGATTTTGCATGGCAAAGATTGGAAGAAATCAAGCTGACAGGAACAGGAGGAGTAGAAATTAAATCAGGTTACGGATTAAGTTTTGAAGGAGAGCTGAAAATGCTTCGTGTAATTCGCAGCCTTAAAGAAAAATCTGATTTGACGATAAAGGCTACATTTCTTGGTGCTCACTCTTATCCGATGGAGTTCAGAGAAAATCATGAAGGTTATCTAAAAATTCTGATTGATGAAATGCTACCGCAAATTGCAAGTGAAGGTTTGGCAGATTTTATTGATGTGTTTTGCGAAAAAGGATATTTCAATGTAGAGGAAACAGACAGAGTTCTTAAGGCAGGAGCTAAATATGGGTTAGTTCCTAAAGTGCATGTGAATCAGTTTAACGCAATTGGCGGAGTAGCAGTAAGTGTAAAGAATAATGCGCGAAGCGTTGATCATCTGGAGCAACTCACTGAAGAAGATATATCAATTTTAAAATCATCAAATACAATGCCTGTAGCTCTTCCGGGCTGTTCATTCTTTATACGAATTCCATATACTCCCGCACGAAAAATCATTGATGCGGGTTTGCCTTTGGCAATTGCAAGCGATTATAATCCAGGCTCTTCACCAAGCGGCAACATTCCTTTTGCTGCTTCACTTGCTTGTTTGAATATGAAAATGTCGACTAATGAAGTATTGAATGCAGCAACAATAAATGGCGCTTATGCCATGGCTGTTGAAAAGGAATTGGGTAGCATTACGATCGGCAAAAAGGCAAATCTTATAATTACAGAAAAAATTCCTTCGTTTGATTATTTGCCTTACCGTTTTGGAACTAATTGCATTGCGCAAATAATTGTGAATGGAAAAGCCTAAACTAACTTTCCTGCAAAGTGTGGTTCAGTGCAAATGTCCAAAATGCAGAGTCGGAAATCTTTTTCTGAGTAAACGACATTATGATTTGAAATCCTTTACCGATATGAATAAATGCTGTCCGAACTGCGGACAGGATTTTCAGATTGAGCCCGGGTTTTATCTTGGTGCCATGTGGGTAAGCTATCCGATTGTGATATTCATTGAAATCATACTGATACTAATCGGTTTGTTTCTTTTTCGAATTGAGTTGATGTTTTCAATTCTGCTTTCCGGAATTGTGATTTTGATTTTGACACCGCCATTAATAAGGCTTTCGCGTTCATTATTTATTCATCTGAATGTGAGTTTCTCATATAAAGCCTAAAAAGCCCGACTGATTTAAATCGCTTTTTCACAGCTACGAGGTTGTAAATGGAATACTAATTTCAGAAATAAATGAACTTAAAACCTTTTTGCAGTATGTGTTTGAGTCATTTTCAGACAAGCTCCTTCATCTATAAATTCTTCGAATTTTATCCGTAGCAGAAATTTTAAATATCAGGTCGTGCACTTTTTTTTCTGTTTTTATAAGTTATGTTTTTTTTATTTGCATCAATTGACTGAAAATATATGAGTAAAAATTTAGTGATAGTTGAGTCCCCTGCCAAGGCAAAAACCATAAATAAGTTTCTAGGTAGCGACTTTGAGGTGACATCAAGTTATGGACACATAAGAGATTTACCCTCCAGTGGTTTAGCTATTGACCTTGAAAATAATTACGAGCCAATTTATGAGATATCTGAGGATAAGGATAAAGTAATTAAGGAACTTCAGAAACTGGCTAAGAAAGCAACTACTATCTACCTCGCAACAGATGAGGATCGTGAAGGCGAGGCTATTGCATGGCATTTATGCAGCGTGCTTGGATTAGACCCGAAAGATGCGAAAAGAATAACATATACAGAGATTACTGAAAAGGCAGTAAAATTTGCTGTCGCAAATCCCCGCATTATTAATCTTGATTTGGTAAATGCGCAGCAAGCACGAAGAGTGTTGGATAGATTGGTAGGTTACGAACTTTCTCCTGTTTTATGGAAAAAAGTAAAGCCATCACTTTCAGCTGGGCGGGTACAGTCTGTAGCGGTAAGGATTATTGTAGATCGTGAAAGAGAAATCAATGGATTCAAAGTGGAGTCTTTCTTTAAACTGCAGGCATTATTTAATCTATCGGATAACGGAAAGACTACCATTCTTAAGGCTGAGAATAATGAAAAACTTAAGAATACTGCTGCTGCTCAATCCTATTTGAATGATTTAATAGGGGCTAAGTTTTACGTAAAAGGCACGGAGAAGAAGCCTTCAAAGAGAACGCCTGCAGCCCCGTTTACCACATCTACATTACAGCAGGAAGCCAGTCGAAAACTTGGTTTTTCTGTTTCTAAGACAATGGTTGTGGCTCAGCGCTTATATGAAGCAGGGCATATAACATACATGAGAACTGACTCAAACTCGCTTTCAGAAACTGCCATGAGTTCATTGAAACAGACGATTGACAGCAAATACGGTAATAAATATTACAGGCACCGAAAATTCACTACAAAAAATGAAAGTGCACAAGAGGCTCACGAGGCAATTCGTCCTACCTATGCGGAGAATGTGCAGGTATCTGATGATAGAGATGAGCAACGTTTATATGAATTAATCTGGAAGCGTACTGTTGCTTCACAAATGAGCGATGCAGAGTTGGAGAAAACAGTCATTACTATATCTAATGACAAAAATGCAAAAGAATTTTACGCACAGGGAGAGGTAGTTCTTTTTGATGGATTTTTGAAGGTATATACGGAATCTGCTGATGACGAAGAAGAAGCTGATGATTCATCGGATGTATTGCTACCTCCTTTGAAAAACGGATTGGAGTTGCCATTACGACAGCTAACTGCTACCGAAAGATATACAAGACCGCAACCACGATATACTGAAGCATCTTTAGTAAAGAAATTAGAAGAACTTGGAATTGGTCGCCCTTCGACTTATGCCCCAACAATTAGCACAGTACAAAAGAGAGGATATATAGTAAAAGAAAGTCGCGAAGGAGTTGAGCGAAAGTTTCAGGTGCTCACACTTGCAGCCGATGCAATCAAAGAAGAAGTGAAAACAGAAATCACAGGGTCAGAAAAGAATAAACTATTCCCAACAGATATAGGCGGTGTGGTTACAGATTTTCTTGTGAAAAATTTTAGCAATATCCTTGATTATGGATTTACTGCGGAGGTGGAAAAAAAGTTTGATGACGTAGCTGAGGGCAAACAGGAGTGGCATAAAATGATTGATGATTTTTATCAACCATTTCACAAGAATATTGATACCACTACACGTGAAAGCGAAAGAGCAAGCGGAGAGCGTGCTTTGGGTAATCATCCTGTGAGTGGTGAGCCAATTATTGTAAGGGTTGGAAGATTTGGTCCAATGGTTCAGGTGGGTGTTACATCTGAAGATAAAAAGCCTCAGTATGCACGTTTGAAAGCGCAGCAATCTATAGAAACAATTACGCTTAAAGAAGCACTTGATTTATTTAAGCTTCCAAGAGTTTTAGGTGAGTTTGAGGGTAAAGAAGTTAAAGCAAATATCGGAAGATTTGGACCTTATGTGCAGCATGATGGAAAATTCGTTTCTCTTCCAAAGGGAACAGATCCATACGAAGTCAATCTTGACGAAGCGGAAGCATTAATTCTTGCAAAAAGAGAGAGCGATGCCAATAAGTTTATAGCTGAATTTCCTGAGCAGGACATACAGGTAATTTTAGGGCGCTTTGGAGCATATATCAAAAAAGGGAAAGAAAATTATAAAATACCAAAAGGTACAGAAGCAAAACATTTGACTTTAGAAGATTGTTTATCTATAATCAGTGAGGCTGACAAGGCTCCTAAAAAAACCAAAAGAGGAAAGAAGACAAAGTGAAAGATTCTGAGATAGCTGCTCTTATTACATTACTTGATGATGACGATCAGGAAGTAGTGAGTCATGTTTGGAGCAAAATTAAGAGTCTTGGTCCTTCGATCGTTCCTATTTTAGAAAATTCATGGAATCCCGATTTTAATCTTACTCAAAGTGAAAGGCTGGAAGAGCTTATACATGAGATTCAGTTTGACAGCTTGCTTAACGAAATAGATACATGGCTTAATTCCCCAACTCAGGATTTACTTCGTGGATATTTCTTGATTTCAAAATATTTTTTTCCTGAATTAGATTCGACCATTATTGAGAATAAAATTTCTAAAATAAGGCAGCGAATCTGGATAGAGCTTAGTAACAATCAAACACCTTTTGAACAAATTCAAATTTTCAATCAGGTTTTGTATCAGCAATTAGCATTCAAGGGTGATATAGAAGCGGCTGAGAATACCGACTTTTGTATAAATCATATTTTGGAAACTAAGCGCGGAAACCCTGTTTCTTTGGGACTATTCTATATTATTCTGGCTCAAAGCCTTCAATTACCAATCTATGGGGTATGTCTTAAAAGCTATTTTATTCTTGCTTTCTGTAAATCAAATCATCTTGTTTTTTCTAATGAAGAGCAGTTGCTAAATGATGTCCTTTTCTATCTGAATCCCTTTCAAAGCGGTGTGATTTTTTCTAAGACCCAAATAGATGACTACCTCAAGAGAATTGGAGCTGATAATGATATTGCTAATTATGCTCCAGCTGATACTCTTACCGTGCTTAAAGAACTGCTTTCTTATATTATTTATGTGAATCAGCAAAATCCAAAATCTGATGCAAGGATAGTTTTGGAAATTGGAGCGATTTTGAAAAAAATTGGGTGAAAACTTCTTATTCAAGAAAAATGTCGTTATTTTTATGACATAATTCATGATTAATGAAGCCATATACTAAGAAGCCAATTGAATCAAAATCACTTGAAGAGCCATTTATTAGTTTATCTGCCGGTGATTTTAGTTCTCCAATTTCATTAGCCAGAAATGGTGTCAAATACGGTTTTCTGCTCGATATTGCAGAAAAATTATCTATTAGTTTACAAGAACTTAGTGATGTGCTTCATGTTTCTTTGCGTACACTTCAGCGCTATGTTCCCTCAAAAAGGCTTGATACAGAAGCATCTTCTAAGGCCTTGCAGTTGGCAGTTATTCTCAAAAAAGGTATAGAAGTTTTCGGTTCTGAGAAAGCTACTAATACTTGGATGAATAGCTCTATTCCGGCTTTTGGAGGCAAAAGACCCAAAGATTTTCTCGATACTCCTTTTGGCTTCCAAATGCTTGAAGAAGAGCTTACCCGAATTCAATACGGAGTTTTTGCCTGATGCTGATATACAGAATCGGGAAATCGGAATTTATAGAAGACCTAAGTGGTTATGGCGCCTCACTTTCTAATAATCGCTGGAACTCTAAGGGGGTTTTTATGCTTTATACATCACAGCACATTTCGCTTTCACTGCTTGAAGTCTTAGTGCACTTGCCTTATGAAATTCTAATAACTATCAAATTGTCCTTATTAACGCTGGAGATTGATGAAAGCAAGATTTCAGATATTGACCAACTTCCTAAAAACTGGCATAATAGCGATGAACTAATTCGAAAAAGAGGCGATAACTGGATTGCAATCAAAAAATCAGTTGGGTTGAAAGTGCCGTCTATCATAGTTCCGGAAGAGAAAAATATAATTCTGAATCCAAAACATTTGGAATTTAGTAAGTCAGTAAAAGTTGTTGATTTAAAACCTTTTGAGGCAGATAGGCGCTTATTTGCAACTAAACTTTCTTTGTAGCATTAAGCAGATATGCTTTGATAAAATCATCCAAATCTCCGTCCAAAATTGGCTGTACATTTCCGGTTTCGTAGCCTGACCGGGTATCCTTAATCAGTTTATAGGGATGAAGTACATAGTTTCTAATTTGCGAGCCCCATTCATTTTTCATTTTTGTTCCCTCTACTTTATCTCTGGCTTCATTTCGTTTCTGAACTTCTATCTCATACAGCTTGGACTTTAGCATTTGCAAGGCTCTGTCTCGGTTGTCATGTTGAGAACGAGTCACCTGACAGTTTACTACAATTCCGGTTGGTAAGTGTTTTAGCCTGACTGCCGTTTCTACTTTATTCACATTCTGACCTCCTGCTCCACTGGCCCTGAAAGTATCCCATTCCAAATCTGATGCAGGTAATTTAATATCTATGGTATCGTCCACAATGGGGTAAACAAATACAGAGGCAAATGAAGTATGCCGTTTTGCATTGGAGTCAAAAGGCGAAATCCTGACAAGACGATGCACTCCATTTTCTCCTTTGAGATAGCCATAAACAAATTCTCCCTGAATTTCGAGCGATACTGATTTTATTCCGGCTACATCGCCATCAGTGCGTTCGAGTTCATTTATTTTATAGCCTTTTCTTTCGGCCCACATCACATACATTCTAAGAAGAATAGACGCCCAATCACAGCTCTCTGTTCCACCAGCTCCGGCATTTATTTCCAGAATGGCACTCAATGAATCTTCGGGTTGGTTGAGTGTAGATTTGAATTCTAAATTATCAACAGCTGCTTCCGCTTTGCTATATTGCTGTTTAAGGTCTGTTTCTACATCTTCGCCCGCTTCAAGGAACTCTCGCATTACTTTAGCATCTTCATAAGCGCTGCGTGCCGTTTCATAGTCTGCAACCCAAAACTTGTTGAGTTTAATTTCTTTTAAAATATCTTCCGCTTTTTTTGGGTCATCCCAAAAAGTAGGATGAGTAGAAAGATTTTCATCCTGAGCAATCTTCATTTTCCTTTCATCAATGTTTAGAAAGCGTTGAAGATTGTCAAGTCGGTCTTTTATTATGGAAAGATTTTCGTTAGTCACAATGCTGCTGTTTCGGTTGCGAAAATAGTAATAGAAATGAGAAAATGGGTAAATATGCTAATATGCTGATAGGAAGAATTGATATGCGATGTACTAGTATTGGGATTTGCAATTGCGTGAATCATCGAATAATGAAATGGCCGCATATCAAAGGCGAAGTGATTCGAAAAGGCACCATTTGAAATTAGGAGAACGCATCCTTAATATGATAAACATCAAAGTTTTGTCCATTTTTAGTAAGCGCTATCACATCAAATCGAAAACTGCCCTGCCATTCGATTTCTTCAATATATGCCTGTGCAGCTTCCATGATTTTTTCTTTCTTCTTTTCAGAAACAGCTTCTTCAGGATAGCCGAAATGATTTGAGCTTCTGGCTTTCACTTCAACAAAAACCAACTCTTCCTTATCTTTTGAAATGATATCAATTTCACCATGACCATGTCTGAAATTTTGCAAAAGGATTTCATGACTAAGAGATTTTAGAAAAACTACAGCTGCGTCTTCTCCTATTTTACCAAAATCGATATGCTTTGCCATAGATTATTTCAAATCTTTAACTGCCAGTGTCAGTCTGCTGATGCAAACCAACTCATTCTTTTCATTTTCAAGCCTGATATCCCATACCTGAGTGGTGCGGCCAATATGAAGCGGTCGGGCAGTACCAATTACAAAGCCTTCCTTGACAGGACGAATGTGATTGGCATTAATTTCAAGTCCAACAACAATCTGTTTGCCAAATTCCACACAACATGCACCAGCCGCGCTTCCCAAAGACTCAGCCAGCACACAGGATGCTCCGCCATGAAGAATTCCATATGGTTGCCTTGTTTTTTCATTCACCGGCATTCTGGCTTTCAGATAATCATCGCCTACTTCCGTAAACTCAATTCCAAGATGCGTATCCATGTGGTCATTGGTGAGATTTTTGAAAAGATCTTTTGAAGGTTTTGTTTTCCAAATCATAATATTTGAGATTTATACTGCACTATTTACAATTTTCTTTACAATTTACAACTGTAAAGATGGTTTCTTATGCAAATTTTCATTATTGGTGCCGGCAAATCTGCTACTCATATCATAGACTATTTATCGGCTGTTTCAGGGCAATTAGGAATAAAAGTAAAAGTAGCTGATACCAATGCCTCTAATCTGGAGTTGAGATGTGCCGGAAAACTTTGCGAACAGATATTACTTACCACAGGTACAATAGATGAACTTGCAGAACACATACAAAGCGCATTCATTGTTGTTTCCATGCTTCCGCCAGCCCTTCATGTATCAGTTGCTAAAATATGTCTTGAAAGTAAATCGCATTTAATTACACCATCATACACCTCAGATGACATGCAATTGCTTCATGAAAAGGCAAAGGTCGCGAATCTGATTTTTCTGAATGAGATGGGATTAGATCCGGGTATTGACCACATGTGTTGCCTGAAAATTATAGATGAATATCAATCCAAAGGAGCGAAAATACACTCACTGAAAAGCCATTGCGGGGCATTAATTTCGGCAAAGTCTGATACCAATTTATGGCATTATAAAATCAGTTGGAATCCGAGAAATGTGGTATTGGCAGGGGCGGGGAATGATTATATAAAATACAGAGCGAACGGAGAAGATGTGTTATTGAAATATGAAGAATTGTTTGCGCATACTATGAAGATAAAAGTTGGTGAAGATAGTTTTGAAAGCTATCCTAACCGTGATTCATTGAAATATGAGAAGCTGTATCATATTGATGGAATTGAAACGCTATACAGAGGTACGCTGCGGATTCCTGCCTATTGCAAGGCATGGAATAAGTTAGTGAATTTTGGTGCTACATCTACTCAATCTCCATTTCCCAAAATAGAACGCAGCGATGTGGAAATTGATGAAGAAGTGCTTGCTATGTTTGAAGAATTAGGTGTTTTTGAATTGTATCAAAATAAGGGTAATGCTTGCGATGTATTGCAGCAGGCAATTGAATCTAAATGGAAGATGCTGAATCATGATATAGATAGGGTAGTGATGATTCATGAAATTGAGATCGAGGAAAATGGTGTGCGCAAGCAAATACAGTCCTCGATGATTTTGGATGGCGATGATCAGCTTCATACTGCATTATCAAAAACAGTTGGTCTACCAATAGCTTTCGCGGCAGAGCTAATTATTCAAAATGAAATTGCTGATAGAGGAGTATTGATGCCTTTGAGTGCAGAGTTATACAATCCTATTTTAAACAAGCTTGAGGCATTTGGTGTTAGATTTAAAGAAGTTATTATTGAACAATGATTTTTAGTTTC
The DNA here is from genome assembly GCA_947461105.1 of Bacteroidota bacterium. GTDB lineage: Bacteria > Bacteroidota > Bacteroidia > Chitinophagales > LD1 > CALAYL01. The sequence continues at coordinate 5,310 of CANHIG010000057.1, read as the reverse complement.
AGACAAATATTCTTTCTGTTAATTATCTTCTTTGGAATGATTACGAATAGATCTTATGCTCAGCAAATCGCCTCTAACAGAGCAGATGCCATGAGAGTATTGTTTAGACCCATAGCTCGTTTTGATAATAGTCTATGGGTAAATAAAAAGGAGAATAACATAAATCAAAAATCAAAGCATTTATGCTATGTACCGGTTTTGCTCAATGTTCCTCGATTTGAACGACCAAGAGGTTCTTTGTTTTGCAGGATGGAAGATGCCATTGAGCAGCGAACTAAATTATTCAAAGTGACAGTTGGAGTGGGCGTGAAGTAAATTGCTTACTTTTTAAATACCCAATATTTTTGCAGGGTAAAATTAAACCCGATTGATACAACAGCATCCACCATTAGCCTGCTTATTTTATAGTCTATTGCTAGTGTTTCGGTAAAAAGATATGTACCCAGACTTTTCAGCGTCACACTCCCCAAAACTACAAATACAAACTTCCTGAGCTGCTCTGTGGTGGAAGCATTTACTGAATTGAATGTCCAGTAACGGTTAATAGAAAAGTTAACTACTGCACCTAGCAGTCCGCTGACGATAATAGATATGGAATAGAATATACCAAAGACTTCAGTAACAAATATCATTACCCCATAGTCGAAAAGACCACCTATAAATGCAGAAAGTTGCGCCTTGCCAAATGTGAGCAGAGTATGAAACTTTGAGGGCTGTTTTGTTGCTTTATTTTCCGGAGGTTGCTCCATGTTCGGTTTGGTCTTTCTCGTTTGCCAATCCCAGAAGTTTTACAAAATCTATGGTATTCATTGTAAACAGAACAATATTAGCAATGATGGTAAATGCTTTCATAAATCCCGGAAGCACTATTTCTCCAACAATGATGAGACACAAAATGATTCTTAACTCTGTAGGTCCAAGCAGCCCGGAATCAATTTGATATTTTCCGGTTACTTTGTATTTAAGCAAAGCAATAATCATGGTCCAGCCGTATGCTGTAATGAAAGTGTAAACAAAAATCCTGTACCATTCCGGTAAGTAAAAATAAAAGCCAATTCCGACAATAATGGTTGAAAGCCAGTCCATAGTCATGTCCAGAGTAAATCCATACCATTTTCGGGGAGTATTTCTGTAGTAGGCAATTCTGCCATCCAGCGAGTCTCCAAACCATTGTATAGCAAAGCCCAGAACCCCAAAGGCTAATAGGAATCTATCTTCTCTTGCAAAATAAAAAGCAGCAAGTATGATGAACGAACCAAAGAATCCGATGGCGGTTAAAATATTAGGGCTTACCCATTTTGGCATCAGAGTGCAAAGAAGTGATAGCATGTATTGCTCTGACGTCCTGAAGAGATTAGTTCTGGTTCTGTCTTGAGATATTCTTTGCTTTGCTTCCAGCTGTTCAGCGTTCATTTACTTACTTTAAATTTTACAGAGATACAATTGAGCATCAAAGTTTAAGAATTAGATAAAGCTAATTTAATAAACTGAAACAAAATAAAATTATGTTTTGTTGTTGCCTTGCAGGATTCTATTGAAATCAAGCCATTGCTTCTATCAAATCAAATTCTGTGATGATGGCAAGTTCGCCTGTTGGCTTTTCTACCAACACAGCAGAATTATCTCTGGTGATTAGTTTAGAAATTTCATTTGAAGTGCTATGCCATCCAACGTGCGGAAATGGTTTCCCCATAACAGATTTCACATCCTGTTCCCTTACATTTCTATTTTCCAGTAATAAATTCAACACAGTGCTTTCACTGATGCTGCCAATAATTTGATTGTTTTCCATCACCGGTAGTTGGGTGAGTGATTTGTCTTTCATTTTTAGAATAGCATCAATCACTTTTTCCTCTGGTGCAACAAACACTAAATCTTTAATGTCTTTTTTGCGTTGCACAATCGACTGAGCAGTTACCTCTTCTTCTTCAAGGAAACCTCTTTCGCGCATCCAGTCATCATTATATACTTTGCCCACATAGCGGCTGCCATGATCGTGAAAAATAATTACCACCACATCGCCTTCTTGGAACCTGTCTGCCATCTGCAAAACTCCCTGCATCACTGCCCCTCCTGAATAGCCAGTGAAAATGCCCTCTTCTTCAGCCAGTCTGCGACACATATTTGCAGCATCTTTATCAGAAACCTGATCTACATAATCTATCACAGAAAAATCAAAATTGCCGGGAATTAAATCCTGACCTATTCCTTCTATGAGATAAGGATAGGCTTCCTTCATATCTTTTTCGCCTGTCTCTTTATACTTTTTCAGGATAGAACCCAAGGCATCTACCGCTAATGTTTGAATTGCCGGATTTTTTTCTTTGAGGTACATGGAAGTTCCTGTCATGGTACCTCCTGTGCCAATGGTAGATATAAAGTGAGTAATTTTACCATCAGTTTGTTCAAATATTTCAGGGCCTGTAGTCAGATAATGAGCCTTTCTGTTCGATAAATTCTCGTACTGATTTACCCAATAGGAATTAGGAACTTCTTCCGACAATTTATGAGCTACACTATGGTAGCTTCTCGGGTCATCATGAGAAACATTGGTAGGGCATACTATTACTTCTGCTCCCATAGCACGGAGCACGTCTATCTTTTCTTTTGATTGTTTATCTGTGGTGGTGAAAATGGCTTTGTAGCCTTTCACACAAGCTGCCAGTGCCAGTCCCATTCCTGTATTTCCCGATGTACACTCAATGATGGTTCCGCCCGGTTTTAGCAATCCTTGCGCTTCAGCGTCTATCACCATTTGGTAGCCTATTCTGTCTTTGATGGAATTGCCCGGGTTGAAATACTCTATTTTGGCTAGAAGTGTTGCCTTGATTTTATCCTTACCTATTTTATTAATTCTTACCAGAGGCGTGTTGCCTATAGTTTCGAGAATATTGTTGAAGACCTTCATTGTCTATATTTTCAACAAATATATAAAGCTTAATGACATAGGGTGCGCAAGCTGTGAACCATGAAAAATTACTTTGCTTTTAGTATCTGTTGCTCCAGTTTTTCCACCATGGCAAGTGTTGCCGGGCATCTGTGCAGATTTTCAGTGTAAACTCCTGTCTGATCCAAAAAATCTTTGCGTATAAAATGCGGAAAACCGCTGCAATCATGAGGTCTGAGCTCATAGACACTGCACATATTTGTTTTCAGATTTAAATGCTGGCAAGGAGTGTTTTTGTTCACAATATCTCCGTTATCCTCATCTATCATCAGATATTTATCAAAATATTGCTTGTAGGTCATGTTCAAATGTGTGGCAATTTTTGTCACCTCCGATTTCTTAAATGTAGGTGTCATTGTTTTGCAGCAATTCGCACAATCCAGGCAGTTTATTTCAGCCCAAACCTCTTTGTCAACTGCCTTCACAGTATCAAGAAGCTTTGGCAATTTTCTTCTGTGTAATGATTTGAGGAACGAACTAAGATGTTTTTTCTTTTGATAAGCTCTTCTTACAATGGCAGGAACATTTAGTTTTTTTGACATAGTGATTGTTTGTGAAATAAAAAGCCTCGAAACTTTCGAGGCTCTCTTTTTTATTATGTTTTAGGTTTAGATTTCCGTTTCGCTTACAACAGCTGCATTGATATATTCTCTGTTCAAACGTGCGATGTTAGTCAGTTTGATTTCTTTAGGACATTCAGCTTCACATGCGCCAGTATTGGTACAGTTACCAAATCCTTCAGCATCCATTTGCGCTACCATTGCTAGAGCTCTTCTTCTGCGTTCAGGTTCGCCCTGTGGCAAAAGTGCCAGATGCGAAACTTTTGCAGAAACAAAAAGCATAGCAGAAGCATTTTTACAAGCTGCCACACAAGCACCGCAACCGATACAAGCTGCTGCATCCATTGCTTTTTCAGCAAGGTCTTTATCTACAGGCAAGCTGTTGGCATCCTGTGCCTGTCCTGTATTGGCGCTCACAAAACCTCCGGCAGCAATAATTCTGTCAAATGCACCGCGATCTACGACTAAGTCTTTCACGATAGGGAAGGCTCTTGCACGCCAAGGTTCTACATAGATGGTATCGCCATCTTTAAATTTACGCATATACAACTGGCAGGTAGTAGCCCCATGCTGAGGCCCGTGTGCACGACCACTGATATACATGCTGCACATACCGCAAATTCCCTCTCTGCAATCATGGTCAAAAGCGATAGGCTCTTCGCCCTGACGCACCAAATTATCATTCAACACATCCACCATCTCCAAAAAAGACATATCCTCATTGATATTGTCAATGTTATAGTCTACCAATTTCCCGGGAGTGTTTTGATTTTTTTGTCTCCAAACTTTTAACTTAAATTTCATATAAATGCGATTTGATGATTAGTTGATTTGATAATGACTTTTTATTCTTAATAGTTGAAATTATTTTTGAGATTATTTTATGAATTGATTCAACCTTTGCAAGTAACTCACTCGTGTCAGGATAGTTTTTAGATTCCTTACAAAGCAATAACCAATATTCTGTTTCATCTGTTTCTTTAGCTGCTTTTTTAAGTTTATGAATAAAATCTGCATTGCTTTCTGAGTTTTGTGCTTCTCTGATATTTGCTTCAATTGATGTTCCGCTTCTGAAAAGTTGATTTGCAAGATTGTATTTCTTTTTTGATTCAAGCAATTCACAATATTCAATAACTTTTAAAGAAAATTCAAAGGTAAGCTCCACAATTAAATTCGGCTTATTGGTCTGCATTGTATTTCCTCATTAACAATTAACTCTTTACTATCATCAAATTTTTTTCTCCTTTCATCATCAAATTATCAAATCGCTACATCACCAAACTTCTCTTCCTCATTATCAAATCATCAAATCCGCACATTGCCAAATTACTTATAGCTTCTTACTTGCAATTTAATATTCTCATATTTTAAATCCTCTTTGTTCAGAGTAGGCTCAGCGTCTATACCATTAAATTCCCAGGCAGCAACATAAGCGTAGTGCTCATCATCGCGTTTGGCTTCTCCCTGTTCCTGATATTCCACTCTGTAGTGACCTCCGCAAGATTCTTTTCTGTTTAAAGCATCAATCACCATCAACTCACCTTGTTCTAAGAAGTCTGCAACACGCATAGCCTTGTCTAGCTCAGGGTTGAAATCATTGATTTCGCCCGGAATAGCTACATCGCTCCAGAATTCTTTTCTTAGATTTTGAATCATAGTGCGAGCTTTAGTCAAACCTTCAGCTGTACGGGCCATTCCGCAATATTCCCACATTATTTTTCCTAATGCTTTATGGAAATCATCTACAGTGCGCTTTCCTTTTATGCTCATCAGTTTTTGCATTCTTTCCTGAGCAGATGCTTC
>CANHIG010000056.1 GCA_947461105.1 Bacteroidota bacterium | reverse complement strand
TCCACATTAAACTGCTGAAGAAAAAATGGCTCAATTGCTTTCCATTGGTCAAAACGCAAATTATCTATGAGTATAAGGAAAGTAGGTTTGTTCTGTTTAAGCAAGTCTGGTAGCTTGGCACGAAGAAGCGTGTGAGACATCAAAGGTTCGCCATCTTCCGGTTTACCGTTCACCCATTTCTTGTAATTCTTAATTACAAACTTATTGAACTCCGAATTTGCCTCGCGCTTTTGCATTTCGAAAACTTCCTGCATTTCTTTGATAGATGACCTATCCAGTTCTCTATCCCAATAAACGAGATCTTTATACAATACCTTCCATTCATCAATATTCAGGTTATCCTGCAATCGGGTAAATATTTCCTGAAATTTAGAGCGATAATCTGTCACTGTTTTTTCACTTACCAAATCTCCCTTATTCAAAATCTTCTTGAGTGAGGATAATATTTGCTGCGGCTTTACGGGCTTAATCAGATAGTCGGCTATTTGTGAACCAATAGCTTCCTCCATCAAATTTTCTTCTTCGTTTTTTGTAATCATTACTACGGGAGTATGCTGACTAATTTCTTTGATTTTGGTAAGCGTCTGCAAACCCGAAAGCCCCGGCATAGTCTCATCAAGCAAAACAACATCAAATCGCTTATTCTTAAACTCCGCTACTGCATCATTTCCATTTGAAACCGTAACCACCTCATAACCCTTATTCTCAAGAAACAAGACCTGCGGTTTTAAAAGATTTATTTCATCATCGGCCCAAAGAATACTTGTTTTTGACATAATTTCTATATTTACTTGAACAACGTAATGTACTGAATATTAATTTGAATTGCATTTATTGATTAACAAATTTTGAAGACTTCAGCCAACAAACAAAAAATATTTAACGACCCTGTGCATGGATTTATTTCGCTGCCATTCGAAATAATTTTTGACATTATAGAGCATCCTTATTTTCAGCGTCTCAGAAGAATAAAACAACTGGGATTAACTGACTATGTGTATCCAGGAGCAATTCACACCCGCTTTCACCATGCATTAGGAGCTTTTCACCTGATGAGCAAAGCCCTTGCCGTACTCAAAATCAAAGGCGTAAAGATTACTAAAGAGGAAGAAATCGGAGCCTGTATTGCAATTTTGCTTCACGATATTGGTCATGGTCCATTTTCGCATACTCTGGAGCACGTGTTGATTCCCAAAGTACATCACGAAAGTATATCTTCAGTATTTCTGGAACAGCTCAACAAAGAATTTAAAGGAAAGCTTACCACTGCCATCAGGATTTTTGAAGGAACACACCCCAAAAAATTCCTGCATCAGCTGGTTTCCTCTCAACTGGATACTGACCGACTTGACTATATCACCAGAGATAGTTTTTTTACCGGAGTGAATGAAGGCGCTATTGCCTATGACCGGATCATAGAAATGATGCAGGTAGTCAAAAATGACCTGGTGGTAGAGGAGAAAGGACTATATTCTGTGGAAAACTTTCTTATTGCAAGGCGACTTATGTATTGGCAAGTCTATCTGCACAAGACAGTTCTGGCTGCTGAATACATGTTGATAAACGCAATAAAACGCGCAAAACACCTGATTCAAAGCGGAATTTTATTAGAAAGTTCGGAGTCATTGCAATATTTTCTTTCCCGGCACGTTAGCCTTTCTGATTTCAAATCAAAAAAGGAAGTATTGGAACAATACGCCACATTGGATGATACGGATATTATTATTGCACTTAAATCATGGAGCAAACATGAGGATATTGTGCTCTCTACACTGGCTTCAGGCATTATACAAAGGAAGCTATTCAAAGTAGAAATGAAAACAGAACCTTTTTCAGAAAAAGAAATTACAAAACTCAAATCGCTGACAGCCAAAACTTTGAATATCTCCCAAGAGGAAGCAGATTTCATGGTAATTCATGAGTCTACTAAAAACAGTCTTTACGATCCTCTTGAAAATCAAATCAAATTGGTAGATAAATCAGGTAAAATGAAAGATATATCGAAAGCTGCAGATTTACTTAACATCTCGGTGCTCAACAAACCGGCAGTCAAGTATTTCATTTGTTACCCAAAACAAATCATTAGATGATAAAGTTCAGCGCAAAAGACATTGCATCATTAATAGAAGGAGAAGTAAGCGGAGATGCGAACTATCGTATTTCAAAAATAGCGAAAATAGAGGAAGCTGATGATGAATCCATTTGCTTCATTGCCAACCCAAAATATCTGCAATTTGCCAATACTGCCAAAGCGGGCATTCTCCTCGTAAATAAAAACGTTGAAATCAACAATCCAAACATTCATGCCATCATAAAAGTGAATGATGCCTATCAGGCTTTTGCTGTTTTACTAAAAGCATACGAAAAGCTCACGCAGCAAAAAACCAAAAGCGGAATAGAACAATACAGTGTAATTGATGCATCCTCTTCTTATGGAGACAACTTCTATTTAGGCTCATTCAGCTATGTTTCTAAAAATGTCAAAATTGGCAATAACGTAAAGATATACCCGAACTGTTTCATAGGGGAGAACACAACCATAGGAGACAATACAATTCTTCATGCAGGAGTAAAAGTCTACCAAGGTTGTATTATAGGCAGCGACTGCATCATCCATTCGGGTGCTGTGATAGGCAGCGATGGGTTTGGATTTATACCTACAACAAATGGTTTTGATAAAATACCACAAACTGGTATTGTGAAAATCGGAAATAATGTAGAAATAGGTGCAAACACTACCATTGATAGAGCTACTATGGGAGCGACACTTATTGACAATGGTGTAAAGCTCGATAATCTAATTCAGATAGCCCATAATGTAGAAATAGGCGAAAATACAGCCATAGCAGCACAATCAGGATTTTCAGGAAGCACCAAAGTGGGAAAGAGGGTAATTATTGGAGGGCAGGTAGGAACCGTTGGCCACATCAAAATCAGCGATGATGTGAAGATAAATGCGAAAAGTGCCGTAGCAAAAAATATTGACCCGGGAAGAGCAATTTCAGGCGTTCCGGCAGTTGATATCAAAGATCATTTCCGGCAGATGGCTGCAATAAAACAGCTTCCTGAATTAATTAAGAAAGTAGCATTGTTAGAAAAAGAACTCGCAAAATATCAGAGCGCAATTAAATGATTAAGGAATAAATTTAGATTTGTCAGGATTTATGAAAATGAACAGATTTCAGCAGACGATAAAAGAACCCACTTCGATCAGTGGTTTTGGGCTGCATACCGGAAAAGAAGTAACCCTAACATTCAAACCAGCACCAGCCAATTCCGGTGTGAAATTCCAACGAATTGATTTGGCAGACAAACCAATTATTCAAGCAGATTGCGATTTGGTAACAACTGTAGAAAGAGGGACAACACTAGAAAAGAATGGCGTGAAAATGGCAACAGTAGAGCATCTTATGGCTGCTTTGTTTGGCTTGCAAATAGACAATGTTCTGGTAGAAGTTAACGGTATGGAAATACCAATATTGGACGGAAGCTCTTATCCGTTTGTAGTTCATCTTGAAAACAATATTCAAGAATTACCGGATGAGAAAGAAATATTTGAGCTCCGAACTCCAATCAGCTATGTAGATAAAGAAATGGGTGTGGAAATCCTTGCTTTGCCCAGCGATATGTATAAGGTGACTACAATGATTGATTATAAGTCGGACGTATTGGGGCAGCAACATGCATCATTAAATCTGCTTTCTGATTTCAAAAAGGAAATATCATCAGCACGAACTTTCTGCTTTCTTCATGAGCTGGAAATGCTGGTGGAAGCCGGACTTATCAAAGGAGGAGATTTGAACAACGCCATAGTAATAGTTGAAAAAGAAATATCTGCCGATTTAAAAAAGAAGCTACAGTCTATTTTCAACAAGCCTAATATTGATGTAGTGAAAGAAGGGATTCTGAATAACCTGAAACTCAACTACCCCAACGAACCGGCAAGACATAAACTCCTTGATGTAATCGGTGACTTGGCATTAGTAGGTGTGCCATTCCACGCGAATATAATTTCTACTCGACCGGGACATAAATCCAATGTTGAGTTTGCCAAAAAACTAAAGGCACATATAAAAGCAGAACGACTGAAAGAACCTGCACCAAGCTATGATCCAAATGTCCATCCTATATATGATGTGGAAGGAATCAAAAAGCTTTTACCACATCGCTATCCTTTTTTGCTTATTGATAAAATAATAAAGGTGTCTGCGAAGGAAGTTGTAGGAGTGAAAAATGTCACATCTAATGAATATTTTTTCGAAGGCCATTTTCCTGCAAATCCTGTTATGCCGGGCGTTCTAATAGTTGAAGCCATGGCTCAAACAGGTGGAGTATTAATTTTATCGGGAGTCCCGGATCCTGAAAACTACGATACTTATTTCCTTAAAATTGATAAAGCGAAATTCAAACAAAAAGTTGTTCCGGGAGATACATTACTTTTCAAACTAGAGCTTTTAGCACCTGTAAGAAGAGGTTTAGTGGAAATGAGGGGCACTGCATTTGTTGGCAACAAGCTAGTTGCAGAAGCGGAACTAATGGCACAAATTGTAAACAGAAATAAATAGGTCAAACATAATGAATCAACCTTTTGCCTTTATCGACCCATCAGCGAAACTAGCCGACTCTGTAGTTGTAGAGCCGTTTGTATCTATTAGTAAAAACGTAATAATAGGAGAAGGAACTTGGATTGGTCCAAACGTAACCATAATGGAAGGCGCAAGAATCGGGAAAAATTGTAAGATTTTCCCGGGTTCCGTAATTTCTGCCATACCTCAGGATTTGAAATATAAAGGCGAAAATTCAACAGTTGAAATTGGCAACAATGTCATTATCAGAGAGTTTGTAACCGTAAACAGAGGAACTGCACATTTGATGAAAACCACTGTAGGGGACAATACCATGCTCATGGCCTATGTGCATGTGGCTCATGATTGCACTATCGGCAACAACTGTATTTTGGCTAATAATGTGAATCTTGCAGGTCATATAGAAATTCAAGAACATGCTATACTTGGAGGCGCATGCAATATTCAGCAATTCACCAAAATCGGGAAATACGCTTTTTTATCTGGTGGTTCTTTAGTAAATAAAGACATCCCACCTTATGTGAGAGCAGCAAGACATCCTACTGCCTATGCAGGCATCAATTCAATTGGACTTAGAAGAAAAGGCTTCTCTAATGAGCAGATTAGTGCTATTCACAACATATACAGAATTCTCTACCTAAAAGGGCTGAATACGTCAAATGCACTGAAAGTGATTGAACGTGAAATTCCTTCATCTCCTGAGAAAGATGACATTGTAGCATTTATCAGGGAATCTGTAAGAGGTATCATGAAAGGCTTTAATAGCAAATATGAAGATTGAGGTACAAAATATCTCCAAAAAATTCGGTAAAACCCCAGTAATCAAAAACTTCAGCGGAGTTTTTGAGCCAAAAACCAATCACGCAATTATAGGTTCAAACGGCAAAGGAAAATCTACACTCCTTAAAATGATTTCCGGTTTTTTGAGTCCTGACTCCGGAAACATAAACTATTCCATTGAAGGGAACTCTTTAGAGGTAGAGTCATCCTATCAATATATATCATTTCTGGCATCATATATTACTTTTCAAGAAGAGTTGACACTTCTGGAAACAATTGATTTCATGGCAAATTTCAAAGAAATAACAACTTCATCAGCTGAATTTTTTGATGAATTCGAGTTGGATAAAAGTAAGAAAATAATGGATTTGTCTACCGGTATGAAACAAAGATTTTTTATGGGAATTGCATTCAGACAAAATTCCAACGCCATACTTTTAGATGAACCTACATCCTTTTTGGATTCCAAGTGGAAAAGCAAATTCCAAAATCTTGTAGACCAAGCAAAAAATGATCATCTATTAATACTTTCCTCAAATGACCCCTTTGAGTACGAGCATTTTAACAATACCATCAATTTAGTTTAATTCCTAATACTTGTTTTTCAAGTCATTTTTTTGGGGCATTACCGAAAAAAACTATATTTGAATACTATTCAGTAATATTCAAAATAACAATTAAACAACCATGAGAAAACAATTACTTCTTGCTGCATTGTCTGCCTTTATTCTCACAGCCGTTGCCGGTGAAAAGAATCCAGGTCATATTTCAAGAAAAGCAGTAACAAACGCTATTATCAAGAAACCAGCTGTAATGCCGGTTACTGTTAAAGAAAATACCTCACAAAGAGGAGCCAGAGCCTTAAACAAAATTGTTTTAAGTTCTGCAGGAAACCTTTTGAGCGTTTCGGGCTCTAATTCAAATCAATTGTACATTGATGATTCTATCAATTCTGTGGTTTTCATTCATAGAAATGATCAGAGTGTAAATGGTGGCAATGTGGCACAATACAGATTTGACGTATCAAAAGACGGAGGTGCAAACTGGACTCCGAATATTGGCCCTTTGAATCCTACTGCTGATAACGTGAATATCAATGGGCGTTTCCCACAAGCAGTAATATACAGAGCCCCGGGTGTTACTGTAGCTGATAGTGCATATTTGGTATACAGTGGCACATGGCACGATGGTGCGAATGGTTCTTGGGAGGGAGAATATCGTGGTGCAGCAAAGCTAAGCGGAAACCCTGCTACTTTTAAAGAAAGTAATGACATTGTAAATGGTGGTGTTGTGGCTGTTGCCGGAGGTTTTACTCAAGGTACTCCAGGAACATTTATTAATGTAAATACTAGTAGTGATGGCACTTTTAATGGTACAACTTCACACACAAATGGTGTATTAATTGAAAAAGGAGTTTGGAATAATACAACTAAAAAAGCTGACTGGACGCTTGATGTTAAAAACCTGACTTTGGAAGATGTTGTAGGTTCTGCTAATACATTCTCAGCAATAGTTTCACCTGTTGCTGGTTTTGATCCAACGGGACAATACGGATGGGTAGCAGTCTATGCAGACACTTCTATTGACGCGACCTATACTTTTCGCCCGATTTTGTATAAATCAGTTGACTATGGTACAACATGGACTGGTCCAATTGAAATCAATTTAGATAATCTTCCTGGTATGTTTACTTCTCCTGAAATTATTGACCAACAAACAGGAGCTCCTTATGTTACTGCTAAAACTATAGTTGGTGGACTTGATTTAGTAGTTGACAACCAAGGTAACGTTCATATCGCTGCTGTCGTTGGAATAGGATTAGCGAGTGAAAGTTCATATAGCTATTTCCCAAATGCAGGAATGGCATTATATGACATCGCTTATACCCCAGGTAATCAATGTGGTGACTGGAATGGCAACTTCATTGCTCAGGTATTCTCTGTAAACGGAAGCTACACTTCTGATGGTTTTATAGATGACAACCGAGTACAAGCTGCTAGAAGTGCTGATGGAAAAAACATCTTCATCTTCTGGAATGATACAGATGAAAGCATTGCTTCTCAACAAACAGGAGATAACAACGTTTCTCCGAATCTTTTTGGGGTAGGATTAGACCTTGCCGCTAAAAAAATGACTGCTGCTAAAAACTTTACACTTGGAGATCCTGAATTTGGTGGAGAAACGCCTACTAGTCCATCTGGAACCTTGTATGGTGCGCTATTCCCAGTTGTTTCTCAGAATGCATTTACGAAAACTTCTTCTCACAATGTACCTGTTGTTCTTACTGAGCCTGACTACAATGCACAACCGGCATCTAAGTCCAGCGAAAATCCTGCTAGATTCTACTATTGCAAAAACATAGATTTCTTAAGTACTGACTACACTTTGAACCTGGATAGAAATCCACCGGTTATTACAATAAATGGTGCTGATACTGTAATTATTGTGAAAGATAGTACATACACTGACCTAGGCGCTACCGCTTTTGACTGTGAAGATGGTGTTGTAACTGTATTCACAAGCAGCAATGTCGTAACTAATACTCCGGGATATTACGAAGTAACCTACTATGCAACAGATGCAGCTGGCAACTCTGATACTGTTTACAGAACAGTTCTTGTAGCTGCTAAGCCGGTTGCACTTTTCAACTATACTAAAGTTTCTGGAAACAAATACAACTTCAGAGATTCAAGTCTTTATTTCCCTACAAGCAGAACATGGGCATTCGGTGATGGAAGCGGTAGTTCATTGACAAACGTGAGCAAAACTTATGCTGCTGCCGGAACAGTTAATGTATGTCTTACTGTTTCTAACGCTTACGGAAGCGATAACACTTGCAAAACTCTTGAAATATTCTTGGGAATTGAAGATGTAGCTCTTTCTGAAGCTGTTTCTGTATATCCTACAAATGGAAAAGGGAACTTGACTGTAAGTCTTAATGACCAGTTTAGAGGTGATGTTTCAGTTACTGTTTTTGACCTACAAGGACAGAAAGCTGCACAAGATGTTACTATCATCAAATTTGGTATTACTTCTTCTACAATTGATTACACTTCCCTTGCGAGCGGTGTTTACAACCTTCGTATAGGAAATAAAGAAACAGGTTATGCTGTTAAGTCTTTTATTATCAATAAATAATCAATAAATTTTGTCTTAAAAATGCCGCTCAAATTGAGCGGCATTTTTTTTAATATTAAAGCATGAATGCTCCACTAGCTGAGAGAATGCGTCCGAAAAAATGGGAAGACTTTATCGGTCAGAAAAAACTGGTGGGTGAAAGTGCAACTTTCAGAAAGATTGTAGACTCCGGCAAAATTCCTTCCATGATTTTCTGGGGGCCTCCAGGCACAGGAAAAACTTCGCTTGCAAGATTTATTGCAGAGAAATCCAATCTTCCGATTTTCCAACTCAGCGCTATTGATTCAGGAGTTAAAGAAATCCGCTCTGTAATCGAATCGGCTAAGCAACAAGGCAGCGCTTTGGTATTCATTGATGAGATTCACAGATTCAATAAAACACAGCAGGATTCGCTTTTAGCCGCAGTGGAATCTGGAACAATAATTCTGGTTGGCGCTACTACTGAAAATCCTTCGTTTGAAATCAACAAAGCACTCCTCTCCCGCTGTCAGATTTTTGTGCTTGAAGAATTAGAAAAGAAAGATTTAGAAAAGTTAATCCATACAGCACTTACAACTGATGAAGTGCTCAAGGTGATGAATATAACTGCATCAGAAACTGAAGCTTTGCTCTATTTTTCCGGTGGTGATGCACGGAAATTGTATAACGTGCTGGAAATAGTGACTAACTCATTGCCTGAACATACTCACAATATTACCAATGAACTGACCGAGCAGATTCTGCACAAAAAAATCCTCTATCACGATAAAAAAGGAGAACAGCATTACGATATCATTTCTGCTTTCATAAAATCAATCCGCGGCTCTGACCCTAATGCAGCTTTGTTTTATCTCGCCAAAATGATGGAAGGTGGTGAAGACCCATCCTTCATTGCAAGAAGAATGCTGATACTCTCAGCCGAAGACATCGGTCTCGCCAATCCAAATGCGCTACTAATGGCGAATACGTGTTTCGATGCGGTAAACAAAATCGGTTATCCTGAATGTGATTTGATTCTTTCGCAAACGGTAATTTATCTGGCTACTTCACCCAAAAGTAACGCATCATATCTCGCAATCAGAGCCGCACAAAAAGCAGCAAAAGAACACGCAGAATTGCCTATTCCGCTCCATATCCGTAATGCGCCAACTAAACTGATGAAAGAACTGAATTACGGCAAAGACTATAAATATGCTCACAATTTTGAAGGTAACTTTGTTGATATAGAATTTCTGCACGAAAAACTTTCAGGTACTAAATTTTACGAACCGGGAAATAATCTACGCGAAGCAGAAACAAGAAATTACCTGAGAAAGCTGTGGAAGAATAAATACGGATATTAGAGAGAAAATAGTCGCAAGCTATTTAGCTGCAAGTCGCAAGTGTTGTACTCACGCTTCGCTGTTAGAAAAATTACCGGCAATTACATTTATGGTCTTCATCTAAATCTATTGCCGTTATTACTTTTGTGATTTTATCACAAGCTCCAAAAACAATACGCACTTGCTGCCCATCATTTGTTTTGCCCTCAAGGGCGTATGAATCACAATTTCCTGTTGCTTCATAAGATGCTTCCTTACTTTTTGCTTCATTTACAGTCCCTGCTGTAAGAATATATTCTACCTCTTCTTCAGAAATTTCACGGCAATGCATTCTGCATCGGGCATGTTTGGTATAAACAAGTTTATGATGCCGCCAATCACCTTCGGCAGCAGTGGTTGTTCGTTCTGCATTTTGTCCGCTATGGTTTCTGCATGTCTTTACACCTAATGCAATTATCCCTAATATTATCACTAGTAGGAAAACTATAGCGTTACCGCTGTTTTTGTTCGATTTCATAAGTTAAACATTCCTGAAAAAATAGCATATCAGCACATTTGCTAATTTTCAAATTCACATTTCTACTTCAAATCTTTCAAAGTAATCGGGCTCACACCAACTTTCCTACAAACTTTCCCAGCCATGAGATTGGCAGACTGAGCTACTTTTTTCAGCGGCCATTTGTTGGCTAAGCCCAACGCGGCTATGCTTACTACGGTGTCTCCTGCTCCTGATACATCAGCAGTTTTTATAGCCTTCGCAGGAACAATATAAGATTCGCCATTAGATTGATAAATGAAAATACCATTCGCACCCAAAGTGAGCATCAGATTATCAAAACGGTTTTTGCGCTTTAATTCTTCCGCTGCTTTTCTCAGGCTATTGATATTCTTTGGATCAATTTTCATTTTAAGTGCCTCAGAAAGCTCTTTGTGATTGGGTTTAAATAAATCAATCTGCTGATATTCAAAGAAGTTATATTCTTTCGGGTCAACAATCACCGGAATATTAAGCTTGGTTGTGAGCAATAAAATTTGACGAATGATTTTTTTAGTGAGTACGCCTTTGTTGTAATCCTGAAGAATTACGGCATCGTATTTTTCCTTTTTTACAATTGCAGTAAACTCGTCAAGCAATTCCTGCTCCTGCTCTTTATTCAAATCGCTGTCATCTTCTTTGTCGAAGCGAACCACTTGTCGTTCATCATCAAAAATTCTGGTTTTTAGAGAGGTTACTCTTTGTTTGGAAGTGAGTACATGATTGGTTTTAATGTTACTTTCTTTCAGTAACTGAATCACTTTCTTTCCGCTGTCATCTTCCCCAATCATGGTGAGCAGTGTGGCTTTAGCGCCAAGTCCCGCAATATTCAGAATCACGTTCGCAGCACCTCCAAGTCTGTATTCTTCTTCTTCAATATCAACAATCGGGACAGGAGCTTCTGCCGAAATTCTGTTGATTTGGCCGAACAGATAAAAATCCAGCACCACATCGCCAACCACCAGAATTTTGTTTTCAGAAAAATCGAATTGAAGGGGCATGTTTATTTATTAATTCAATTTAGAAAGAGCGTCCTTCAATCGTTTGCAAACTTCAATCAATTTTTCATCAGCCGCAGCATAAGAAAGTCGGATGCAGTTTTTATCGCCAAATGCTTCGCCATTCACCAAACCGATCTTAGCTTCTTCCAATAAAAAAGCACTCATGGCTTCAGGGCAATCAACTGCTTTACCATTATATGATTTGCCAAAATGCTGGCTCACATCAATGAAGAAATAAAATGCTCCGGCAGGAAGATTCACTTTCAATCCCGGAATATCATTAAGCAATCCGTAAACCAAATCTCTTCTTCTTCTGAATGCCTTTACCATTTCATAAGTCGGAGTAAGGTCAGTAGAAACTGCTGTCTCGGCAGCTTTCTGAGCAATGGAACAAGTTCCGCTGGTGATTTGTCCCTGCATTTTATCACATGCTTTTGCAATCCAGAGCGGAGCAGCAATGTAACCTAATCTCCATCCTGTCATTGCAAAACCCTTAGAGAAACCATTCACGGTAATCACTTGTTCTTTGATTTCAGAGAAAGATGCAAGGCTTGTGTGTGGCTCACCTGTGTAGTTGATATATTCATAAATCTCATCAGAAATAGCATAAATATTCGGATGCTTTTTCAGCACATCTGCAATTCCTTTCATTTCAGCATGCGTATAAACCGAACCTGTGGGATTGCATGGAGATGAGAAAATAATAAGTCTTGTTTTATCCGTGATATGTTTTTCGAGCAACTCAGGTGTTACTTTAAAATCTGTTTCAATCGTAGTTGGAATTTCAACTGATTTGCCCTCAGCCAAATCTGCAATAGCTGAATAGCTCACCCAGTATGGAGCAGGAAGCAGTACTTCGTCTCCTGCATTAATCATACTCAAAACCACATTTGCAATAGATTGTTTCGCGCCTGTAGAAACTACGATTTGCTCAAAGCTGTAATCCAATCTATTGTCGCGCTTTAGTTTTGCAGCAATAGCTTTCCTCAGTTCTGGGTAACCAGGAACTGGCGTGTAATGTGTGTAGCCTTCATCAATCGCTTTTTTAGCTGCGTCTTTTATATGTTGTGGAGTGTCGAAATCCGGTTCGCCAATGCTCAGGTCGATTACATCGTGACCCTGCGCTCTCAGTTCTCTCGAAATCTTAGCCATCTTCAATGTGGCTGATTCCTGCATGTTGATAATTCTTAAAGATAAATGCTCTGCCATTACAATTTTTTTGATGGGCGAAAATAGTTTTTTTGCAGTATTAAAAGCTCAATTTTCTTGCTAAAAGGTTTTTTTCTCTATTTTGTCAACAGTCAACAAACAATTACATGATTCAGCCAAACAAACCCAACACAAAACTGCTGATTTTACTCGCATTTTTCGTTTACTCCTTTTCAGCTTTTGCACAATCAAATTCAGGCGCACCGCAATTCAACGGACCAAAAATTACAGGAAACTATCCGAATACTGATTTTCTGTTTACCGTTCCAGTAAGCGGGCAAAAGCCCATTTCTTTTAAAGCCGAAAATCTTCCTGCGGGCTTGAGTATTGATGAAAGCACAGGAATCATCACTGGCAATGTGAAAGAGAAAGGGATTTATGCTACTACTATCACCGCCACAAATGCTGCGGGAACTAACAAACAAAACATCACCATAAATATTGGCGATAAACTTTGCCTCACTCCGCTCATGGGCTGGAACACTTGGAATGTATTCACCTATGATATCAGTGAGAAAATGCTGATGGAAATGGCTGATGCTATGGTGAGTTCTGGGATGAGAGATTTGGGTTATCAGTACATCAACATTGATGATTTCTGGCATGCCGATGTACGCGAAAAAAACGGCAAACCAAAAGTTGATTCTGTAAAATTTCCGCATGGCATGAAATATCTTTCGGATTACATTCATTCAAAAGGTTTGAAACTCGGCATTTATTCCTGTGCCGGAACTATGACTTGTGGCAAGCGTTTTGGCGGCTATAACTACGAAGAAATTGATGCGAAAACTTATGCTGAATGGGGAATCGATTTACTGAAATATGATTATTGTTTTGCACCTTGGGGAAGAAAAACAGCCGAGGAGCGCTACACTAAAATGGGGACTGCACTGAAAAATTCAGAGCGTTCGATTGTGTTCAGCGTTTGTGAATGGGGAATCAGAAAACCCTGGCTATGGGCGAAAAATACAGGCGGCAGCTATTGGAGAATTACACCGGATATTTTTGATGTATGGAATCATCCTGCGGTTTGGCAATATAGCGTGATGGCAATTCTGAAGCGAGCAGAAAAAGTGTCGAAATATTCTTTCCCGGGAGGATGGAATGATATGGATATGATGCTCGTGGGCAACTACGGAAATGGCAAAGCTACTTCCGCAAACGGCATGTTTAAAGGACTTACGGATTTGGAATACGAATCGCATATGGCGCTTTGGTGCTTGTTCAATTCACCGCTATTGGCTAGTTGTGATTTGCGAACTATGAATGATGCTACAAAAAATATTCTTACCAATTCCAATCTGCTCAACATCAGTCAGAATACTCTGGGGAAATCTGCAAAACTTGTTTCTAAAAAGAATGGAATCAGGATGTTTGAAAAAGAATTATTGGGTGGTGCAAAAATAATTGCAGTGCTCAATTACAGCGAAAAGGAAAAAAGTCTGAAAGGCTATTTCAATAAAAAAGAATTAAGCGAATTGAATCATGCGCAAAATGTGCTGAGCGGAAAAAATATGAGTCAGTCAGAATTAGAAACGCTGAACATCAAACCACATCAAACAATAATTTTCAAACTAACCGGAAAATAAAACAATTATCAAACCTGTCATTCTGAGTGTAACAAAGTGAAGCGAAGAATCTTTTAATGAACGAGATGCTTCGCTTTGCTCAGCATGACAAAAGAAAAAACAAATAATTATGGACAGAAAAGAATGGCTCAAAATATCCGCTGCGCTTGGCTTCGGAGCAATGCTACCGAAAGAAATTTTAGCGCAACTTGCTGAAGAAGGAATCAAGCGAAGCGATTTCGGGGATGATTTTGTTTGGGGAACGGCAACTGCTGCATACCAGATAGAAGGTGGTTGGAACCTTGACGGCAAAGGAGAATCCGTTTGGGATCATTTCACACACTTCAAGAAAAATAAAATCAAAACACGCGAAAACGGTGATGTGAGCTGCGATTTTTATCATCAGTATGAGAACGACATCAAGCTGATGAAGAGCATGAACATTCCTGCGTTTCGTTTTTCAATTGCCTGGTCGCGTGTGTTGCCGAACGGCACAGGCGAAGTGAATCAAAAAGGAATTGAGTTCTACAACAAAGTGATTGACTGCTGTCTGCAAAACGGAGTGGAACCTTGGGTTACGCTCTACCACTGGGATTTGCAGCAGGCGTTGCAGGAAAAAGGCGGCTGGGCAAACCGCGAAGTGATTAAATGGTTTGAAAATTTTGTGGAGATAGCTTCGAGAGCTTTTGGCGACAGAGTGAAAAAATGGATGGTATTTAACGAGCCGATGGCTTTCGTGCCGCTTGGTTATTTGCTGGGCATTCATGCTCCCGGAAAAATAAATTTTAGCGACTTTTATAAATCAGTGCATCATGTGGTGATGTGTCACGGGGCAGGCGGAAGGATTCTGAGAAAAAATGTACCGAATGCAGTGATAGGCACAACCTTTTCTTGCAGCCCGGTGGATGCGTGGATGGATAAAAAAGCAAATCAGGAATCGCGCAAACGTGGCGATGCCATGATTAATCGTTTGTTCATTGAGCCAATTCTCGGTATGGGCTATCCGGTGAAAGATTTGCCACCGCTCAAAAAAATCAAAAAACACATGAAGCCCGGTGATGAAGAACTAATGAAGTTTGACTTCGACTTTATCGGACTGCAAAATTATTCACGCACAGTGACCAAAGCGTTGGCGATAGTTCCTATAGTGAAGGGCATCAACGTTCCTGCGAAAAAACTCGGACACGACATCACCGAAATGGGCTGGGAAGTGTATCCTGAAGGAATGTACCGAATCATCAAGCAGTTTGCGGCATACAAAAACATGCCACGTATTTATGTCACCGAAAACGGAGTGGCTTTCAAAGATGAACTGGTGAATGGCGAAATCAACGACACTAAACGCATTCAGTTTTTGAAAGATTACTTAGCGCAGATACTGCGCGCCAAGAAAGAAGGCATCAATGTGGGCGGCTATTTCATCTGGTCGTTTATAGACAACTTCGAGTGGGCAGAGGGCTACAAAACCCGATTTGGCTTAGTGGCATTCGACCCGGCTACTCAGAAGCGCACTGTAAAAGCTTCGGGGAAATGGTACTCGGAATTTTTAAGAAAATAAGATAATGAGGGAATGTGCTGATGTGCTAATGCGATTTGATGAT
>CANHIG010000055.1 GCA_947461105.1 Bacteroidota bacterium | reverse complement strand
TTGCAGAGAGGAAGGGATTCGAACCCCCGGTACGTTGCCGTACACACGCTTTCCAAGCGTGCTCCTTAAACCACTCGGACACCTCTCTGTATAAATTCAGTTTTTCAAGAACGAGCTGCGAATATAGTATTTATCTCAAAAAAACTTTGAGGGCATTTTCAGAAGTAATTTTGGATATTTCGCCAATACCTGTTTTCATAATATGCGCCAGTTCATCCGCTACGAATCGAATATAAGCAGATTCGTTTCTTTTGCCACGGTGAGGCACAGGAGTTAGATATGGTGAATCTGTTTCCAATACTATGTGTTCCAAACCTATTTGAGGAAGCGCCTCTTTCAGTCCATTGTTCTTATAGGTGGCTACTCCGCCAATTCCGATGTATAAACCAAGCTTTATAATTTCTCTTGCTTCCTCCACTGAGCCGCTGAAGCAATGGAAGATGCCTTTTACTTTCCCCTTAAAAGGTTTCAGTAATTCTATACAATCGTAAGTAGATTTTCGGCTGTGAATCACAATCGGCAAATTTTTGCTGATTGCCTTTTCTGTTTGTAAAACAAATGCTTCCTGTTGCTCCTTCTTGAAACTCACATCCCAATGATAGTCCAATCCTATTTCACCTACAGCCACCCAATAATCAGCATTATCTAGCAGTTTGAAAGCTGCATCAATTTCTTCTTTCCAGTTTTCTTTGATGCTGCATGGATGCACACCCATCATTGGACGGAAAAAAGACTTGTCAGATTCGTAAAGATTAATTAGTCTTTGATGAGTTTCAGTGTCAATTGCCGGCAGATAAACAGCTTCTATGTGATTGCGTTTTGCTTTTTCTTTTACTGCTTCAATATCTTCATCAAAGTCAGGCAAATACAAATGAGCATGTGTGTCAAAAAAAATCATAATGCTTTAAATTCAAAACCGAGTGCAGAAAAATGTTCCAAAACTTTCGGTAGTGCAAATCTAATTTTTTCTGCTGCTTTCAGGCTATCATGAAACACCACAATAGAGCCAAAATCTGCATGTTCCAACACATTTTGCAATACTGTTTCTTTTGAAATATTCAAATCATAATCCATGCTTAGCACATCCCACATCACAATTTTATATTCAGTTTTCAGCTTTCTGTATTGCGAAATTTTCAATTTGCCATAAGGCGGGCGAAATATTTTTTGCGATTTTCCATTCAGTTGTTTAATCAACTCTTGCTGACACAATTCCACTTCATCATTATACGCTTCCAATTTAGATTTCCATCCGCTGATATGATTAAAGGTGTGATTGCCGACAATATGACCTTCATCTATAATGCGCTGCAAAATCTCAGGATTAGCTGCTGCATTTTTACCAATACAGAAGAAGGTTGCCTTTGCATTCCATTTTTTCAGAGTATCCAAAACCCAGGGCGTAACTTCAGGGATTGGTCCGTCATCAAAAGTGAGGTACATGTTTTTTTCGCTTTCTTCTTTTTTCCAAATTGCATCTGAAAATAATTTCCGGGCAATAGGCAATGGTTTTACCAGTAAATGTGAAGGTATGGAGCTTTTGAGTTGCACTGAGTAAAGATAAGTTTAGTGCTAACTTTTACAAATTTTGCATTACAGTATCACAAATCAAACATTTTGTGCTGTGGTTTATCGAATTCCATTATTTTGGCGCAGCAATCACAAATTGAGTTATGGAAAGGAAAGTAAGAGTCAGATACGCACCAAGTCCCACAGGACCGCAACACATGGGCGGAGTGCGCACCGCATTGTATAATTATTTGCTAGCAAAAAAGCACGGAGGCGATTTTATACTTCGTATAGAAGATACAGACCAAAACAGATTTGTGCCGGGAGCGGAAGACTACATCATTCAATCTTTGAAGTGGTGTGGTATCACTCCGAATGAAGGAATTGGTTTTGGTGATGGGCCATTTGCGCCATACCGCCAGAGCGAACGTAAGCCGATGTATAAGCAATATGCGGATATGCTGATTGGAAAAGGAGATGCTTATATCGCATTTGATACTGCGGAAGAGCTGGAGCAAATGCGCGAAAACATGAAAACACAGGGAGTTCCAAACCCTCAGTACAACTCGATTTCACGACAGTATATGAAAAACTCCATTTCATTACCTGCTGATGAAGTGAAAGCAAGAATTGAAAATGGAGAGCAGTATGTAGTTCGTTATAAAATGCCGCGAAATGAAGAGGTTCGTTTTCATGATGAAATTCGCGGATGGGTGGTGTTTAATACCGCGCAACTCGATGATAAAGTGTTGATGAAAAATGATGGCATGCCGACTTATCACCTTGCAAATGTGGTAGATGATTATTTGATGCAAATTTCGCATGTGATTCGTGGTGAAGAGTGGCTGAGTTCTGCTCCGTTGCATGTATTGCTTTATCGTTCTTTCGGATGGGAGCAGGGCATGCCGAAGTTTGCGCATCTTTCATTAATTCTGAAACCTGATGGCAATGGGAAACTGAGCAAGCGCGATGGTGACAGGCTGGGATTTCCTTCGTTTCCGCTTACATGGACAGACCCTGAAACCAATGAAGTTTCGTCAGGATACAGAGAGCGTGGTTATTTGCCTGAAGCATTTATCAACTTTATAGCATTGCTCGGTTGGAATCCCGGAAATGATGTGGAGATTATGACTATGCAGGAAATGATAAATTCTTTCAGTCTGGAGAAAGTGCATAAAGCAGGGGCGCGTTTTGATTTTGAAAAAGCAAAGTGGTTTAATCAGCAATATCTGAGGAAAATACCGAATGATATTCTTGCAGCGCAAATCAAAGAAAGTATTGAAGCAAAAGGATATGCATTTGATAAAACATACGTTACCGAATATTGCCGCATGATGAAAGATCGTGCTGTGTTTCTGTCAGATTTTACAGAAATTGGATATTATTTTTTCGAAGATTTGAAAGAGTACGATACTGATACGATAAGAAAAAAATACATATCACCGGCAAAGGATAAAATTGCTGCATATATTGATTTGTTGCAGCATGAGTCTGATTTTTCAGCATCTAATCTTGAGGCAAGAACAAAAGAATTTGTGGCGCAGCAAGGATTTAAAGTAGGAGATTTGATGCCGTTGCTCCGAATTGCTTTGGCAGGAAGCATGCAGGGACCTCCTGTTTTTGAAATGCTGCATCTGTTTGGAAGAGAAAAAAGTTTAGAAAGACTTAGAAAATCATTTGCTTACTTCGATACACTGTAGTAGCTTAGCAGTGTGGAAGAAAAAAAAGAGTGAAACAATTTTTTTGATTTCAATAAACTTTTTTCTTTTGCACTAAACCTGTACAAAATAACCCTTAAAACATAACCCCTATGCCTCGCAAACGTAAAGATGAAGAAGAAGAACCGGATTTCGATGAGAATGATGATTTGAACAACGATGAAGAGTTGGATGAAGATGAATTTGATGATACAGAGTTTGGAGAAGATGAGGAGGTAGAACCATCTGCCGATGATTTGAAAGACTTTGAAGAGTTTGATGATATGATAGAATCTAAATCTGCTGCCCGAGGTAAAAAAGGGAAAAGCGATGAAAATGACGATTTTGATGATGAGTTTGAACAAGATGAATTTGATGATTTAGGTGAAGGTGATTTTGACGATGACTTCTAAATAATTTTAACCCGCTCCTTTCGAGCGGGTTTTTTACTTTTACATATTATGACAACCGAATTAAAAAGACCTATAAGGGTATTGGTAGCTAAAGTTGGTCTTGATGGACACGACCGCGGAGCTAAGGTTATCGCCACATCTTTAAAAGATGCCGGAATGGAAGTGATATATACCGGTCTCAGACAAACGGCTGAAATGGTTATTAATACTGCTATCCAGGAAGATGTGGACGCTATCGGGGTGAGCATACTTTCCGGAGCACATAATACGGTTTTCCCAAAGTTGCTGCAACTCATGAAAGACAATGACATGAACGATGTGCTTTTGACAGGAGGGGGAATCATTCCTGATGAAGATATGACCTCTCTAAACGAACAAGGTTGCGGGAAGCTTTTTGCACCGGGTACCCCAACGCAGGAAATAGTGCATTATATTAACAATTGGGTTGCAACACACCGGAATTTTTGACGCAAATATTCTCCAAATCTTTTTTTCTTTGCAGCGCAAAAAATAATGAAACACTATGGCTTATCAAACGCTTCTTACTGAAATTACCGAAGGTATTCTCATCATAACTATCAATCGCGAAGAAAAACTCAACTCACTAAACAAATATGTGGTAAGTGAATTGGAGCAAGCCATAGATGAATTTGTTGCTGATGCTTCGATTGTTGGCTGCATTATCACAGGGAAAGGGAATAAGGCTTTTGTAGCTGGTGCAGATATCAGTGAGTTTCAGGGTATGGATGTGAGTGCGGGAAAGGTTTTAGCAAAAAGAGGGCACGATGTTTTCAATAAAATTGAAAATTCACCCAAGCCTATTATTGCTGCTGTGAATGGGTTTGCGCTTGGTGGAGGTTGTGAGTTAGCGATGGCTTGTCATCTGCGTATAGCAAGTGAAAATGCAAAGTTTGGTCAGCCGGAAGTGAAACTTGGTATTATTCCCGGATACGGAGGTACACAGCGATTGGTACAATTAATTGGCAAAGGGAAAGCACTGGAATTACTAATGACAGCTGATACTATTGATGCGCATGAAGCACAGAAACTTGGTCTTGCCAATCAGGTAGTGCAAACTGTTGAGTTGATTGATGCCTGCAAGACGATGATTAAGAAGATAGCTTCATGGGCTCCTATAGCCATAGCTAAAGTTGTAGAATGCGTTCAGGCGCACTTCACAGATGGAATAGATGGCTTCAACACCGAAATCGAAAAATTTGGAGAGTGTGTGGCAACTGAAGACTTCAAAGAAGGAGCATCTGCTTTCATAGAAAAACGAAAAGCTAAGTTTGCCGGGAAGTAAAAACGCGAAATCTCCGTCTTTTATTCTGTCTTTTCATTATTGCTTTTATTAGTTTTGAATTACACAATAGGTGTTGCCTAGTTTTTTATTTAATCAATAACTTATGAAAAATACTATCAGGACTATTCTTGTGCTCTTGCTGATTTCAGCACAGCAGCTACATGCTCAAAATCGCAGCATTCAATTTGCATTTGGAAGTTGGGATGAAGTGAAGTTGAAAGCTCAAAAGGAATCCAAAATAATTTTTGTCGATGCGTTTACTACCTGGTGTGGCCCATGCAAGTGGTTGGCAAAAAATGTGTTTACCAATGATACCGTTGCCGATTTTTATAATAGCAATTTCATTAACGTATCTATTGATATGGAAAAAGGCCAAGGAATAGAGCTGGCCAAACAATGGGCAGTGAAAGCCTATCCTACACTTTTATTTATTGCTTCGAATGGCGAGGTGCTTCATCGCGCATGTGGCAGTATGGAAGTCGCTAAATTTGTTCAGCTTGGAAAGGATGCTTTAAATACTGAAACTCAGTTTGCTACTGCACAGAAAAAATATGAAAGCGGGAAAGCAGATATAAAGTTTTTGGCAGCATACGTGCTTCAGCTTCAAGATAATTGTATGGCGTTTCAAAAGGAACGAGACGCTTATTTTTCTACACAAAAGGAAGCTGATTTGCTCAGTAATCAGAATTGGGAAATTATAAGGAGAACATTGAAGGATATTGATTCCAGAGAATTTAAATATGTAGAAAGCCATCAAGCAGATTTCAGTAAGCTGTATGATGCAAAAATGGTGAATGAAACCATTGATGTGATATATGAGAGTGCTCTTATAGCGCCCATTCGAAAGGATTCATTAGATAACTTCAATAGCCTGAGAGCAAAAGTGCTTCAAAGAAATACACTTGCAGCAAAGAAGGCTGTAGCAAATGCGGACATGGCATATTTTAAAAAGAAAAAAGATTGGGATAATTATATCAAATCTACTGAGCGTTATATTGCTGACTTTGAGCCACAAAACTGGAATTTACTTAATAGCACTGCATGGACATTGTTTGAAAATATTTCTGACAAAAAGCAATTGGAATCCGCGCTGAATTTGGCTAAAAAGTCAGTTTTGTTAAATGAGAATGGAGCTAACATTGATACCTATGCCAACCTGCTATTTAAGTCAGGTGATAAGAAGTCGGCAGTTGAGTATGAGAAAAAGGCGATTGAGCTTGCCAAAAAAGATGGAGATGAAGGTCTTGCAAAAGAATTAGAAGAAACGCTTAAAAAATTTGAAACTAAGTAGTTGCTGTTTAAACCTTGCTCCTCTCATCATATCAAATGAGTTCATTTGCTTGTTTTAACAAGCCCACGTTTAGTTAATCTTATTTTTAAACCAAAATTTTGCTGTGAAATTCAGGTTAGTCTTATTATTTGTTTCCTTTTGTGTGTTTTCTTTTTCTAATTATTCCAATGGACAAGCCACAGTTTCAGGGAAAATTATCGATGCTCAAAATCAAAACGAGGCGGTTCCTTTTGCTGCTGTTCTTTTAAAAAACAACACAGACACCACAAAGCTGTTTAATACTCAAAGTGATGAAAATGGATTTTTCCAGCTTAAAAGTATTCCCAACGGATTTTATAGAATAATGGTAAGGTCTGTGGGATATAAGCCTTATATATCAAGAATTTCGGTAGTCGCTCCTGTTACTAATTTGGGTGAAATTAAACTGGGTGTGTCATCTGTTCAATTGAAAGATGTAGAGGTAGTGACCGAAAAACCCTTTATTCAAATGCAAGGTGACAGACAGGTAATCAACGTAGAAAAAAATATGCTCACAACAGGAGGTACAGCTCAGGATGTACTAAAGAAACTACCTTCAATTTCGGTAGATATGGATGGCAATGTTTCATATCGAGGCAACAGCAGTGTACAGATTTGGATAGATGGCAAACCCTCTGTTGGTGGCAGCTCCCTTGCTCAGTTGCTTCAGCAAATACCCGCATCTAATATTTCGAAAGTGGAGATGATTTCTAATCCCTCTGCAAAATATGATGCAGAAAGCACGGGTGGAATTATCAATATTGTTACAAAAACACCAGAAGGTAAAGCACTCGGAGGATATATAGATGCCAGCTGGCTGGTGTATAATAAAGCTAATATTGGTGGCGGTATTCAGGCGAAAAAGGGGAAGTGGGCATATCAATTGAATTACAGTTTTAGATATGACCCCCGCGGTCAGTATGGCGATGGCTCCAGAAAATCCACATTCAATGATATTTTTTCTGAAGCTAAATATAGCAGTGGTGAAGTTCGAACAAGAATGAGCCATTCCATCCGAGGTGGACTGGAATATAATCCATCTACCACTTCAAAATGGTCACTTAGTTTTTCCGCAACACCGAATCAGAATAATCAGTTTGAGTTTCAAAAAACAGTTCAAACTGGTGCTGCCGGAGATACCAATCTAATTATCAATAGACAAACAAAATCAATAGAGAATAGTGTATTCTCCAATGGTTCACTAGGGTGGAGGAAAACTTTCCCGAGCCAGTTCAAGCTTGCTTCTGATTTGCAATACTCGGGCTCATTCAGGAAGGATAAAAATGATTACACCACAAATACTCCGATTGGAAATTATTTCGGTAGTGCATTAGAGAGAAATCTTACTAAAGGATATGAACAAAATTTGATTTACAATTTAGATTTTACCAAAGAAATGACTCAGCAGAAGACTGTTGAATTTGGAGTAAGGTCAGCAGCCAGATTTACCGCAGGCGAAAATATGTATAATAAATATGATGATGCAAGCGCAGACTATACAATAGATTCCAGTCGTTCTAACGCTTATAAATATACCCAGGAGGTTGCAGCAGGATATTTTACATTCCGACAGTCAATCAAAAAATTTAATTATGCTTTTGGGTTAAGAGCTGAATATACAGTAGTAAGAGGTAGTGAATTGACTCGAAATATTTCTGTTGCTCAGAATTATTTTAATCTCTTCCCTTCAGGAAGTATCACGTACAATATTTCCAAAACCCAACAGCTCAACGCCAGTTATAGCCTTCGAATCAACAGACCCAATATGCGTCAGCTGCTGCCGGTGGGCGACTATAGCGATGTGCAAAATATCAGAAAAGGAAATATTGACTTGATTCCTGAAATTATTCATTCAGTAGAAGGTAATTATAATATCACTTTTCTGAAACAGTATATTCAGGCAGGTGTTTATTACAAGCATATTTTGCATAGCATAGCATGGAAGAGACAGTTTATAAACGATCAAACTTCGCTTAATACTTTTGTAAATGCAGATGCGACTAAGAATTTGGGAATAGAGCTGGTGATGAAAAATGTTTTCTTCAAAATATGGGAAATAACTTCAAGCTACAATGCTGGATATATTGATGTTGCGCAAACACAGGGCAGCAGCAAAATCAGAAACACCGGATGGAGGCATACTTTGAAAGCGATGAGTGTGGTGAATTTTTGGAAGGGAACAACCTTTCAGGTGGGCTATGAATATTATAGTCCCAATGTTACGCTTCAGGGAACTTTCAATGGATATATGACATTAGATGCGGGAATAAAGAAGCAGTTTTTGGATAAAAGACTCACTTTGGGATTCAATGTAAATGATATTTTAAATTCACAACGATTTTACGGAACTGCCTCTGGCGATGGATTCGAACAGAGCTTTTTACGAAAAAGAGAAACCAGAACTTATACCTTATCATTGAATTATCGTTTTGGAATGCAGGAAAAGAAATCGAGACGCGACAGACCCGGAATGGACGATAGCGGAGGTGGCGATATGGATTTTTGATAAATAACTGATGAGATTCAGTATTTATTTCTCTTTACAGTCTTCGATTTAGTTTTATTTTCGCCACAAATTAAATCATAACAGCTATGGAATTTCGTAAGGAAAAAGATACAATGGGCGTGGTGGAAGTGCCTGCTCATGTTTATTGGGGAGCGCAAACTCAAAGGTCTATTGACAATTTCAAAATTGCTCAGGACATCAATAAAATGCCCAAGGAAATCATCAAAGCTTTTGCATACCTGAAAAAGGCAGCCGCAATCACTAATTTTGAAGCAGGGGTTTTGCCTAAAGAGAAAAGCGATATTATCGGAAAAGTATGTGATGAAATTCTCGCAGGAAAGTTAGATGATCAATTCCCGCTTGTAGTATGGCAAACAGGTTCAGGTACACAAAGCAACATGAATGTAAATGAGGTAGTGGCATACAGAGCACATGTTTTGCTGGGGGGGCAGCTTTCAGACGAAAAGAAGCAACTGAATCCTAATGATGATGTAAATAAGTCGCAATCATCTAATGATACGTTTCCGACAGCTATGCACATCGCAGCATACAAAACGATTGTAGATGTGACAATCCCGGGGATAAAGGCGCTTCGTGATACGCTCGCTGCCAAGTCAAAGGAGTTTATGCATATTGTAAAAATCGGGAGAACTCACTTGATGGATGCCACTCCGCTAACTTTAGGTCAAGAACTCTCAGGATATGTTTCTCAGCTTGATCACGGACTGAGGGCAATCAATCACACACTTCCTCATCTTGGTGAGTTGGCATTGGGTGGAACTGCAGTAGGGACCGGAATCAATACACCATCAAATTATTCTGAAAATGTAGCCAAGCATATTGCTGCACTTACAGGACTGCCATTTGTGACTGCCGAAAATAAATTTGAGGCATTAGCTGCTCACGATGCTATTGTAGAAGCTCACGGAGCATTGAAAACGGTAGCGTGTTCTCTTATGAAAATTGCGAATGATATCAGACTTTTGGCTTCCGGCCCTCGATGCGCAATAGGCGAATTGTATATTCCCGACAATGAGCCGGGTTCATCTATTATGCCCGGTAAAGTAAACCCTACTCAGTGTGAAGCGATGACAATGGTTGCAGCACAGGTTCTTGGAAATGATGTAGCCCTTAATATTGGCGGAGCTACGGGACATTTTGAATTGAATGTATTCAAGCCGATGATGATATATAACTTCCTTCATTCTGCAAGATTGATAGGTGATGTTTGCGCTTCATTTAATGAGAAATGTGCTGTTGGAATTATGCCTTTGGAGGAAAATATTAAGAATAATCTTAACAATTCTCTGATGTTGGTTACATCATTAAATACTCACATTGGGTATTATAAAGCTGCTGAAATAGCCCAAACAGCTCACAAAAAGGGACAAACACTTAAGCAAACGGCTGTAGAACTTGGATATGTCACAGAAGAGCAATTTGATCAATGGGTAAATCCATTAGACATGGTTGGTAAAATAAATTGATTATATTAGCGTAAACAAAAAACAAAAACACAAAATGAAAAAACTTTTATTCTACGCCATCATTACAATTGCTGCAATGATTCAGGCAGATGCTCAAACTTGTACAATCGATACAACTTTGATTCCTGCGGGTAAGTTTTCGTTTCCCGATACACTCCCATGTGTAGTAAGAACGGTTACAAATCCTATATATGATCAAACTGTTCAATTCAAAATTCCGCGTACTATAAACGCACAAGATTTCGGAGCTCCAATTTCTTTGATATTTACTGTAGATTCAATGGTTATTACAGGTGTTAGCGGTCTTCCAACAGGCATGACTGCTGTATATAATCCATCAAGTGGAGTTTTTTATGGCGGTTCAGCAGGCTGCTTCAGAGTAAGCGGAACTACAAACGATCCAGCAGGTCCATATCCAATTAGCGTTCAAGGAACAATTACTGTGCATGGAAATCCAATCCCTACTTTTTTTGATGGGGATACTACTATTGATTTATCTGCACTTAGCGGACTTGGTGCTAATCCTTTTGGCGCCCTTTCATTGGATGTAATCAATCCTGGAGATCCTTGCAGACCATCTTCAGTTGGTATAAATGATGTGAAATCTTTCAACGCTATCATCAAAGTATATCCTGTTCCTGCTATCAATGTATTGAATGTAGATATCAATACTGTTGACAGAATCAATGGCGATGTAATCGTTTATGATGTAATGGGCAGAAAATCTTTCATTCAAAAAATTGATTTGATTGGAACTCAAAGTATCGCAATAGATGTTACTTCATTTGCTTCAGGTGTTTATACGCTTATTGTAACAGATGGCAACAAGAAATTTGCTTCTCAGTTTTCTGTTAAGTAATTCTCAAGACTGATATTTATAAAAATGCCGACCATTTGGTCGGCATTTTTTGTTTCGTTACTTCTCCAAGTTTGTAAATCATGAAAATGTTATGCTCACTTTAGTTTGGGAATCAGAAATTCTGCAGTATAAGAGTTTTTAGCTTGTGTAATATCTTCTGGTCTTCCCTGAAATAACAAAGAACCGCCTTTATCTCCACCTTCTGGGCCCAAATCTATCAGCCAGTCTGCGCATTTTATTACATCAATATTGTGCTCTATTACCAATACGGTATGTCCTGCATCTATAAGCATTTCAAAGGAGTTCAGTAGATTGGAAATATCGTGAAAATGAAGCCCTGTAGTAGGTTCGTCAAAAATAAAAAGCACAGGATTTGCGGAGCTTCCTTTACTCAGATACGATGCAAGCTTTACTCTTTGAGCTTCCCCGCCACTCAGTGTAGAGGAGCTTTGTCCGAGTCTTATATATCCCAGTCCAACTTGTTGTAAAGGAAGCAACTTGGAAACCACATCTCTTTGCCCTACAAAAAATTCAACAGCCTCATCTACTGTCAACTCCAAAATCTCAAAAATATTTTTGTCGTTGTACTTTACTTCAAGCACATCTTCTTTGAATTTTTTTCCATGACAGGATTCACAGAGTAAATGCACATCGGCCAGAAACTGCATTTCTACTACCACTTCACCATCGCCTTTACATAAGTCGCACCTGCCACCATCAATGTTGAATGAAAAGATAGCAGGAGTGTAGCCTCTAATTTTAGATAGTTGTTGGCGAGAAAATAAATCGCGAATGCCATCATAAGCTTTCACATAAGTAACAGGATTGGAACGAGAACTTTTCCCCAATGGATTCTGATCAATGAGTTCTACAATCTTGATTTTCTTCAAATCTCCAACTACGTCTCTGTGTGCTCCGGGTTTTTCAGTAATTCCCTCAAGCCTTTGCATCAAAGCAGGATACAGTATTTTCTTGATTAAAGTTGTTTTTCCTGATCCGCTTACACCGCTCACTACAGTAAATGCTTCAAGCGGAATCTTGACATCAATATTTTTAAGATTATGCTGCGATGCCCCTTTTATTTCGATAAAATTGGTGAGACTTCTTTTTTCTTCTTTTATTTCGATTTTTAAATCTCCGCTCAGGTATCTTCCCGTAAGGCTCTTGGGTTCATTAACTATTTCAGCAGATTTGCCATTATACATCACTTCTCCGCCATGTACTCCTGCTCTGGGGCCTATGTCAATCAGATGGTCTGCTGCGCGCATAATATCTTCATCATGCTCTACTACAATTACAGTATTGCCAAGATTTCGCAAATTTCGTAACACCTTTATTAGTCGCTCTGTGTCTTTTTGGTGAAGACCGATGCTTGGTTCATCCAAGATATAAAGCGATGATGTAAGATTGCTGCCAAGCGTTCTGGTTAGGTTGATTCTTTGTGTCTCGCCACCGCTTAGTGTATTGGATAATCTATTTAAGTCTAAATATCCCAAGCCCACATCCATCATGGTTTGTAAGCGATTATTTATTTCTGTCAATATTCTCTCAGATACTTTTCTTTCAGTTTGCGTTAAAGAAATTTTAGCGAAAAATACATGCAATTCAGAAATGGGCATAAGCATCAATTCGCTGATAGACTTTCCGCTTATCTTGACATAAGCAGCTTCTTTATTTATTCTTGAACCTTTGCAGTCCGGGCAAATGGTACGCCCTTTATAGCGTGAAAGCATCACGCGGTATTGAATTTTATATGATTTCTCTTCCAGATATTTGAAGAATCTATGGAGTCCTTCAAAATGTTCATTGCCATCCCAAAGTAATTGTTTCTCAGAATCGCTCAGATCCTCATAAGCTCTATGGATGGGAAAGTCGAAATAAATGCCTTTTTTGATTAATGGCTCTGCCCACTCACTCATTTTCTCCCCACGCCATGGAGCTACTACACCTTCATAAACTGATAAGGATTTGTCAGGGAAAATCAGTTCTTCATCAATACCCATAACCGTTCCAAAGCCTTCGCATTTTTTACATGCACCGTAGGGATTATTGAAATTGAAAAATGATGGATTGGGAATTTCAAATTGAATGCCGTCTGCCTCAAATTTATTGTTGTATTTATAATCTTTATCTCCGATTGTTACCGTGCATTCATGTGCCCCTTCATTAAAAGCAGTTTGAACAGAATCGTAAAGTCGAGAGCGTAAATCGTCATCTTCTTTTTTTACGGTAAGCCTGTCTACTAGAACAAAGAGGCTTTTTTCTTTGCTCTTGCTTACTTTCTCATCTTTCAATACATCTTCTATGTAAGCAGCTTCATTGTTCCATCTTACCCTTGTAAATCCTTTTTGCAAAAGCAATTGAAGTGCGGCTTCTACTTTTTTCTCTGTATTGTATTCAAAATAGATGTATGTTCTTGTTCCTTCTTCATGCTTTAAAATAGCCTCTACTACATCTGATACTTCATGTTTTGCAACTATATTTCCTGATACAGGCGAATAGGTTTTACCAATTCTGGCATATAATAATCTTAGGTAGTCGTATATCTCGGTGAGTGAACCTACTGTAGAACGGGTAGTTCTGGTGCTCACTTTCTGTTCGATAGCTATTGCAGGGCTGAGTCCTTTTATGTAGTCTACATCAGGTTTATCCATTCTACTCAGGAACTGACGGGCATAAGAGGTGAGACTTTCTACATAGCGTCTTTGCCCTTCGGCATATATTGTATCTATGGTCAGCGAGCTTTTTCCGGAGCCTGAAACTCCCGTCACTACTACGAATTTGTTCTTCGGAATTTCGAGGTCAATATTCTTAAGATTATGAACTCTGGCGCCTTTAATGTAAAGGGCATTATTTTTTTCTTGGCTATTTTTTTTGATTTCCGGTTTGGAAATATTAACTTCACTCATAAATACAACTGCTATAGATTCTTTTTTACCCGCCTTTAAATAAAAACGAAGTGTAAATCTAAGTTTTTATTGTGTTTTTGCTGACTTGGTTTTTATTGGAACGAAAATTGTAACTAAATAGTTTAAATAAATCTTTTGCCTATAGACATAGCTTCTACCTAATTTTTTTATTCACCCTAAAATAGGAAAGCTATGTCTAAAACCATTCTAACCGACCAAGAGTTGTTGCAACTCTATGCGCAGGGCAGCGAGGCTGCTTTTGAGCAACTTGTAAACCGCCACAAAGACAGAGTTTACACGGCAATTTATCTGATGGTTAAAGATCAGTATTTGGCTGAGGATATATTTCAGGACACGTTTATCAAAGTGATTGATACGCTGCGTTCCGGCAAATACAATGATGAGGGTAAATTCCTCCCTTGGGTGTTGCGTATATCATATAACCTGTGTATAGATTATTTCAGAAAACTCAAGCGAAATCCGGGCATCGTGACCAGCGAAGGCGATGATTTGTTTAAGTACATGAAGTTTGATGACACTCCTGTGGATAGACACATGGATGTGGTGCAAAGTGAAAATAAGCTCAAGGAAATCATTGACTTGCTCCCTGAAGAGCAGCGCGAGGTGGTAATGCTGCGTCACTATTTTGATTTCAGCTTCAAGGAAATTGCTGAATACTCAAATGTGAGCATAAATACTTCTCTCGGCAGAATGCGATATGCATTGATGAATCTGCGCAAGCTTATCGAAACTCACAAAGTAGAAATAGTGAGAGTTAGTGAGTAAGAGCAGTAGTTTTCTTTAGCAAATAGATATAAGTGCTAAACACTAAAAAGCCAACCGGGCCAAACATGAGCGTGAAGAACAAACAAACGCTTACTACAATTCGGTTGGCTTTCATTTTTGCAGCTTGTTTGAAAATATATCTGCCTACTAACAAATCAAAAGCTAAGTAATGAATCCAACCCGCAAGCACTGCAATGTCGCTTGTGAAAAGCGCTTTCACCCCTTCCAAAGTCGAAAAGTTACCACCTGCTCCCGAAGGATTGGCGAAAGAAATACCAATAACAACTGCATACAAAGCAGCCAGACCTAAAGGAATGGCAAATGAATCGACCAGCAGCTTGGTGTATTTATTATTGGGTAAAACCACCATCGCAAACCATTGTGGCATTATAATAGCATTGGCAATTTTAAAAATAATGGCAACAGTTTGAGTTTCCATAGATTTGATTTCCCTATGAAACTAATAATATAAAACGAGTTGAAAAATTTAAGTTTAGTAGGCTCTTTCATTATGCCCTTCCACATAATTCATGAAAGCTTTGTTGGCTACACGCATACCACCCGCTGTGGGGTAATCACCCGTAAAATACCAGTCGCCTGTATTTTTAGGGCAAGCAATGTGAAGATTTTCCACAGTCTGGAATATCACTTGCACATCAGCAAAAATCTGCTTCGGCCTTACTATCTCAGAAATTTTTGTAGATATCTGCTCTACGGTAAACAAAGCATACAATTTCTTTACATGATTCTCAGGCTCTGCAGTTTGAAGTTTTTCATCTTCTTTACAAAACTGGTACACTTCATCGATTTTATGTTCCAGTTTATTGTCCCTTATGAGTTCTATCAATGCTCTGAATGCAATAAAATCATTCATGCGCGACATATCTATACCATAGCAATCAGGATATCTGATTTGAGGTGCAGAAGAAACAATGATAATCTTCTTTGGACTTAATCGATCTAAAATACTCAAAATACTTTTCTGCAATGTGGTACCTCTTACTATGGAATCATCAATTACAACAAGGGTATCTTGGTTTTCTCTAACGCAGCC
>CANHIG010000054.1 GCA_947461105.1 Bacteroidota bacterium | reverse complement strand
TGTATATACTTCTTATCAAGTTTATTTCTTTCCGATTTATAGCTTCAGCAATCGTAAATTTATATTCAATCAGAAAATAGTTAGTGCTCTTGAATGTTAAAAAACGTTTTAAATTTATTTTAAATATAAAAGTGAGTTTTAATTCCAAAAAACTTTTAAAAATATATTTAATTAAAATATATAAAATAAATATCACTTCAAATTTATTTTCCAAGCGGATTCTTGAAAAAGTAATGACTCAAACCAATACCTCCTTCGCAACTTTGGAAAACAAATACAAGTCGGAACATAAATTGTTTATAGAGATGCAAAAAACGGTAGATTCCTCAGCAGCAATACATCAAATTTAATTCTCTATCTTCGCAAATAATTATTTTAGGATAAAAACCTAACTCATGCCTACAACACTAGAACTTCGCCTGCTGCCCGAAGAAGCAGCTTCATTAGAAGCTATTCGCCAGAAAGCCATTGAAGAAAGTGGGCTTGACGAAGAGCAAGTTGCTCATGTGAAATTAGTGCGCAAATCGCTTGATGCACGCAAACCTCCGATTATTGTTTTACTGAAAGTTGAGTTATACAAGATTAACGAACCTTATGATGAAGCGCTCAGAACTTTTCAATATAAGCCTGTAGCCAAAGAAAAAACCTGCCACATTATCGGTTCGGGACCTGCGGGAATTTATGCTGCATTGCAATTGCTTGAAAGAGGAATAAAGCCGATAATTCTTGAAAGAGGCAAAGATGTGCATACTCGACTGAAAGATATAGCACAGATTCACAAAAAACTGAAAGTAAACCCCGAAAGCAATTACTGCTTTGGTGAAGGCGGAGCCGGAACATACAGCGATGGTAAGCTTTATACACGCAGCAGCAAGCGTGGCGATATAAAAAAAGTTTTAGACGTTTTCATTCAGCATGGAGCGGATGAAAAAATAAGCTATGAAGCACATCCTCATATTGGAACAAACAAGTTGCCGCGCATTATTGAAAATATGCGCAATACAATTATCGAACATGGCGGTGAAGTACACTTCATTAAAAAAGTTACCGACTTCAAAATCGAAAACAATCAAATTGTAAAAATCATTTGCGAAGATGGTGATGAAATGCCTTGCCAAAACGTAATCCTTGCCACAGGACATTCTGCACGCGATATTTTTGAATTGCTGCATAGAAAGAATATCTTGATTGAAGCCAAACCATTTGCGCTTGGCGTGCGCATTGAACATCATCAATCTTTAATAGACATTATTCAATACAAAAAAGAGGACAGAGGAAAATTTCTTCCCCCATCATCATACAGCTTGGTTACTCAGGCTTGCGGTCATGGCATGTTTTCTTTTTGCATGTGTCCGGGTGGTGTGATTGCCCCGGCAGCCACAGACAACAATGAAGTCGTAGTGAACGGATGGAGTTCGAGCAAAAGAAATGGGCCATACTCCAACAGCGGTATTGTGGTAACTGTGGAGCCTGAAAACTGGCAGCAATATGAAAAACATGGCGCATTGGCTGCATTGGAGTTTCAAAAGCAGGTGGAGCAAAAAGCATTTTCTGCCACAGGAAATGTACAGGCTCCCGCGCAAAGAATGGAAGATTTTATTCAAAAAAAATCATCTCAAAATCTTCCCCGAAATTCGTATTTACCTGGATTAATCAGTGCGGACTTAGAGACTATTTTGCCTGAATTTATTTCAAAAAGTTTGAGGGAAGGATTTATTGACTTCGGAAAAAAGATGCGCGGCTATAGAACTAATGAAGCTGTATTGGTGGGTGTGGAAAGCCGCACCAGCAGTCCGGTTCGGATTCCAAGAGCAAAAGAAACTTTTCGCCATCCTCAAATAACTAACCTTTTACCTTGCGGTGAAGGCGCAGGATATGCAGGTGGAATTGTAAGTGCCGCAATGGATGGCATGGCTTGTGCAAATGCTGTTTAGAAAACGGCTTTCGCAATAGCAATAGTCGGCTCACTGCGACTCATCGTATAGTAGTGCAAACAAGGAACTCCGGCTGCTTTTAATTCTTTAGACTGCTGAATAGCCCACTCAATACCTACTTGACGTACTTGCTTTTCATCTTTACATTTTTCTACAGCCGATACCAGATCTTCCGGTAAATCAATGTAAAACTTGCTTGGCAGAATGGAGAGTTGCTTTGCGGTTTGCAGGGGTTTAATACCCGGAATAATAGGCACATTAATTCCAGCCTCACGCGCTTTAGCTACAAAATTAAAAAAGTACTTGTTATCAAAGAAGAATTGAGTGACCACATAGTCTGCACCTGCATCAACCTTACGTTTCAAATTTTTTAAATCTGTTGCCAGATTTGGTGCTTCAAAATGCTTCTCGGGATAACCCGCAACGCCAATACAGAAATCCGTCTTCCATTCATTCTCGGTTTCTTCATGAAGAAAAATTCCTTTATTCATCAAAGCAACCTGACTCACCAAATCAGAAGCATAGGCATAACCGTTCTTTATATTTGCAGCGGGACTTTTCGCAGGATCACCTTTAAGCAGAAGTACATTATCTATTCCCAAATATCCGAGAGTAAATAAAGCATCTTCCGTCTCTTCTTTAGTGAAACCAATACATACTAAATGCGGCACAGTGTCCACTCCAAACTTACCTTTCAATGCAGCGCAAATACCCACTGTTCCGGGTCTTTTACGCAGCGGCACTTCCTCCATCAAACCATCTTCACGCTTTCTATATAATACATCTTCAGGATGGTAAGTAACATCAATAAACTGAGGATTAAACTCCATCAATGGCTGAATCACACTCACCAGATGATCCAATGTTTTGCCCTTTTGCGGTGGCAATACTTCAATAGAGAAAAGTGTTTTCCCGTTTGCTTTTGCCAAATGCTCTGTTACTTTCATTAAATCGCTTTATTTTAAGTGCGCAAAGAAATACATTAATTCCTATTCCAAAAATTATTCTATTGAGCTGCTTTAAACTCCGCCAGCTTTTTCTCTCCTTCAAACAAAATCAACAGTCCATTATTTATCTCAAATTTATTGGCCTTTTGAAGTGTTGCCAGAAAACCTTTTTCGATTTCGTTTGCCTTCCCGGCACACATTTTTTTTGTTGTTGCCATGTTGGAAAACTTGATACTGTTCTTTACTATCTCCACACTGCTACCCATCATATTATTACAGCCTGTAAAGCCTGAAACCTTATCTTTAATTAATAAAAATGGCCTTCTAATGCCACTTTCCTCAAGTGCTTTCTCCGTAATCAAGCCTTTTATAGAAACCAAAATCCATTTGGATTTTATACATGCCTCAACCTGAGGTTCAATTAAAACACCCCCGTTAGCAGCAGCCGGCACTGAGTTGGATAACGGCTTTTTAGGAGCGCAAGAAAACAGTGCAAAACATAAACAAAGTGTGATAAGATGTGTTCGCATAAAAGGTTTTTTATTTCACGTGAATATAATTATGTTTGCGCCAGTTCTTAAACATATTTTTATCCAGAAAGACGGAGGGACAGGCCCGATGAAGTCTTGACAACCCCAAGCCGAGAGGCAAGGAAGGTGCCAATTCCTGAGAGATAAGAAGCGTAAGCTACTCCCAACTCCCACTTCTGGAAAAACAAAAAATAATTAAAGCTTAGTATGAGCATTAAAGAAAAACTGCATGCACTTGCGGCAAAAAAAATATTGATTCTGGATGGTGCAATGGGTACCATGATTCAGCGACATACGCTGACTGAAGATGATTTCAGGGGGAATGAATACAAAGACCACTCAAAAAACCTGAAAGGCAATAATGATTTGCTTTCAGTGACTCAGCCTGATATTATTTATGATATTCACAAGGCCTATTTGGAAGCAGGAGCGGACATTATAGAAACCAACACTTTCAGCGGAACCTGGATTGCACAAGCCGACTATGGTCTGGAGTCTGAGGTTTATAAAATCAATTATGATTCAGCTGTTATTGCAAAAAAAGCCTGCGTGGATTTTATGAGAGAAAATCCGGGTGAGCAACGATTTGTGGCAGGAGCATTCGGCCCTACAAACCGCACAGCATCTCTTTCTCCTGACGTTAATAATCCTGGGTTCAGAGCTATTTCCTTTGATGAATTAG
The DNA here is from genome assembly GCA_947461105.1 of Bacteroidota bacterium. GTDB lineage: Bacteria > Bacteroidota > Bacteroidia > Chitinophagales > LD1 > CALAYL01. The sequence continues at coordinate 12,400 of CANHIG010000054.1, read as the reverse complement.
TGAATGCTTATGAAGAACAAACCAAGGCGCTGATTGAAGGAGGCGTTGATATTCTTTTGGTAGAAACGATTTTTGACACCCTTAATGCTAAGGCTGCTTTATTTGCTATTGACAAAGTGCAAAGAGAAAAAAGCACTGATTTGCCTATCATGATTTCGGGTACTATTACAGATGCCAGTGGGCGAACGCTTAGCGGACAAACACCTGAGGCATTTTATATTTCTGTGGCACATATAAAGCCTTTTTCTGTGGGTTTAAATTGCGCCCTTGGCGCAAAAGATATGAGACCACATATCGCCACTATTTCTAAGACTTCACTTTGCTTCACTTCCGCTTATCCCAATGCAGGATTGCCAAATGCATTTGGCGGGTATGATGAAACACCGAAAATGATGGCCGAGGCATTGGAAGATTTTGTGAAAAGTGGTTTCGTAAACATAATCGGTGGTTGTTGCGGAACAACTCCAGACCACATCAAAGCATTTGCTGAAATGGCGAAAAAATATCCTCCACGCCAAATTCCTCATCCGATAAAATTCATGAAATTGAGTGGTCTGGAACCTTTGGTGCTGACACCGGAATCTAATTTCATGAATGTAGGTGAACGAACCAATGTAACCGGCTCCGCAAAATTCCTTAAGCTAATCAAAGAAGAGAAATTTGATGAAGCCCTAAGTGTTGCGCGAGAACAAGTAGAAGGTGGGGCTCAAGTGATAGACATCAACATGGATGAAGGCATGATAGATGGAAAAGAAACAATGGTTAAGTTTCTTCATCTTATTGCTTCCGAGCCTGACATAAGCAGAGTTCCTGTGATGATAGACTCATCTAAATGGGAGATTATCGAAGCAGGTTTGAAATGTATTCAAGGTAAAGGCATAGTAAACTCTATTTCGCTGAAAGGTGGGGAAGAAGAATTTAGAAGACAAGCTCATTTAGTAATGGAATATGGCGCAGCTGTAATCGTGATGGCTTTTGATGAAAAAGGACAAGCAGATACTTACGAGAGAAGAATTGAAATTTGTGAAAGAGCCTACAAAATACTTACCAAGGAAATTGGGTTCCCTTCTGAAGACATCATCTTCGACCCTAATATTTTCCCGGTAGGAACGGGAATGGAAGAGCACAGGAAAAATGCCCTTGATTTTTTCAGAGCTACAAAATGGATAAAAGAAAATATGCCTAATGCAAAAGTAAGCGGTGGTGTTTCCAACGTTTCGTTTTCTTTCAGAGGGAATAACACGGTGCGCGAAGCCATGCATGCAGCATTTCTATATCATGCAATCAAAAACGGTATGGACATGGGTATTGTAAATCCATCGATGCTCGAAGTGTATGATGATATTCCAAAAGATTTGATGGAGCACGTAGAAGATGTATTACTTGACAGAAGAGAAGATGCTACAGAGCGGCTTCTTACATTTGCAGAAAGTGTAAAAAAATCAGGCAAAAAAGAAGACACGCAAGATTTAGCATGGAGAAGCTTAGCGGTTGAAGATAGGCTCGCTCATGCTTTGATGAAAGGCATCATAGAGTTTATAGATATTGACACAGAAGAAGCCCGACAAAAATATGGCAGACCAATACATGTTATAGAAGGTCCATTGATGGCTGGCATGAATATCGTGGGTGATCTTTTTGGAAGCGGAAAAATGTTTTTACCGCAAGTAGTGAAAAGCGCCAGAGTAATGAAAAAAGCGGTGGCGTATTTACAACCGTTTCTTGAGGAAGAGAAGAAAACTTCTCAATCGGTTCAGGTGCAAGGCAAAATTCTTTTGGCTACCGTAAAAGGTGATGTTCATGATATTGGAAAAAATATTGTTGGAGTGGTGCTTGCATGTAATAACTACGAGATTATTGATTTGGGGGTGATGGTTCCTTGTGAGAAAATCCTTGAAGAAGCCGTAAAACAAAATGTAGATATTATAGGACTTAGTGGATTGATTACACCATCGCTGGATGAAATGGTATTTGTAGCAGCCGAAATGGAAAGACTCGGAATCAAAAAACCATTAATGATTGGTGGTGCTACTACTTCAAAAATTCATACCGCAGTGAGAGTTGCTCCATCATTTTCTGGAACTGTAGTACATGTTTTGGATGCTTCAAAAAGTGTGGCAGTGGCAAGCAAATTGCTCAGCGAAGACCAGAGTGAAGTATTCCAAAAAGAAATCAAATCAGAATACGATACTATGCGTGATGAGTTTGCTAACAGAAAAAGCGATGTTAGCTATATCACGTTAGAAGAAGCCAGAGCCAATAAACTGCAAATTGATTGGAGCGACAATTCTCAAATCTTTAAGCCGAATGTTACTGGCGTAAAAGTATTTGAAGATTATCCGATTGAAGAACTAACCAAATATATTGACTGGTCGCCTTTCTTTTCTACATGGGAATTGAGTGGCGTCTACCCGAGAATTTTCGAACACAAACATTATGGCGCTGAAGCAAAAAAACTTTTTGATGATGCGCAAAAAATGCTACGCAAAATCATTGATGAAAAATGGCTGACAGCCAAAGCGGTATTCGGGATTTTTGAAGCTAAAGCTGATGATGAAAAAGTTTTAATTTTGAAAAACGGAAAACAGATTAATCAGTTTCATTTTCTTCGCCAGCAAACAAAAAAGCAAGGTGAGAGCAGTAATAAATGTCTGAGTGATTTCATCTCACCAAATGGAGATTTTATTGGCGCTTTTGCAGTGACTGCAGGAATCGGAATTGAAACGAAGTTAGCGGAATTTGAAAAAGACCACAATGACTATGAAAGCATTATGCTCAAAGCACTTGCTGACAGGCTTGCTGAAGCACTTGCTGAAAGACTTCATGAAAGAGTCCGTAAAGAATTCTGGGGTTATGCCGCTAATGAGAACTTGACCAATGAAGAGTTGGTGAAAGAGAAATATCAGGGTATGCGTCCGGCACCAGGCTATGCTGCTTGCCCCGATCACACAGAGAAAGGAACAATTTGGAAGCTACTTGATGTAGAAAAAAATATAGATATTAAACTCACTGAGAGTTTTGCCATGTATCCTACAGCAGCAGTTTCAGGATTTTATTTTGCTCATCCAAAAGCTGAGTATCTTGGGGTAGGGAAAATCTTACAAGATCAGGTTGCCGCTGTTGCTGCGAGCAGAGAATTAACTGTAGCAGAAATGGAACGCTGGCTGAGACCGAATTTAGGATATTGATTTTGCGGAAAGGCTTTAATATTGTACTACCACATAATAATCTGATCGCTCTTTGCGGTCAGTTAAAAATGAACTGAATTGTCTGCAAATAATTGCTTGGTTTCTGATTTTGAAAAAATCATATTGTTCCTTGTTAAGAATTAATGCCCCCTGTTGCATAGAATTATAGAGCGACCAAAGCAATTCTAAATCTTTCTGCTCTCTAACATCATCAAAATGCTGCATCAGGTAAAAAGGCAAGCTCGGTGGACGCCCAAAATCATTGCCTATTATTACGATAGCATTTTCGGGCAATTCGGATTTTAGATAAATAGCTACTTGTTTAGTCGCATCTTTCAATTTATCTACTTTTGGCATTAATACAACCCAGACAATAAGCTGCAAAGCCAAACCAAATCCCAGCAGCCAAAGGATGTTGCGTTGTCTGTATCCAAAATAATAGCTTAGAAAAAGAAACAGAATTAATACTGAAGCCGAGATTGCAAAAAGTATTTTGAACTCAATCCCAAATTTCAGTATAAACGGTAACACAAAAATTGCAACTGAAATTAATCCCAACAATAAATACTGAAGTAGTACGAAAACTTTTTTAGGATTGAATTTTGCGGCTGATAAATCAACCATCTTGTTGCCAATTAAAAAAGCAACAGGAATATGCGCTGCTATAACATAAGTAGGCAGTTTACTAGGCGAAATTTCATAAAACAACCAACCGGCAACCAACCAACATCCAAAGAAAATGGCATTCGGATCTTTTCGTTTAAATAAATCGTGCATCCCAACCCAAAGAGCTTGTGGAAAAAACATGAAGTAAGGTAAAAAACTAAGTGCCATAAAAATCAGGTGAGTGCCCGGAGGACCAGTTTGCCCAAACACACTACTATTTATCCGCTTAAGGATATACCAATCAACAAACCATGAGATAAAATCAGCCCCACTTTCTGACTGATACGTTAGATTTAACCAGTATAAAAAAGGCAGTATGGCCAATGGCAAACCAAACCAAGGTTTTAAAAATAATAATGCCTTTCTATCAGCATGAAATACGGCAAGCGCTATAAAAAAAACTAGGCTGAAAATTACAACAGGTGGGCCTTTTTGCAGTAAACCTAATGCGAATGAAATCCAAAAAAGAAATACCCACCAATTAGAAGTCTTTTGCAAAATAAAGTATAATGATATTGCACAAAGGGTGCAATACATTAAAACTCCAGCATCTGTCACGGCTATTTTGGCCAACACTACTACCAGGAAAGAAGTAGCCAAAACAGCCGCTATCACGAATGCCTTTTGTTTGTCAAAAATTTCTTTAGAAAAAAAGAACACTGCAATAATTGTAGTAAGGACAGATAATGCATTGGGTAATCGAAGCGCAAATTCATTGAGCCCGAATAATCTGAATAAGGCTGCAATTTCCCAGAACAACAAAGGAGTCTTCCGGTGCACCTCCGACCAAAAGAATTCAGGTATTAGATATTTGCCCGTTTTAAGCATCTGAAAACCAAAGCCAGCATAGGCAGCCTCATCCTGATCCCAAAGGCTAATGCTCCCATTATGGACAAATAGCAAGAGTAAAATTCCAAGTCCAAAAGCCACCTGAAACAAAATCTGTTTGCTCCAATTCATCTCCAATTATAGCTGAAAAGCAGCAAAAATGATTTATGATAGCTGATTATTGCCATTGACTAAAAAAATATTATCGATTTTTATATTGATTATCAATTAGTTGCAAGGGTGTGATAAAATTTATGCCGCTAAATATTTGGTAAATAGAGGGGTAAATCTAACTTTGCAATCCGTTTTTAGAAAACATAAGAACAAATACAATGGACGCATTAAGTTACAAAACAAAATCAGTTGCCGCACACGAAGTGAATCGCGAGTGGTACATTTTCGATGCCGAAAATGCAACGCTTGGTCGCTTGGCAACAAAAATCGCCTCTATATTGAGAGGTAAACATAAACCTACTTTCACACCAAACGCTGATTGTGGAGATTATGTGGTAGTGGTGAATAGCGGTAAAGTGAGATTAACAGGAAACAAGATGAACACTAAAGATAGAGTTCACTACACAGGTTTCCCGGGAGGTCAGCGCCACCGTGCACCTAAGGATATTTTGGCTAAAAACCCTAACGAGCTAATCGAATTGGCCGTGAAAGGAATGTTGCCTAAAAATTCACTAGGTCGCCAGATGTACAAAAAACTATTTGTTTATGCAGAAGCTGAACATCCGCACGCTGCACAAAAACCAAAAGCTATATAATATATGAGTAAGAATATCATAGCAGTAGGCCGTAGAAAGTCTGCCGTAGCGAGAGTTACGATTGCTCCAGGTAAAGGTTCTATCATTATCAATGGTAAAGAATACAAGGAATTTATTCCTGTAGAGCATTTGCAAAGAAAGATTGAAGCCGTTTTGAATGAAGCTGCTGCTGCAGACAAATACGATATCACTGTGAATGTTTCCGGTGGTGGAGTAAAAGGACAAGCTGAAGCTATCGTTTTAGGTATCGCTCGTACATTGGTTAAAGACAATGAAGAAAACAGGGCAATACTGAAAAAAGGCAAATACCTGCGCAGAGATTCGAGAGTGGTGGAGAGAAAGAAAACAGGTTTGCGCAAAGCGCGTAAGAAAGAGCAGTTCTCTAAACGTTAATATTTGTTTGAATCAAAATTTAAAGAGAAGACAATGTCAAAAATATCACATCAAGACTTATTGGACGCAGGAGTACACTATGGTCACCTTAGAAGAAAGTGGAACCCTAAAATGTTACCTTATATTTTCGCAGAAAAAAAAGGGGTACATGTAATAGACCTAAACAAAACAGCTGAAAAATTAGATGAGGCTGCTGCTGCTGCCAAGTCAATAGCTAAAGCAGGAAAAAAAGTTTTGTTTGTTGCTACCAAGAAACAAGCTAAAGAAGTGGTGCGTGAAGCTGCGGCAAGAGTAAATATGCCTTTCGTAACCGACAGATGGTTGGGAGGAATGCTTACTAACTTCAGCACCATTCGCAAATCAATCAAGAAAATGCAAAGTATTGACAAAATGCTTGCTGACACTTCATTGAACAGCGTAACTAAGAAAGAAAAATTGGTTCTTTCTCGTGAAAAAGAGAAAATGGAGCGTGTACTTGGTGGTATCGCTAACTTGAACAGAGTACCAGCTGCAGTATTTTTGATTGATATAGGTCATGAGCATATCGCTTTGAAAGAAGCACAAAGATTGAACATCAATACTTTCGGATTGGTAGATACCAATTGCGATCCTACTAAAGTTGACTTTGCAATACCTGGAAATGATGACGCTTCAAAATCAATATCTGTAATCACAAACTTTATAGCTGATGCTATAGCAGAAGGTCTTGCAGAAAGAGCTACTGATGTGAAAGATGACGAAACAGAAGAAGAAACAGCTGAAAGAATCAGATTCGACACTGACACTGAAGGCGGAGACGCAGATCGTAAAAAAGGAGCAGGTGCGGGCAGAAAGCGAACACCAGCAGGCGGTGGAAGAGGAAAAACAGCCACTAAGAAATAAACTCAAAATAACCACTTGCCAAGCACATCACTTGGCAAGTTTTTTTTTAAAAAACATTTAACTAAATAGAAAACGTAAAAACATGCAAATTACAGCAGCACAAGTAAACGAATTGCGCACTATGACAGGTGCCGGATTAATGGATTGCAAAAAAGCTCTGACTGAATCTAACGGAGATATTCAGGCGGCATTTGACTACCTCAGAAAAAAAGGTGCTAAAATAGCTGAGTTGAGAGCAGGTAGAGAATCTACAGAAGGATGTATAGTAGCTTTGACCACAGCTGATGGCAAATCAGGTGTTGTAGCTTACATCTCTTGCGAAACAGATTTTGTTTCTAAAAACGAAGATTTTCGTGCTTTCGCATACTCTATTGCAAATGCTGCACTTGCAGCTGGTGCTAAAACAAAAGAAGATATATTGAGTCTTACTTTGGATGGCGTGAAAATTGGCGATAAAATCCAGGAGAAGGTATCTGCAATCGGAGAGTTAATCCAACTAGCAGCATACGAAGTATTGAACGCTGAAGGAATTATTGCCTACAATCATGCAGGAAATAAAATTGGTGTATTGGTTGGATTAAATAACCCGGTATCTGCAGCAAATGCAGACGCAGGAAAAGATGTAGCTATGCAAGTAGCTGCTATGAATCCAATCGCTGTAGACAAAGCAGGAGTAGCTCAGGATGTAATAGACAGAGAAGTAGCTATTGCAAAAGAAAAAGCTGTAGCTGCGGGCAAACCGGCAAACATTTTAGATAAAATTGCTGAGGGTGCAGCAAATACTTTTGTAAAAGAAAACACACTGCTTTCTCAGGCTTTTGTGAAAGATGGCAGCAAAACTGTTAGCCAGGTTTTAGGCGAAGCAGAAAAAGGTCTTACTGTTACTGCATTCAAGCGTGTAGCATTAGGCGTTAAGTAATTGGAAATTTCAATTTGATAAATAGAAAGGCGTTCTGAATAAGACGCCTTTTTTGTTTTACCCTAATGATATAAATTCGTCTCTCAAAATCCCTCCCTCCTGCTCCTTTAAAGTAATCATCAGAATTTTTGAAGAGCACATAAAAGTAGTCAGCGAGCCGTATATTCTGGTGATGTATTGTTGTAAATCCACTTTCTCCTCATCGGTAAGTACTTTATGTGAATTGATTTTTTGCTCCAACACGCGCAGCCGGTCGCGCAGCATCACTATCTTGTGAAAGAATGTCTCCAAAGGTATTTCTTTACCTTGCAAAGAGTTATCGGTAGGTTGCAGAATCAGTTTGCCGCCATTCCACTTCGAGGCCAAATCTACCAATTGCTGAATATCACTTTTCTCATCAATCACATTTCGTATTGCTCTTTCTATATCAGACAATGTAATGGGGTCAATATCCAAAATTACTTTTCCAAAACCATCAAGCCGTCAAACTCTCTGTCAATAGCTCGTGTGCCATTGCCATCGGCAAACCAGATAGTATAATATGCAGCATCCATCTCTACAATCACACCTCTTCCAAATTTCGGGTGCTGAATTCTGTAACCTACACCAAGTTTTGAATCGCCCATAATAATTTTCTTTTTGCTAAGTAAGCAAAATATAAGATTTTAGCTAAGTTTAGTTCCATTCAAAATATACGATGTCAAAAATAAAATCTGCATACTTCTGTCAAAGCTGTGGTGCGCAATCAGCAAAGTGGGTCGGCAAATGTCCGGTTTGCAACGAATGGAATACGTATGTGGAGGAAGTGATAGAAAAAGAAGAAACTAAAATTTCATCAAAATCTTTTTCTACAAAAAGAGAATCAAAACCGATTCTGCTGAAGCAGGTAGAACGCCAAAATATTGAACGTATCATTACAGAAGACTCTGAACTCAACAGAGTACTGGGAGGTGGAATTGTACCCGGATCATTGATATTGATTGGAGGTGAGCCGGGCATCGGAAAATCTACATTGATGTTGCAGCTCGCGCTGAAACTTTCTGCTAGAAAAATTCTATACGTAAGCGGAGAGGAAAGTGAAATGCAAATCAAAATGCGTGCGGAGAGAATTGCTCCACCAGGCGATAAGTGTTTTATTTATGCAGAAACAAATACGCAAAATATTCTGAAACAAGCAGATGCGCTTCAGCCCGATTTAATCATAGTAGATTCTGTGCAGACGCTTCACTCATCGCATGTAGAATCGCCACCGGGTTCTGTATCTCAAATCAGGGAATGCACGGGAGAGTTTCAACGCTTTGCAAAAGAAACCAACACTCCGATTTTTCTGATTGGTCATATCACCAAAGATGGCTCGATTGCGGGACCAAAACTTTTGGAACATATTGTTGACACAGTTTTACAATTTGAAGGCGATAGAAATTACAGTTACAGAATTTTGCGTACGCTCAAAAACAGATTTGGGTCGGCATCGGAAATCGGTATTTATGAAATGCTCGGAGACGGACTCCGAGAAGTGTTGAATCCATCTGAAATACTTTTAACCACACGCGAAGAGCAGCCAAGCGGAATTGCCATTGCCTCTATGATGGAAGGGATGCGGCCATTTCTGATAGAAACTCAAGCTTTGGTTTCTCCTGCATTTTACGGAACCCCTCAACGTTCAGCAACAGGCTTCGATGTGCGAAGATTAAACATGTTATTAGCTGTTTTAGAAAAGAGAATAGGATTCCGATTTGGTGTGAAAGATGTTTTCCTAAACATCGCTGGAGGAATAAGAGTGGACGACCCTGCAATAGACTTGGGTGTAGTAGCTGCCTTAATTTCCTCTTATGAAGATATTGCTATATCCCCAAATTATTGCTTTACGGGAGAAGTAGGATTGAGCGGAGAAGTAAGAGCTGTAAGCCGCATAGAGCAAAGAATTGCAGAAGCAGAGAAACTTGGCTTTAAAAAAATATTTATCTCAGGATACAACGGGAAAGCAAGTGGCTCATCAAAACAAAAAATAGAAATAGTGGCGGTGAACAAAGTGCAGGATCTCATTAGATGGATTGGAAAATAGTTTTTCGTTACTCACTTCATTTTGTATAGCCGATATGCATTTAACCCTAAGTCCAACTCCGTATAATTTGACTCTGAATTTAAAACTGAATTATCTGATTTCCTTTTCAGAAAGTATTCATGCGTATTCTTATCGTCAATACTTAGATATCCAATTCGCGCCAGATACGCTACCAAACGCCAATCCTGAGCCACATCAGTATTTGCAGCGATAACACTTCCTTGAGGTATTACTATAGAAATAGCGTAGGCATCTGCAATCAGAGGTTTTTCATTTACGAATTTTCCAAATCGAAGAACAGCAAACAAAAAAACACCCACCAAAGCAGCATAAGAAATTCTAAGCAACCATGATTTAGCAGATTCTGATAACATCGCCATAAAGCTTCTGACTTGTGGAACTATTAATGCACTCACTGCCATGATGTAAAATGGAATGGAAGGGGTCAGATAATACTTACGTTGTTTCAAAGAAACAATCAATAGTAAAGCAGCAGCGATTGCGATTAACAGGAAGTAAAGCGCAGTCTTTTGATTTTGAAGACTAACTTTTTTTGTGTTCTTCCATTGCTGAAAACAAAAACCTGCAAGGAGTAATATTGCAACAAGAAGTTCAATACATAAATCCAGCAAAATCGAAAAACGATTATTTGTTGTAGCTTCTCCATGACTGGAAATAGCTGGAAGCAATTGAATAGAAAGATAAGAGACTATATTTGCTTTCGACTCAGGAATAAAAATGAACAATCCCGTAAATAATAAAACTGTGATAACCACAACAGAAAAAGCAGTTATAAAAGTGCGATTACTATTCTGAAAGCCGTAAACAACAATAAAAACAAAAGGAGCAACTAATGGAAATAACCCAACCGGACCTTTAGATAAAAAGGCCAACACTATCAGTAAACTGCCAAGAAACATGTCCAATCCACTTTTATTCATTAGTGATTTAGTAATGAAGTAAGCAGAGAATATAGTAAACACCCCGAGCGTATTTTCAAGTATGTTATTTTTATTTGCCCAAAGTACTAGAGGGGTTGTTATCCATAGCAAAACAGGTAACCATGAGTACTTTTTGAGTTCACTACCATTAAAAAACAACCTCCAGCAAAGTGCAATTCCCAAAGCGGTAAGAATAGCAGTAAGAAAGGTATAAAAACGTTCAACATAAAGACTCTCTCCCAATACAGAAAAGAGCAAAGATTGAATACCAAACACTAAAGGGGGATGACCGTAAAAAGCAGCATCCTTGGTTTGTGTATAATGCGGTTGCCAAAAGCTTCCCAGCCCATTGTTTTTTGAAATTGCAGCATACGTTACCCCATCTAGAAACATATCATCCTTTATCAATGAAGGGATGAGAAGTGCTGCAATAACAGCTGTTGTTAGCGCCCAAAAAACTTTTTCAAGTTTCATATAATGAGAAAGGGATTTCGCATAAAGCTAATCCCTTTTCTCATTTCTTGAAAGTGATTTTATTACTACCTCCTTATCTCCAGGAAGTTGTTGTATTTTCTGTCGTCATTGAGACGAATAGTATAAAAATAAGTCCCATCAGGAAGCGGTTGATTGATTGACTGCGCTTTGCCGTCCCAATCATTCAGATACTCTTGTGATTCGAATACCGGATGTCCCCATCTGTTGTAAACAATTAGTTGAACAGGCTGAAAATCATCCAAATTACTAATAACCAACTTGTCATTCACTCCATCTCCGTTCGGAGAAAATCCTTGAGGCAGATTACCACCAAAAGGACAAACTACTTTCACTTTTACATTTGCTGTACTACATCCCCCTAATCCGCAGATGGCGTAAGTAAGCAGATCCATACCACAATCTGTTTTAGATATTTTCTCGATTTGCAGATATTGTTTACCGTCTTTTTCAATGATTGTAGCTGTAGCTAGCGTTCCTGCTGTCACATTTGAAATTGTGAATGTATCTCCTTCCAAATCATAGTCGTTTTTCAAAACATCTGCCAACACTGAAGTCTGTACATCATTGATTTTTATAGAATCATCTATTGCTATAGGGGCGTCATTTACAAATACCACATTGAGATATACATTGGCGGTAGAGCAGGCATTTGAGCTGTCGCAAATTTGATATCTAAAACCATCAAGACCCAAGTAATCCTTATCAGGTGTATAATAAATCTCATTGCTGATTATCTCTGTTTTTCCATGAGAAGGGGAAAAAACACGCTTGATGTTCAACGGGTCACCATCAAGATCTGAATCATTTTGCAAAACAGGAATTGGTGTTGTAGTGTTATCAGGTACAGTAATTAGAGAATCATTTTTAGCGACAGGAGGATCGTTTACAGGAGATATTACAAATGTTACTACACTAAATGCACATAGCTTTGGATTTCCATTGTCACAAACCTGATAAGGCATGGCATCTGCACCATTCACATTTGGATTGCCAAAGTATCTCCATTGGTTTCCTGATTGCACAATAGTTCCTTGCAATGGACCAAAAACAGGTGTCCATGTTAGAGGATCGCCATCGGGGTCAGTGTCGTTGCTGGTAGGATTAAAAGGCAAAGAACCTCCGTCTTCTATCGCTATCACTACATCTAACTGAGCTGTAGGAGCTCTATTAGCGGTGGCAGTAGTGTCGCAATTTTTCACGTTTATTACTATTAAACCAGTGTCGCAACGAACGGGCAAAATAGCAGGAGCATC
>CANHIG010000053.1 GCA_947461105.1 Bacteroidota bacterium | reverse complement strand
ATGCCTTCAACGATATTGATATTATGACTTCTTTTGCTGTTGATATCAACTTCCTGTAAAAGCAAAAAATCGTAATCTTTATATTTATCAATAGTCTCATAAATTCCATCAATATATTTTTTGACCAAGGGCTCGGGAGTGATTACCATTTTCCCATCATCATAGAAAAAATCAACATCTGCGCCTAATCCTCCATAGCCGATATTCCAAATCAAAAACTTTAACACAGAATCTTCCTGAGTGGTTTCCGAAACCGGAGTTATAGCGGGATTCACTTCTAAATCCTCTACAGCCTTGGGTTTATATTTTGTTACTACCGCAACAAGCATATTCCCTGCCACATATAACACAGGGAGAAGGACAATGAGTAAAATTACTTTCAGCATGCTTCTCATTTGATTATCATTTACAATGAATAATGACTTTTGAAAACGTCTTTGTTTGATTACAAAAAAACAGAGTTAAGATAAAGATTAATATTTGATGTTTTTTTGAATAAAGAAGTTTATTTTTAAAAGTACAATTTTCAAACTGTATTAGTTTGAATTAAATTTTAATACAAAAAAATGAGCAACACTGTTGTTAACTGGACTCAAGAAGGTAAGAAAATTCATGCTCAGGCGTGGCTGGCAGCCCATCCTAAAGCCATAGTTTGTATCGTACACGGCTTTGCAGAACATGGAGGACGATACGAGAGAGCCGCAGCCTTTTTAAATTCAAATGATATTTCTGTGATAGCTATTGACCAGTTTGGTCATGGAAAAACGGAAGGCACAAGAGGGTTTTCGCCCTCCTATAACGCATCATTGGATGCTGTAGGCACACTCATCGAAGAGGCAAAAAAATTACAACCCAATATTCCGGTATTTTTGTGGGGACATAGCATGGGCGGGAATGTCGTACTTAATTATATTCTTAGAAGACAACCTGCTATTAAAGGTGCCATTGCAACAGCTCCTTGGCTGAAACTTGGTTTTGAACCGCCAAAATTCAAAATTATTTTGGCAAAAATAATGCGCAATATTTATCCTGCCTTTCCTGAAAAAGCAGATTTAGATACAAATGCTTTATCGCGCGATGCTGCTGAAGTGAAAAAATATAATGAGGATCCACTGGTTCATAATCAGGCAACAGCCGGCACTTTTCTCGAAACATTCGAAGCAGGCTATTGGGCTATGGAAAACGCTGGAAAGTTAAATACCCCATTGCTTGTAATGCATGGCACTGATGACAAGTTGATTTCCTATGCAGGTTCTGTGTCCTTTGCTCAGCAATCTCCTAAACATCTGATAACTTTTGTAAGCTATCCGGGCTTTTATCATGAGTTACACAACGAACCTGAACCAGATAGAACCAAGGTTTTGACAGACATAAAAGAATGGATAAACGGACAGTTAAATAAATAAAACAGCTGTCAGTTAAAAAGAATAGCCGCTCATTTGCGCAGCTATTCTTTTATAAATAAGGGCTTAAATTATTTTTTAGGGGCTGCTTGCTCATGACCGTGTTCGTGTCCTTCCGACCAGTGTCCAGTACAACCTTGTTTTGCAGGAGTAGCTGCATCTGCTGATGTTGAAGCTTTCGCGCAACATGACTTAGTACAATTTTTGTCGCATTTCTTTTTGCACTCTTTGTGTTCTACTTTGCAACAAGCTTTGCCATCTGCATGACCAGCTTTGTGATTTGCACAAGCTTCTTTATTTGCAAAACATGCAGGCTTTTCTTTTGCCACTTCTTGTTGCTGAGCAACTACTACATTGAAGGCGAGAACTACTATAGCAATCAGTGAAAGTGCTTTTTTCATTTGCTTTTTTGTTTTAGTGTTATTTTTTTGCCGGAAGAGTTCCAATTACCGTAATGCCCCCTTTTACTTTTTGTTTCAGGTCAACATTGATTTTAGTGCCAATTGGCAAAAACAAATCAACCCTTGATCCAAACTTAATGAACCCAAATTCATTAGCCTGATTTATCTGATCGCCTTCTTCCACATAATATCTGATTTTGCGTGCCAGTTTTCCGGCTATCTGCCTGATAAGAACTTCTATACTGTCATTTTTGATAACCACAGTATTGCGTTCATTCTTCTCAGAAGACTTAGGGTGCCAAGCCACTAAATACTTTCCGGGATGATATTTCTGATAATTCACTACTCCGCTAATTGGACTTCTGTTTACATGAACATTGGTGGGAGACATGAAAATGGATACCTGTATCCTGTTGTCATTAAAGTATTCTCCTTCGTGAACCTGTTCAATCACTACCACTTTGCCATCGGCAGGAGCTATTATTTTCCCATCATCCAAAAACATTTCTCTGTGAGGGATTCTGAAAAAATAGCCAACCATGAAAAAGATAAATGAAGACGCAAGAGCAAGTGTGACAGAGAGCAAAGCGCTCTTGGCAACAAATGCAATTAGAATATTTATCAAGAGCAGTATCGCCCCGATGATTAGAATAAAATCGTGGCCTTCTTTATGTATGGAAACTTTTTGTCTGGACATGCTTTATTTTTTAGTCATTAAAGACTTAAAAAGCAAATTTACAAAAGAAAACCCCAAAATAAAGCTTTTTACTTTAAGTAGTTAATTATCAATGATATACTATTTGCTTGGTCTGCCAGCCAAACCCCCAATACTACAAAAGGGATTCCTATAAGCAAAGCATCTAATCTATCCAAAAAACCCCCATGACCCGGAATAGCAGAGCCTGAATCTTTGACACCCACACTTCTCTTTAATAGCGACTCTACTAAATCGCCATAGGTGCTACCCAAAATTATAACAGCGGATAGAAAAACCCATTGCATTTGGGAAAAGCGAGGTACAACAAGATTGAAACTTGGGAAAGTAGCTGATACAAGACCCAGAAAAGTCTCGAAATAATAACCTAATATCAATGTAAACACAACGCCTCCAATAAGTCCTTCCCATGTCTTTTTAGGAGAAACTCGCTCCAAAAGCTTTGTTCTGCCGACCAACGAACCAAAAATATAGCAAAAGGAGTCATAGAACCAGGTCATAAAGATAAAGGCCATCACAAAGAGTTTTCCCTGATCAAAATACAACTTGTTCAACAATAGAATTGGCATCAATAAATAGATAAGAGCAAGCACATTCCATACAATATTTTCAAACGGCTTCTCCGCTTTTGAATATAACTCCAGGATAAAAATCACAAAAATCAAGGCTGGGAAGAAAACAGCAAAGTCTGTGTAATTATATCTGTGATTCAGCAGGAAAGACCACAAATGCATCAATAGCGCCAAGATGGTCACTATATATTTATACTTTAAAAACAACTTGCCATCAGCTTTTCGAGATTGTTCAAACATGCCGTAATATTCCCACAATCCGCCAACGAGTACTACTGAGGTAAACCCCAGGTAAAAGAGTTTACTCCAGAAAAAACCTGCAATGATAATAGCTGCGCCTATCAATCCGGTTGTGAGCCTAACAATAAAATTATTCATGAGTAAAATTTTTAGTGTGGAGGAATTTCCCTTTTGTTTTTGACAGATAATAAAGTAATGCAAACATGACTAAGCCTGCTACGAGCGTGTAAGGAACAGATACTTCATCGGATTCACTCAAATCGGCTTCGAGTATTCCGTTGATAAAAGCATATTTCATGGTAATCATACCGGCATTGTTAATGAAATGGGCAATAATTGACACCCAAAGATTTTGTGTAACAAAATACAAATAGCCCAATACAATTCCCATAAACCAAATAGCAAAAAAATTATCGAACTCCAAGTGCATCAGGCTAAAACTCAATGCGCTGATTACTATTGCACCTATAGTTCCTAATGATGTTTTTTGCAATAAGTTCTGAATCACTCCTCTAAAAAAAAGCTCCTCGGCTATAGCAGGCAAGGCAGCTAACACTAATAAAAGTATGGCAAAATGAGTCCAGGAATTTTTTGAGAAGAAAGACTTAATCAGTTTCTCTGTTGCTTCCTGAGAATGTCTTAGCGATTCCAATCCTGCGGGAAGAGGAATCATTTTAGTAAGCGAAACAATGAGATTGATGAAAACGCCACCTGCTACAATCAGCACTATGGCAATAATTACATCACTCCACCTTGGAAATGAATTCACCTGAAAAAAATCGCCAAGTTTATAACGCATCACTTGGGTGAAAATCAAAGCAGGCAACATAAACATACCCCAGGTAGACGCAAGAGACTGCATAAAAAGCGAAGCATTTATCATTTTCTGCTGGCTTTCCATAGAAACGATAAATAAGTCAGGATCTTTTACACCAAAAAGAACAGGCAAGGAAATTTTGATAAAAAAGAGACACAGGAAAAGACAGATACCCACCAGGGCAAATAATACACCTAGTTGAATTGCAGGGTTTGGTCTGTTTGAAAAAGCTGTATTCATGCTTAGTATACAAACGTAACATTTTTTTATGGCACTCAAATCAATTAGCCAAAATTGAGATTTAATCATCTGAAAATCTTAGATAATAATGACTCAATACCCGCTGCGATTGAATACTATAAAAGAATAAAACTACCTTTGTGCCCGTGGCAAAAATAGCACATATAGATTTGGGAAAGAATCCGCTGCTGCTCGCTCCTATGGAGGATGTGAGCGACCCTCCTTTTCGGCATTTATGCAAAAAGTATGGTGCAGACATGCTTTATACAGAGTTTATTTCATCAGACGGGCTGATTCGTGATGCTGATAAAAGCGTAAAGAAACTGGACATTTTTGATGATGAGCGTCCTGTTGGCATTCAGATTTTTGGAGGAGAGGAAGACGCTATGACCCGAAGTGCTGAAATTGTGGAGGCAGCAAAACCGGAATTGCTCGACATTAATTATGGCTGTCCCGTAAAAAATGTGGTGTGCCGTAATGCTGGCTCCGGCATATTGCGAGATATTGATAAAATGGTAAAACTCACTGCTGCCATTGTAAAGGCTACAAAATTGCCTGTAACTGTAAAAACAAGACTTGGTTGGGATGCCAACTCTATAAAAATAGTAGAAGTAGCCGAACGACTTCAGGATGTTGGCATTCAGGCTATCTCTATTCATTGCAGAACCAAGCATCAAATGTATACTGGCAAAGCAGACTGGAGCTGGATAGCAAAAGTGAAAGAAAATTCTCGACTACACATTCCTGTATTTGGAAATGGCGATGTAGATAGCGGGGCAGGAGCTTATGATATGCTAAATAAGTATGGCGCTGATGGTGTCATGATTGGCAGAGCCTCCATTGGCTACCCATGGATATTCAGAGAGATAAAACATTTTTTAAATGCCGGAGAGCAGCTCGCGCCTCCCACCCTGGATGAAAGGCTCTCAGCAACAAAAGAACATTTGCACCGATCTATCCAATGGAAAGGCGAAAAACTGGGCATATTAGAAATGCGCAGGCACTATGGGCATTATTTCAGAGGGTTAGAAAATATTAAAACATTTCGCGCCAGATTGGTGCAAACTATGGATGTGGCGGAAATTTTAACAATTTTAGAAGAGATTGAAATGCATTATGGCAGCGAGTACACAAACTTTCCATCTAATCCAATAATAGAATATCAAGGATTAGACAGTTAATTAATAAAGATATACCCGGGTTTCTATAATAGATGAAAGTTTTTTACTGAGCTGTTTATAACTATATAACTCATTCTATATATGGTTGAGCACTTTATCTTTTTTATTCTCATTTTTTCTGATTACTTTGTATGAGTGAGAACCGAATATTCTATAGCGAAGATTGAACAGATGTGTGGGGGAAAACTTTATCCCCGTTTTGATGCAGATGCCTCCATTTCATATTTAATGATAGACAGCCGCAGATTGCGACACGCATCTGACGCTTTGTTTTTTGCCATCAAAGGAAAGAGACAAGACGGACATCATTTTATTCCGGATTTAATTAAAAATGGAGTCAGGAATTTTATGGTAACCGATGAAACTGTAATCGCAAAGTATCCTAATACCAATTTTATTTTGGTAAAAGATGCTATTGCAGCACTACAAAAGATTGCCATTGCACATCGCAAGCAATTTGATATTCCGGTAATAGGTATTACAGGAAGCAATGGTAAGACCATTGTAAAAGAGTGGCTATATCAACTATTGAGCGATGATTACCATATTGTAAGAAATCCCAAAAGTTTCAACTCTCAAATTGGGGTGCCTATTTCTGTATGGCAAATGAATGCAGAGCATACCCTTGGTATTTTCGAAGCAGGCATTTCTGAGCCCGATGAAATGCTGAAACTTGAGAAAATTATTCAACCTACTATTGGCCTCTTTACGAATATTGGAGAAGCCCATTCAGAGGGATTTCTGAATCTTAAGCATAAAACCAAGGAAAAATTAAGACTATTTGCTGGTGTAAATACACTGGTATACTGTAAAGATTACGGAGATATTAATCAGGCAATCAGTGAAATCAATTCATTCAGTGCAAAACTTGAAGATGATCACAAAATAAATCTGTTTAGCTGGTCTGCTCATACTGATGCTAACCTTAGAGTTGCAAGTATCTTACAACAAAGAAACAAGTCTTTTATCTCTGTCAATTATAAAGAAACGGAGTTTGATGTAGAAATCCCTTTTGCCGATAAAGCATCCATAGAAAATGCTATTCATTGTATTAGTATTATGCTGATTTTAGAAGAACCGATAGAAGTAATACAAGGCAGACTCAAGAATCTTACAGGTGTCGAGATGCGGCTGGAGATGAAAGAAGCCATAAATAACTGCACCCTCATCAATGATGCCTATAATTCTGATATTGAATCTATCCGTATTGCATTAGATTTTTTAAGTCAACAGCAGCAACATGCAAAACGAACGGTGATATTATCAGATGTGCATCAGAGCGGCAGAAATGATCCGGATTTATATCAGTTAGTTGCCGGACTTTTGAAAGAACAAAAAGTAGATCGGTTCATTGGCGTGGGCAAAAATATTTTCCGCCAGAAGAAATACTTTGAAGATTCAGGATTGAAGGAGGTACATCTTTATAATACCACCGATGAATTGTTCCAGGCTATTTCTTCAGATTGGTTCAAAAACGAAACCGTATTGCTAAAAGGAGCCAGGCTATTTGAGTTTGAACGAATCGAGAAGTTGCTGGAGCGAAAATCGCACCGCACCGTTTTGGAAATCAACCTGAATGCGCTAGTCGACAATCTGAAAGCGTTTCAATCGCTGCTCAAACCAAATACCAAAACAATGGCAATGGTAAAAGCTTTTTCCTATGGTATTGGTAGCTATGAGATTGCAAGTACACTTCAATTCAACAATGTTGACTATCTTGCCGTGGCTTATGCCGATGAAGGTGTAGAGCTCAGAAAAAATGGAATCACACTGCCGATTATGGTGATGAATCCGGAAGAAGCCGCTTTTGACGCTATTATCAATTTTAACTTAGAGCCTGAAATTTATTCTATTTCTCTGCTCAAATCTTTTCTCGCTGCCGTTAAAGAAGCAAATATGGGTGAGTCAAAAATTCATTTGGAATTAGAAACGGGGATGAACCGACTGGGCTTCAACGAAGAAGAGCTTGCTACTGCAATAGATATAATTAAGGAGAGTCAAATCGTTCAGATAGCATCTGTTTTCTCCCATTTAGTAGCCAGCGAGGATAAGAAGGAAGACAAGTTCACTGCTACACAAATTGAAAAGTTTGAGCAATTATCAGAGAGGGTAACTAAAGAATTTAATTATCCAATCATCAGGCATATATTAAATACAAGCGGAATTCTAAGACATACAAATGCACAATATGAAATGGTGCGATTAGGGATAGGACTATACGGAATAGGCTCATTTCCAAATGGCGACCATAAATTAATTCCTGTGAGTACGCTGAAAACCACCGTGTCGCAAATCAAAGAAGTAGAGAAAGGACAAAGCGTAGGATATGGCAGAGCAGGGAAAGCTGACAAAGCAGTTACAATTGCAACTGTTGGCATTGGCTATGCAGACGGATTGCCTCGCTCACTCAGTCAAGGCAAAGGGAAAATGCATATCAAGGGAAAATCTTATCCTATCATAGGCAACATTTGCATGGATATGACTATGATAGATATTACCGAAAACGAAGGTGTAAAAGAAGGTGATGAGGTGATTGTTTTCGGAGCTGAACCTTTGGTCTCATTAGTAGCCGAATGGGCAAATACCATTCCATACGAAATCCTGACAGGAATAAGCGGTAGAGTCAAGAGGCTTTATTTGCATGAATAATTAATTACAACTTCAAAAAATAGACGCCAAAAATAGTAGCTTAAGTATTCTTGAAATTATACGAACAATTCGTATAGATTGTCAAAAAATATTCTGTTTTTCTACATCGCGTTTTTTTTATGAAAAACAATTGCGATATTGTATTCCTAAGTAACTATTTACCCGCAAAATGAATTGGAGGTTTTATCTTTTATTGCTTGTGCTTTTCCCTACTTCTTCGGAGGCATCACACATCAGAGCGGGTGAAATTTATTATGAAGTGGTTGCTCCTTTCACCATAAGAGCTACAGTAGTTACCTATGCAAAAATCACTGGAATTAATCCCGGAGCGGACAGAGATCAGATTCCTGTAAACTGGGGAGACGGCTCATCATCCATAGCAGACAGAGTAAATGGCCCTCCAAATACATCTACAGGACATCCGCACTTTGGTGATGATATAGGAAACAACGTAAAAAAGAATATTTATGTAGCTACGCATGTCTACCCGGGAATTCCTCCTCCGCCAAATAATTATTTTATTATTAGTGCCGCTGATTCACTAAGAAATAATGGCATTGTAAATATAAATAACGGAGCTTCTGATGGAGTGATTTTTTACGTAGAAGATACTTTAAAATTCCCAAATGACTTATCAAACATAGGGTTCAACTCCTCACCTGTATTGCTAAATCCTCCTATTGATTATGGGAATGTGGGTGATACTTTTTATCACAATCCTTTGGCATACGACCCCGATGGGGATAGCCTCATTTATGTTCTTATCCCTCCAAAACAATCTTTGGGAGTAAATGTGCCAGTTTACCAATACCCAAATGAAATTGTACCGGGACCAAATAATCTGGTTTCACTCAATAGATTTACCGGAGAGTTTATATGGGCCACTCCCAGAATGGCCGGAATATACAATATTGCTATTTTGATTTTTGAATATCGAAATGGGGTATGCATGGGCACTATGGTTCGCGACATGCAGATTATAATTGACAATAAAAATAACCGTCCACCTCAAATTGCAGATGTGCATGATACCTGTGTGCGTGCCAGAGATTTCCTTCAGATAAATGTAACGGCAACTGACCCCGATGTGGGTCAGTCGGTGAAACTAACCGGCAACGGAGGTCCTATGCAAGTCACAAATAGCCCTGCAACTTTCCCGGCTGTAAATGGAAATCCGGTTAGTGGTATTTTCCAATGGCAAACATTGTGTGAGCACATACAAAAACAAATCTACACAGTGGTTTTCAAAGCAGAAGACAACTATTCTACCCCATTAGTAGATATGGAAACCTGGCTGATAGATGTGATAGCCCCACCACCTGTAAACCTTCTGGCGTCAGCACTTCACAAAGAAGTTACTTTGACTTGGGACAGCTATAATTGCTCATCATTCACAGCAAACTTCAGAGGCTTTTCTGTGTGGCGCAAAATAGGGAGCAATCCTTTTGTTCCTGAATATTGCGAAACAGGTTTAGCGGGAAGAGGATACACTAAAATCGCAGATAAAATTACCAGCCTTACATACTTGGATAAAACCGCCATAAGAGGCAATGAATACTGTTACAGAATATTGGCTCACTTCTCAAAAAAATCACCAAATGGAATTTATGAGTGGGATCAAGTAGAGAGTGTGACGTCAAATGAAATCTGCGTTTATTTGCCTCTCGATGTTCCGATAATGACAAAAGCCAGTGTTACTAATACCGCATCTGCCATTGGTTCAATCGATGTAGCATGGACAAAACCACTCGCTGGCGGCACTAATCTTGACACCATTCTTGACCCTCCGCCTTATAAATTCTCGCTTTTACGAGGCTCGGGATTTTCGGCTACTTCAATGCAAGAGATTTTTTCAGTTTCCAGAAATTCGTATGCAGCATTGAATGATACTACTTTTACTGACACTGGTCTAAACACTACAGGAACGCATTATAACTACAAAATAGTTTTCTTCTCTCAATCTGATACGATAGGCACATCAGACCCTGCATCTTCAGTTTATCTTTCCATTGCACCAAGCGATCAGAGACTAAATTTAAACTGGGCATATAATACTCCTTGGATTAATGACACTTTCCAGATATACCGAAGCGATAATGCTACAGGACTATACAATTACATTACTACTACCGATCAAATCAACTACTCTGATTTTCCTCTGGAAAATGATACTACCTATTGCTATTACATAAAATCTTTTGGACACTACACTAATCCTCTTATAAGCAGACCACTGATAAACTTCTCGCAGATAAAATGTGAATACCCCCGTGATACCATTGCTCCTTGTCCACCAGTTCTATCGGTAACAAACCCTTGCGCATTAAGCAATTCAGATACTTTTGAATTTGCGAATTTCCTCAGTTGGCAAAATTATGATGACAGCTGCGCGGCAGATGCAGTAAAATATAACATCTATTTTCAGCCGGATACTTCTGCATCGCTAACATTGATTCACACAAATAATTCTATTGCCGATACTACCTACAAACATTCACGTGACAATACGCTGGCTGGATGCTATGTGGTAACAGCTCTGGACCGACTTGGAAATGAAAGCACTAAAACAAACAGAATCTGTATTGACAACTGCCCCGTTTATAATCTGCCAAATACTTTTACTCCGAATGGAGACGGCTATAATGATTTATTTACACCTCGCAAACCATATCGCTTTGTAAGCAGCGTAGAACTAGCCATATTCAACCGTTGGGGAGAAAAGGTTTTCGAAACCAGCGACCCTAATATAAACTGGAATGGCAAAGATCAGCAATCAGGAAAAGATTTGCCTGATGGCGTATATTTTTATTCAGGTTACTATTATGAACAACACTTGGGTGTAGAAACTAGAAATCCATTGCCTTATGGAAAAGGAGGAGGATTCATAGAGTTGCTGCGTTAAAATCATTGCAAATGTTTACAGGTATTATAGAGCAAATAGGTAAGGTTGTAGCCATTGAGCCAAATGGATCTTGCACGGACTTTGTTATAGAATCGGGAATTTCAACTTTATTGAAAATAGATCAAAGTGTATCACATAACGGAGCATGCCTTACTGTAGTAGGAATTAATAGCAACACACACAGAGTGACGGCTGTCCCGGAAACCCTGCAAAAAACTAATCTTGGAAATTGGGAGATTGGCAGTATGATTAATCTCGAGAGATGCACCCTAGTAGGAGGTCGCCTGGACGGGCATATTGTTTCTGGACATATAGATCAAACTGCAGTGTGTTCAAATATTGTAAACGACAACAATAGCTGGGTATTTACATTTCAGTATGCTCCATCTCAGAGTTCCTTAGTTGTAGAGAAAGGCTCGATATGTATTAATGGAATAAGCCTTACTGTATTTGATGTAAAAGATGATTTGTTTTCTGTCGCTATTATTCCATACACGTTTGAACACACCAATATCCAAACATTACAAATTGGATCAAAGGTGAATTTGGAGTTTGATATTATTGGGAAATACATATTAAAAATCATGAGCCTGAAATAAAATATACTCTTGCGATTCAAGCCTCAATTTTGCAATCAATGCACGTTTTTTTTGTTTATTTGTTTGTTTCTACCTGAATTACCATGAAGTTATCTATCATCATGCCCGTTTTCAACGAAGCTAAAACCATTCGCGAGATTATCGCAAAGGTAATGGCTGTGCCTTTGGAAAAAGAGCTGGTGATAGTGGATGATTGCTCCACTGATGAAACAGCAAAAATTCTGAAAGGAGAATATGATGGAAAAATTGAGAACATCAAAGTATTTTATCACGAAAAAAACAAAGGGAAAGCAGCTGCAATAAAAACAGGAATACCTCATACAACAGGTGAGATTATTTCTATTCAGGATGGCGATTTGGAAACAGACCCAAATGATTTCATCGCTTTGACTGAGCCCATCCGAAAAGGTGAAGCTTCGGTAGTATACGGCTCGCGATATTTAAACCCCAAAGAAGCGCATTTGTATTTCTCGTATCAACTTGGCGGTAGGATTCTCTCGCAAACGGTGAACTTGCTTTATGGACAACATATTACAGATGAGCCTACATGTTATAAAGTATTCAAAGCTGAAACATTAAAATCAATCAAGCTGGAGTATGATAGGTTTGAGTTCTGTCCTGAAGTGACGGCTAAAGTTTCCAAGCTCGGCTACAAGATAAAAGAACTACCAATGAACTATTATCCCCGCACTTTTGATGAAGGGAAAAAAGTGAACTGGAAAGATGGGGTAAAAGCTTTATGGGTATTATTTAAATTCAGGTTTGTAAATTAGCGTTGATTTATGAAAGCACAGTCATCCGATAAAAGTTCTCAGTTCAGGCGAAATGTATTGCTTGCATTCGTCTTTGCAATCATTTTGCTGGTTTTATACGTGTCCATTCCCGGATATAACTGGGCTGTTTCAGAAATGGCATTCAGAAACAAAGAACTGATAGATAAGATAGAAACAAGAAGACTCAATAATAATCTCCCCGAACTCACCGATGAATTTAAAAGGTTTTTCAAAATTGGCAATTATTGGTACTTGAGCTATATCAGAGAGCAAACCCCACAAAACGCAGTAATACTGCTTCCTCCCCACGAGGCAGTGGACACTGTAGCTGAAATGACCTTTATTTCCAGTTCTGATTGGGTAGAGTACTTTATCTTTCCAAGACTTTGCATAAGCGAAGATGAAAAAGATAAAAAACCTGAGTTATACAAAAGAGTAACTCATGTAGCTGTAGTAAATTATTGGGGCTATGATAAATTGAAATACTATCCGGGCAAAATGGACAAGGATGCAATATTTCCTATTGATACAATAAAAACGAATTAGAATACCATGATGTTAATTGTTGGAATATTGATGCTATATCTCACTGGTGCTACATTGCTGATGCGAATCAGTACACATTTTTGCTGGAAAGAAGTAATCAGCTACTCTTTCCCCATAGGTCTAACTATCAATACACTTTTCATGTTTGTTTGTGATGTAATTGGTTTTGGATTTACAGAGTATGTGCTGTTTTTTGCTTCTTTCGCCATAATCGCACTTAACTATGACTTGTTATACTCCTATTATCAAGAGCATAAAAAAGATATGAAGTTGCCATCACTGTCATTATCCAACATGAATTATGCCGCAGCCTTTTTATCAATTGTAATCTTAATTTTGTTCTACATCATAACTTCAAAAAATCTTTACTGGCCCACATCTGAGCATGACGCCATTGCTTCCTTCGACAAACTTGGTATGGTAATGGCTTTGGAAGGAAAAATCAAAATCAGTCTTTTTGAATATAATCTTCAAGGATCAGGAGGCATATATCCTCCGCTTTTTCATGGCGGAATCGCATACTTGTATTTATTTGGCGCATCATCTCCCAAAATCATTTCTACACTTTTTTACATCTCCTTAATTCTTGGATTTTACTCTTTAGTTAAGAAATATGTAAAGCCAATTATGGCACTTTTTTTCACTTTACTTCTTGCAGTGGCTCCTGAACTCTATTCGCATGCAGCCCTTCTTTTGAGCAACCTTCCAGCAACTGCAAATGTGATGATTGCCTCATTGACACTTTTTATAGCTATTGATAAAAAAGAAAAAAGTTACTTATGGCTTTCTGCAATATTCACCGCTATCACTCTTTGGACCAGAAATGACACAATTGGTTTTGCCATTGCTGCAATTGCAATCGTTTTTCTTTCTTTTTACAAAAGCAAAGACTGGAAAACTATTGGCGGCTATGCGCTAATTGCTATCTCTACTTTTGTGCTTTGGACACTATATCTGAAGTTGGTAATCGCTATACCACAATCAAGCCGATTTGTAGATCACCTTGGGTTTGATTCCAAGAAAATGGAGACCATGTTACTTTATGTATTTTCTATGTTTACCTGGTTGCAATATGGCACTATGCCTCCGGGACACATGCTCTATGGCATCAGCTTTCTTTTATCTATCATCATAATTTTGTTGAACATTAAAAATATACGAAGCGACAAAGCTCTTGTATTGTTCTATTTTCTTATTTCATTCGCTATTTACTTCATGATTTTCTACTTGCTAGATGAAAATAAGCAAGATGCGCCCATATCAAGCTTGATGGAGTCTTCATTCAAAAGAGGAATGTTCTGTTTTATTCCTATACTCCTTTTTTACAGTGCTACTTGCAAAGTTGGAATATGGATATCCGATAAAATAGAGGCGTTCCGATTAGGCTAATCAAAAATAGGCTTTGTCAGATTTTGAGCTTACATATTGCTTTTCAATACGCTTCTTCAATATACCTAACAACATTTTCTTGAAAGGAGGCACATCTTTCAATTTTGGATTTTTTCCATGATACTTATATCTGTCGAAAAAGTTAACCGTTGCCATCACTGCAAAAAGCGCACAGGTATTATGATCTAATCTTGGGCTGAGATTATTTAACTTAATATCTGTCTTGCCATTTTTGGTCATCTCCTCATAGGTCTTTACGGAGTTTAAATACGAAACCTCTCTATCGCCCTGACAGTAGCATAGCTGCACTGGCGCTTTTGGCTTCCAATCAAACAGATTATTCTCCTTAAGCCTCTTGGTAAAGGTGAAATCAGGATTATTAGTATACTCCGAAATATAATCATCCTTGATAGCATCCTTAGGAATTTCAGGCAAAATGCTGTTTAAATCACCCAGCCCATGTTTGCGCTCACCCTCAAAATAGTTTGGAAGTAAAGTGTCATATGGAGATTTAAAAATAGCATAGATATTACTTGTATTGAGAATTTTATACGCTTCCTGATAAGAGACTAATAAATATGGTAAATAGAAAGGTCTTGGATATTTCTGAAACATAAACTTTGTCTGGTCTCCTGTCATATCATAAGCTCCAGACATAGGTGATGATGCTGTAACCTGAAATCGGGGGTCATTCAATTTTTCCAGATATTTGTGCGCTGCAAAGGAAGCATGTCCGCCCTGAGAATATCCGGTAAGAAAAAGCTGTTCATTTGTTTTTGCATTCAACTTTTTATTTAACTCATCAATAGCATAAAGCATATAGATTACAGCATTTGCCTCGCTCTCTGCATGTTGGTACAAATGATTACCTTCTCCACTTCCTATGCCAAAATAGTCAGGAAAAAGAGAGTAATAACCACTTGTTGCAGCGCCTAAACTAATTCCTTGCTGTGCGTCATTATCACTTATCTTTCTGCCTTTGAAAATTTCTGTTCCATGACAAAACACCATCGTTGGCAAGGGCTTCTTTACTTCCTTTGGGACATAATATATTCCCGAAGCAAGACGCATACTTCCGTCTACCCATTTACCCCTGTATGTTATTTCATAAATATCTACATCGTGGCGAATTGGCGCAAACATCGTAGGAAGCTTGTTCTTTTTCCACATTGCTTTCAGCGACTTCTGTGTGTGAGTTTTCACTAGTGTATAGGAAACTAAGAAACTGTCTTTCTGCTCAGCGGAGGCAAATTGTGATACAAACGAGAAAAAAACTATAATAAGATACTTTTTCATGATGGGATAAATAAAAATTGAGATTCAAAAATTATGACAACTAAATATGAGATGAATTTAGAATAAAGGATAAGTTAATCATCCAAGTAAGGGAATTAATCAATAAATAGCTAATAACTCAAGAGCTCAAAAGTATTGTTTGCCATTTTTTCGTTTGCTTCATTAGTGATTTCTACTTTGTATTTTGAACCTGAAGGGAAATAATAAGGCATCCATGCTTTAACCCAATCTTTTTGTACAAATTGCTCAAAGGTTTCCATCAGCTTTTCTGAACCATCTTTGTTAAGTCCGAAAATTCTGTATACCAGTTTCGAAGAATTAAACCCATTGTCGTTTTGGACAAAAATAAACAGTATAGAGCGCAAGCTGTCTTGTTGTGCAATGAATTTTGAATTACCAAAAATGCAGTTGTTTTCATGCACTGCCGTGCAAAAGCTAACTTTGGTTTGCCCGTATGAAACAGTTGAAAATAGTATGGCGATAAATAAGCTAAAAAGAATTTTCATCAGATATATTTTATACAAGATAGTAATAAAAGGATGGAAGTGTTTATATAATGATACTGTAAGTGAAATTTATTAAAACAACTATCCTGATTAAGTCAAAAAAGCTCACTGCTGGGATTCCAGAAAACATTTCCCATATCGACTACCTGATGATTTTTTATTTTAACTCCTTCCACCTCCAGCAATTGTTCCATAGTATCGGGCGTTTCAAAATGGTGACGACCGGTAAGCAATCCATTTCTGTTTACCACGCGCTGTGCCGGAACTGGCGGATACTGATTATGTGCAGCATTCATAGCCCAACCTACCATACGCGATGAACCACGGCTACCAAGATATTCGGCAATGGCTCCGTAAGTGGTTACACGACCCTTGGGAATTAAGCGAACCACTTCATAAACATCCTGAAAAAAGGATTGGGTGTTTTCTGAATATTTTATCAAAATTTGAATTGCAAGAAATTAATAGTACGACCAACTGCCATAAATTTCTTCTCGAAATAAGTCTTCACTTCCAGAAAATCAAAGTCCAAAGGCTGAGCATAAATATCTTCTCTATAGTAAACGGGAGTT
>CANHIG010000052.1 GCA_947461105.1 Bacteroidota bacterium | reverse complement strand
GCTGATGGACTCCATGAATATGTATCTGCTCCTCCAGCGGTAAGAGTAATACTATCTTTTATACATATTGCTGTTGAAGCTGTGAGTGTTATTGTTGGCAATGGATTTACTGTCATTACCATGGTATCTCTTTTTAAACAAGTACCTGAACCGTATGAATAGACTATGTTAAAGGTTCCGACTGTTGAAGGGGTATACACTCCTCCTGATGTAACGTTTGTGCCACTCCATGTGCCACCGGCCGGGGTTCCAATAAGAGTTACATTTCCTGAGTTTCTGCATACTGCGGTATCATTTCCAGCACTTGGAATTGTAGGATTAATAACAGTTAAAACTATAGTGTCTTTGTTTGTACAATTATTACCATTAGTATAAGTATATACATCAGAAAAAACACCTGTGCCGCTTGGAGTAAACACCCCACCGGAAGTTACATTCGGACCTGACCAAACACCCCCAGCCGGTGTTCCCGTAAGCGTTACCGGTATAGGTTGATTACATAAAATTTGATCAACTCCAGCATCAACAACAGGCAAAGGATTTACAGTTATAGTAGTTGATCTTGTTGCTGTACAATTTGAAGCAGTGATTGTTGCTGTAACAGTATAAGTAGTAAGAGAGGTAGGTTTAGCAGTTACTGTTGCTCCTGTTGTAGCACTTAAGGTAGCTCCGGGACTCCAGACATAAGTATTTGCTCCTCCGGCAGTGAGCGATATACTATCTTTATTACAAATTGAAGTTGACGGTGTAAGAGTTACAACAGGTAACGGATTTACAGTCATTACCATGGTATCACTGGAAGGACAACCGTTTGCAGTAGCCGTATAAATCAAATTGAATGTTCCTTGAGAAGATGGAGTAAAAACTCCCCCTGCGGTAACGTTTGTGCCACTCCATGTGCCACCGGCCGGAGAACCAACAAGAGTCACATTTCCTGAATTAATACAGACAGCTTGATCTGATCCTGCACTGGTCACAGGAGGTACATTCACCGTTACAGGAGTTGTTCTGTTTACAGTGCCGCATCCATTTTGCACAGCAAGAGAAATTGTATAGTTACCTCCTGCAGCATAAGAAACATTTCCCGGTACCTGAATTAAGGAAGATGCAGGATTACCTCCTGTAAAAGTCCAGCTATATGAGGTGACAACATCCCCGCAATCAAGTAAATTAGATATAGATGGGGTAACAGATTGCCCTCTGCATATTGTAGAAGGGGTGGCACTAATTGTAAATTGTGGCTTAAGTTTTACAGTAATAGTCTGAGCCGGAGTTGTAAATGTCCCGCACTTATTAGTAAGCGAAAGTGTTACTGTGTATGTTCCTTGATTGTTGAATCTTACGATTGGATTTGGTGATGCAGATGTTGTACCTGATGTATATACAAAATTACTGACAGAATCAGCCGGACAAGTGAAACTTGTTTTTGTAATCGTCCATAAGTATGTCAATGGTAAACAAACAGGAAGGTTTGTTGAATTATCAGTAAAATTTACAACTGCTGGACCACAAACACTTGTTGCAGATGGAGTAAAAGCAGGAGTAGGAATAGGCTGTACACATACAGTTTTGATAATGGTATCATAACCGCAGATATTTGTAGGCTGAACCCTTAGTTTTATCTGATAAGTACCTGGAGTCGTAAAACTAATTTTCAAAGGCGAAGTTCCCCATGTGGCATTATTAAAAGGATCTGCAGGATTAGAACCCATTACTCCTGAACTTATTATCCAACCAACTGCAGGAGTTATCACCCAGTTTAAAGCCGTGGTGCTGTTACATACGCCTGAATTATTTACTGTAGATCCAGAAATTGATGTATTTGTAAAAGTCACAACAGTATTTACACAAACTACTGTATCTGGAGATACGGTCATTTTTGCTACGGGCAGTTGATTTGTAGTTATTGGTTCAATTGTAGTGGTGGAGAAACCGCAAGGATTTTGAGCTCGTATTTTGACAAAAAAAGTATTTGCGATTGACCCTCCAGAAGATCCACAGGATGTTTTTATAAAGCTATGGGTGTAAGTAGCTGGTGGCGGATGTGTGAAAGTATCATTTGGTGTACCATCATTTTTTGAGATGATATAAATTGTACCAGGTGGATTTGTGTTGGTGCCACTGATTGGAAAGCTTAATGTAGTTGGTGTACATAAACCAACAGTAGCACCTGGAGTCCCTAAACTCACAGCGGGATTGGCACCATTAAAAACAGAAAATGTATCAGATCTAATACAGCCATTTGATCCGGTCACTGTCTCTATTAGATTAAAATAACCAATTTGATTATAACGATGCAATGTGGGCGATGGCAATGTTGATGCATTATAATTTGTAGTACCATCACCCCAAACTATTTTATAATCATTATTTGTTGCTGTTGTAGAAGATGTATTATTAATTA
Organism: Bacteroidota bacterium; assembly: GCA_947461105.1. Taxonomy (GTDB): domain Bacteria; phylum Bacteroidota; class Bacteroidia; order Chitinophagales; family LD1; genus CALAYL01. The sequence continues at coordinate 14,480 of CANHIG010000052.1, read as the reverse complement.
CCAAATCAAAAAATGTTGTTCCTCCCGAAGGACAATTTGTGAATGGAGTAGCTTGAGGATTAGCTATTGAAGCACTAGGTCTTTGCTTAACTTGTATCACCTGAGTTGAACTATCAGAACATAAGGCAAGAGTATCTTTAGCAACCAGTTTCACTGTATAAGCTAAAGTTCCATTTCCAATAGAGTTGTATATATGTGATGTATTGGGGCCTGTTGCAAAAGTAGTATCGCCAAAATTCCAACTGTATAACACATCGCTCTGAGGAGCAGTAACGGAAAAGGTAATCGAAGAGCCACTGCATTGAGCAATTGAAGGTAAAAAATTAAAAGCCTTATTTGGTGGACATGGCAGGGCATTGGCTAAATCAAATAAAGTAAAAGAAGAAATTAAGAAAATAATTTTAATCAAAACTTGCTTGCAAAGGGTAGATTTAAATTTCATGTTTGGTGCTATATATTTTTAGTTTTTTTACTCAACTTTTAATTAGATTTATGGGATTGAAAATAATATTAATTGGCAAATTGTTTTAAAAATAAAGAATAAAAATTAATTTCGAAATCATTAATAAAATCATGAGGTATATTAAGCCAAATTTCTACATACTTACTTCTTGTCTTATACTGTTTATTTCTCTCAGTTCCAAAGCTCAAGACCCTACCTATTCACAGTTTAACCTCAATCAGCTTTACTATAATCCTGCCTACACCGGCTATCAGTATGGATATCAGCTTACCGCTACTTATCGTACACTTTGGCCTAGCATTCCCGGTAAAAAAGTTCCCGGACCTCTTTCTACTTATCATGGTTGGTTCGATGGCTTTATTAATTTACCTAGAGGCATGTTTTTGGGTTTAGGTTGCTTTGCCATGCAGGATATTGAAGGACAAGGTGCGCTCACTACCACATCTGGAGGAATCAGCTTTGCAGCTCACTTTCCAAAAATAATGTTCAAGCAAGACCAACTACCTCGTTTCAAAATATCTGTTGGCACAAAGATTTATTACAACTCGCTCTCTATTGATTGGGATAGATTGGTTTTTACTGATCAGTTGGATGTATATAATGGTATCACAGGCGGTTCAGCATTTGGCAGAACGGGAGTTACCAGAAAAAGCTATTTTGATTTTGATCTTGGAGGCTTGGTACTCAACAATTTCATGGGTAAAGATAAATGGTATAATGAGTTTGGATTTTCAGTAGCTCATATCCTTAGACCAGCTATATCCCTTACAGGCTCTACAGATAACAAGGATGGTCTTCCACGAAAGTTTGTTGCGAGTTATAGAAGCATAGTGAATTTAGCTGGTGGCAAGGTTTTGATTGGACCAACAATTCTTTTTGAAAACCAGGGAAGTGCGCTATTCAGATTAAAGAATGGAGACTTCTATGAATTAAATACCGGTGTAGATTTATTCATTAAACCCAATCCTAATAGTCCAGTTGTTCCTATCTCTATATCAGTTATGAACAGATGCAGTGTAGTTCAAAACAAAATAAACACAAGTGCGATTATTGTAGGACTTACTCATAAAGGTCTTTTGGGAACCAAACCAAGTGCACCTGTTTACTTTGTTGGTTTTGCAGCAGATTTTCCTTATTTAGGATTAGGTATGCAAACAGCAGGAGCCTATGAATTGACTGTTGGAATTATATTCCCTCCAAAAAACAACAATGGATTCAGTAAATGTCCATACAGCTCGTTTGATCAAGGTAACGGCTTTAACAATACACCTTACGCCAGAAGAGGCAGATAATAATTTTCACTTACAACTCCATAGTCATGCAATATATACTTTCATTTGCAGTTTGCATTTTGAGCGTTCCATGTATTGCTCAAAATGCTAAAGACTCTTCCTCAAATTTCATAGCTCCAATAATGATTTTTGTGGAAGGTGGTAGCTTTGAAATGGGAAGCAATGATAGTTTACAAAATGAACGCCCTGCTCATGAAGTGTTGCTTAATAGTTTTTACATTGGGAAGTATGAAGTAACCCAGGCATTGTGGCAAGCTGTAATGGGCAGCAACCCATCCGGTTTTAAAGGCTGTGATGAATGCCCTGTTGAGGAGCTTACTTGGGAAAGTATTCAGGAGTTTTTGGGGAAATTAAACAAACAAACAGGGAAGCAATATCGCCTGCCTACAGAAGCAGAATGGGAATATGCTGCCAGAGGTGGGAGTATTAGTAAAGGCTACATATACAGCGGCAGTAATAATATTTCAGAGGTGGCATGGTACAAAATCAATGCTGATAATAAAACGCATCCTGTTGGTCTAAAAAAACCAAATGAGTTAGGTATTCATGACATGACTGGAAATGTATGGGAGTTATGTAGTGATTGGTACGATAAAAACTATTACAACAAAAGCCCAAAATCAAATCCTCAAAACATAAAAAAAAGCTCATATAGAGTTGCAAGAGGCGGATCTTGGAGAAGCATGGAACTAAGATGCTACAACAAGGCCAGAAATAGAAATATAAAAGACCATCATATTGCAAATGGAGGCTTTCGTTTGGCTTTAGACCAATAATTTTAATACATTATTTCTCGAAGCATACATCTCTCCTTTTCGATATTTTCAAGGATAACACTTTTTTAAAAATACAAATCCCTTTAAATAAAAAATCCGCTGAGAAAATTCAGCGGATTTGTAAATATCAATTCTCAGAAACTATTGCATAATGAAAGCTCTAGTTGCAGTGCCTGTAACAGTAGAAATCTGAATAAAGTACATTCCATTTGCAAATTCCTCCAATTGAATTTTCTGATTAATCTCAGAAGCATTGATTGGAATTTCTCTCAATATCTTTCCATATACATCACTAATCATAATAGACTTTACCATTTCAGATGATTTGATACCAATAGTGATGAAATCCTTAGCAGGATTAGGAACTATTGAAATTGTTTCAAGACCTGAAGCATCTTCAATTCCGGCAAAAGTTTTAGTGATTGCATTTGAGGTATCACGGCAATTGCCTAATGTAACGTCTACAGAGTAGTTTCCTGATGCTGTAGGAGTGTATGATGCACTAGTTGCTCCATTAACAGGCACGCCATTCTTCAACCACTGATAAGTAGAATTTCCATTGCTTGGTACGGAAAGCACATTTCCTGTTTGTGTAATAGCCACATTTGGTGCAGGACTTTGAGTCACGTTCTTTGTTGTAGATGCTGAATCACAACCACTTTTAACTTTTACTGTGTATGTGGTAGCCTGAGATACAGATATACTTTGAGAAGTAGCTCCGGTACTCCATTTGTATGAATCGTAAGTACTGTTCAAAGTTAATGAAATTGAACTTCCAGCGCAAAAGCTATTCGGACCTGCAATACTTGGCTGAGTAATAGTACCAACAGCAGGACAAGTAATTGTTTTAATATCCGCAGCAGCATTATCAATGGTATCACAAGCCTGAGCACAAGTTGTAACTCTATTATAATATGAAGGCACAGCAAAACCATACTGAGCACCTAGAGCGCTCAATTCTCCTGAAATTGCACCAATTGCAGAAGTCCAAACTGTTACATATATTTTCATTCTGTATTGGCCGCAAGCAGCATTGGTTGTTCCTGAAAATTGAATACAACCATACTCAGAACCTGCATAAGTTTTATCGTTTTGATTGGTAAGACCAATTATTCCCGCAGGTAAATTACCCAAACTATCTATTCTAACTGAGTCAACAGCCACAGGTAAAAGGCCTGCCAAAGCAGGTAGGCTTAGGAAAATAGTTTCTGTAAATGGACTGCCTTTGATTGCACATCTGAAAGCTGCAGGTTGCGGTTCAAATGGAGTAGTTTGGCTTGTATTTGGGGTACAAGCTCCGGCAGGCGCCAATGTAGTAAATGTTCTGTCATTTCCATAAGTAGTACCTGCACTGTTTACCGCTTTCACTCTGAAATGATAAGTAGTATTTGATGCGAGTCCTGTTAATGCAGCAGAAACAGTACTACTGGAACTTCCGGTTAATGTGCCGGGTGTAGCAGCAGGGCTAGTTCCATAAGAAGTAGTAAGACCATATTCAAACGAAACAGTTGTAGAATTTCCATTAGGATTTACAGTTCCGTTTATTGTAGCACTTGTCAATGTAATAGCAGTAGCAGGATCGGTAACAGCCGAAGCTACACCTCCTGAAACTCCGCAACTTTGATCAGCAGTAAAATTATTACCATTGTTTACTACAGCAGGGCAAGTACCGGCAGCAGTTTTCACTCTGATATAGATAGGTTCAAATCCTGACAAGCCATATTGAGAAGCCAATGTACTCAACTCGCCTGTAAGAGGGATTTGATTGCCTAAGTAGTTAACTGTTATAGTTACATTAATAAGCATTTTATATTGTCCGCAGGCATCACGAGTAATACCTGAAACAATAAAGCATCCTGAAGAGTCCCCTGCATAAGTAGAAGGATTTTTATTAAAAGCAGCAGTAAGTCCGGCAGGCAAACCTGATGTACTTGTAAATGCAACGCTTGTAACCGATACTGAGCTTCCGTTGAATACTACTGTTCCAGGAATAACAAAAGTAAAAACCTGGCTAAATGCCTGACCTGTATCAGCACATGAAACATTTGCAGATGTAGGGTCTATACCCTGAGCCACACCGGGATTTGGGGTACATTGAGCGAACGAAAACACATTACACAGAACCGTGAGCGCGAAAAGTAAGTAAAAATGTTTTTTCATGATTTTTAATTTAGGAAACTAATATATAGAAATTATTTTGAAATGAAGTCAAGATAACATGAAATAAACCAATCAACCATTTTTGTTGCTTCCCGGGTTTCTCTTTTGAGGGAATTTGTTTCGTTTAAAATTGTTGGGTTTATGAGGAGCTGCATGTCTCACGAAAGGCTTGTATTCAGGTCCATTACCTAAAAATTCGGGAAGCGCAATTTTGGGAACTTCTTTACCAATCAGAGACTCGATGCTAGAAAACTTCCTTTGATCTAGCTCGTTTATAAACGTTATCGCGGTTCCTGTGGTTTCTGCGCGTGCCGTTCGTCCAATCCTATGAATGTAGTCTTCCGGATCGGGTGGCGCATCAAAGTTCACCACAAGGCTTATCCCCTCCACATCTATTCCTCTGGATAAGATATCGGTACCAATCAAAATCCTAACCTGCTTGTTTTTAAACTTAAGCATAATTTCCTCACGCTTTGCCTGTTCCAAATCGGAATGAAATGCCTCAACGGATAAACCCGCTCTGTGCAATTCTCGGTCAAGTGCCTTTACTTTTTCTTTTGTGGAACAAAAAATAATCACACTGCTGAAGTCTGCATTTTTTAGAATGTACTTCATCAAATCTATCTTCTGTGTATCGTATGTCAGATAGGCTTGTTGCAAAATACCCTCTGCCGGTTTAGAAATTGCAATATTTACTTCCAAAGGAGAGAGTAAAATCTTCTGTGCCAATGCTCGTATTTTTGGCGGCATGGTTGCAGAAAAAAGAAGTGTTTGTCTTTGCTTTGGGAGATAGCTAATGATTCTCAAAATATCTTCATTAAATCCCATGTCGAGCATTCGGTCCGCTTCATCCAGAATTAAATGCTTTAATGCCTGTAATTTAATATCCCCTGCTGCAAGCATAGAAATCAATCTGCCGGGCGTTGCAATCACAATATTTGTTCCCCCTTTCAATGCACGCTTCTGTTGTTCCCAAGCCATGCCATCTCCTCCTCCATATACAGCAATGGAACTCACATTGGCAAAATAACCTATAGCTTCTATCTGCTGATCTATTTGCAAAGCAAGTTCGCGAGTGGGCGCTATGATAAGCGTATTGATTTTACCGTCATTATTTTGAGCAATATGATGCAGCACCGGTAAAAGATATGCTGCCGTTTTGCCAGTTCCTGTTTGTGCGCAGGCAATCAAATCCTTGCCACTTAGAATAATAGGAATAGCTTGTTCCTGAATAGGAGTCGGTTTTGTAAAACCCATTGACAGCAATCCTTCTGTAAGGCTAGTATCTAAATTAAAATCTGAAAAAGTCATGGAAAGTTAAGTGAAAAATTAAAAATAAAATAAGTGTTATGCTCCTGCTAAATCTGTTTGATGCTGAGAAATATTTACCCCTGTTACCCAGTCTTCGTCCTTAACTTCAGGTTGTAGCACAATTTCATTACCCAGATAATCCAATCGTTTTGCAGGATAAATATGTGTTTCGATAAGATACGACAGCAGCGATTCCTTATCCAAATTTGGATGAATAAAAGGTCTTATTTTTTCACGATGAAATTCAGGCAGCAAACTCCAGTGAAGATTAGCTTTCACATGATGTGCCCCGTGATAGCCATTATTAAAGAGCATACAGTTCAGAAAGCTACCTGTAAAATTGCGGCTGTGATTATAGGGATGATTTTCATCGCAACCGTCATGTTGAAAATAGTTTGTACCTACAATTCCCCACGCAGCATACTGATGAGGAATAAGAATGAACAACACTGCACATTTCCAGTTCACAAAAAGCAAAGCAATTTTTAGACCCATTACTAATATCATCTCAAATAAATATTGCCTGAACCATTCGGGTCTATCTTTGCGCATCTTTTTGGCAAAGCTTATCTCTCCCTTCAAAATATCGCCACTCATGATAAAGAAAAAAAGTAGCTGATTTAGTATGTTTAATTTGAAACGCGCCTTAGAGGTACGAATGGCATCTTTAGGCGATTGTGTATATTTATGATGACTGAAATTATGTCCCGGAACATAAGCACTGGTGGAATGTCCATAAGTAAATGCTAATACAATCTGAAATGATTTATTCAAACTTTTCTTTTTGAAAATAGGCACATGAATAGTGTTGTGAATAATAACTGCACACATGAATGATAGCAGGCAATTCACAATTACTAATGATACAATTTGAAATGTATTAAGTTGTCCCCAAAAAATCCAAGGCACAACTGCGGCAATAAAATACAACATCACCACAGCCAAAGTGCGCCTGTCAGCTTTATATCTCAGCATAAAAACAGTTTAGAAAGGAGTATATAAAGTAGATTACCATGAGCCGATAGCAGTGTTTTTGTAGTCAATCAGCCAGCCTTCATTTAGCAATATATCGCTGCCAAGAATGCCGTGAATCTTTAGTTTCAACTTGTTCTTTTTATAGGCTTCATTCACATGGTCTAAGCTGAGGCATGAAACTTTTATATTTTTTAATTCAGCCTTTCCGATTTTCAATGTTTTCAGTTTGCCAACATGCATCCCATATTGTGTGCTGTTCAATCCTCTCACCTCCTGATCTATTTTCTTTTGCTTGGATGCCAGTTTAGTAAGATAAAATTTCTGGTCTATTACAGTGCCTGATGCGCCAGTATCAATTATGAATGTGGCTTTGATATTGTTCACTGTAACATTTACGAAGATATGATAGCTATCACTCGAAAGCGGAACTACTTTGAATTTTGCAACCGTATTGTATGGTTTTTGCATGAAACAGCTTCTTTAAAAATGATTTAGGGCACAATTTACTCCTATATTTTTAAATTGCGTACATAAATAGCAATGATTACAAAATACACCATAGCACAAATTATGGATGCCGCCAAGATAGAAGAGGTGGTAGGCGAGTATGTATCATTGAAAAAAAGAGGGTCTTCGCTGTTGGGTTTATGTCCTTTTCACAATGAAAAAACACCCTCATTCAATGTTTCTGTTTCCCGAAATATCTATAAATGTTTTGGATGCGGCAAGGGCGGCAATGCGCTGAATTTCATGATGGAAGCACAACAGATGTCCTATGTGGAGGCATTGAAATATCTCGCTAAGAAATACAACATTGATATAGTAGAGGAGCAGGTAAGTGAAGAACAAAAAAAGGAAGAAGAAATTAAGCATTCCCTTCAGGAAAGCATTCATATTGTAAATCAATTTGCACAGCGCTTTTACACAGATTACATGCTGGAAAATGAAGAAGGGCGAATTGGATTGGCCTACTTCAAAGAACGAGGATTTTCAAAAGCTACCATAGAAAAATTTCAGCTGGGCTTTGCACCGGATCAGGGTACTTTACTTACTGAAACAGCGCTTAAAAGTGGCTACCAACTGGACATACTCAAGAAAGCAGGACTTACCTCTTCAAAAGAAGATTCTAAATACGATTTCTTCCGAAACAGAGCCATGTTCCCGATTCATAATCTAATGGGGAAAGTGATTGCATTTGGGGGAAGAATTCTGAAAAAGGATGAGAAAGCTCCAAAGTATGTGAACACTCCGGAATCGGATGTATATGTGAAAAGCAAAATTGTTTATGGAATTTTTCATGCGAAAAATGAAATCCGAAAAAAGGATGAATGCTTTTTGGTAGAAGGTTATACCGATGTGATTTCGTTATCACAGAATGGTTTGAAGAATGTTGTAGCATCATCCGGCACTGCCCTAACCCACGACCAAATTAAACTCATCAAGCGATTTACAAACAATATCACCTTATTGTATGATGGTGACAAAGCAGGTATAAAAGCTGCACTTCGCGGTACTGATTTGATTCTGGAAGAGGGCATGAATGTGCGAATTGTGATTTTGCCAGATGAGGAAGATCCTGACTCCTACATGCGCAAAATGGGTATTACACAGTTTGAGGAATATTTGCAACACAACAAAAAAGATTTGATTTTATTCAAGTCATCTCTTTTTGCTGAAGATGTAAAAAACGACCCTATAAAAAAGGCAGAGCTGATTCGCGACATTGTAGAATCAATTGCAAAGACACCCGACCCGATTAAAAGGTCTGTGTATATAAAGTCCTGTGCTGATATTCTAAATATTTCAGAACAAATACTTATACAGGAAGCAAATAAGAGCCGCAGAAAATTCACTGCACAGCTACATAAAGACGATAATCAGGCTATCGAACAGCAAAAGATTGCTGACACCAAAGAAGAGCGTGCCATTCATAGTGACGCGATTGAGCCATCTGTAAATTCATTAGAATATTATGAGAAAGATATAGTGCGCATTCTGATGGAAAGTGGCGATAAAAAAATCAAGCATGGAGAAGATTTAATAACTTTGGCAAGTTTCATTTTTGAAGAATTGAGCGAGGAAATTTTTGAATCGAAATACAAAGAGGTTTACGAGTTTATAAAAAATCTGACTGAGTCGCTTTCTGCTAATGAATATCTGCAACATGAAAATGCAGCTATAGCTTCTGTGGCTATGGAGTTGCTGACATCTCCATATGAACTGAGCGAAGGCTGGATGAAAAAGCATCATATCCCTGTTCCAATGGGCGATGCCATTATTGATAAAGATCTGCTTTCTGCAGTGATTCGATTAAAGCAATACAAGAATCTGGAAGAGATAAAAAAGACAATGGAAGAAATAGAAAAGTGCGAATCACCCGAATCACTTCAAAAGCTTATGCAAAATCTGAATGAACTGAATAAACAGAAAAAACTCATAAATGCAGAAACTGTAACGGTGATTTACAGACCAGAGATAAAGTAGATAATAGGAGTATTTATCTTTTGATTGTGATTATACTTCCCTGTAATTATTTCTATGAAATAGTGTGTAATATCATCAACTCCCAAAAAAATATCATGACAGCTATATACATAGTTCTAATCCTTTAAGCCATTGTTTTGACTGCATATTTTGTAATCAAAAGCGTTGATTTCAGGAAATTCTTAGCAGGTGCCTTTTTTGTAAGTGATGGGATATGCTTATGCAAAAGTTTCCTTACCCGTTTTAGGAACAGCTATTGTACAAAATGCTGAATTAGGCTATGTAAGAGGTAGTCTGCATCTGGTACTTTGCTTAATATACTTCTACTTTGGCTTTATTAAAAAATCAAAGTAAAAATGCCTCTATCCCTGTAGCTTATGAATCTTCTTTGTTCCTGTATACATTTCGTATTTCATGAAACGGCATTCCAGCTGACCGTTGTACACAGTGATTTTGCGTGAAGGGCGCAAGCCTACATTTTTCAATGCGAGTAGATTGGAGCTAATCATCCAGCAATCATATCCCTGAAATCTTTGTTTGAAAGTATCGCCCACTGCCTTATATAATTCTTCAATATTTTCTTTCACCATCCTGTTGCCATAAGGTGGATTTACCACTACCACTCCTCCCCCGTCCGGAGCTTCAAAGTCTTTGATATCGCACTCCCTCACATGCACAAATTCACTCACTTTAGCGCGCTTGATATTTTCTTTTGCCTTTCGGGCTACATGGTGCGAAATTTCTCCACCAAGGATTTTTGTAGGATTAGGATTGATAGCATCAACAGCAGCATTAAATATTGCTGTAAACATTTCATCATCGTAATACAGAAATTTTGTCCATCTCATAAAATTGTAATCATCCTTGTAATAACCCGGAGGGATATTGGCGGCTATCATAGCCGCTTCAATGAGTATAGTTCCCGAACCACACATCGGATCAATGAAATTTTGTTTCTTATCCCAACCGGAAAGTATCACTAAGCCTGCTGCTAATACCTCGTTTATAGGTGCTAGATTGGTTTTATCTCTATAGCCTCTTTTATGGAGACTATCACCAGAGCTGTCTAAAGATAAACTACAATCATTTTTAAAAACATGCACATTTAGCCTGAGTGTTGGTTTATCCAAATCTACACTTGGTCTTTTACCAAAACGCTCTCGAAACTGATCTACAATGGCATCTTTTACTTTTTGAGAAATGTATTGGGTATGATTAAAAATCTCCGTATTCAAAACGGTATCAATGGCCAGTGTGTCCTCTGCATCCAGATATTTGGTCCAGTCTATTGCCTGAATCTTATCATATAAATCCTTATCGTTTTCCACAGTGAACTTTGTCATGGGAATGAGAATGCGCAAAGCAGTTCGGAGTAATAAATTGCATTTATATACCAAAGCCTTATCGCCTTTGAAGCTTACCGCACGGGTATGTTTCTCAATCTCTTTAGCACCAAGTGCTTCCAGTTCATTCATCAGTATCTCTTCCAGTCCAAAAAGAGTGGTAGCTACTATTCGTAAGTTATTTTCGTCTTTGTTATCCATCGGTGTAAAACTAATTAAATAAAAAAGGAACGGATGAAACATCATCCATTCCTTTTCTGTGCCCAGAACAAGATTCGAACTTGCACACCCTTTCAGGCGCTACCACCTCAAGGTAGTGCGTCTACCAATTTCGCCATCTGGGCATCGAGGAGCACAAAAATATAAAACTGAGTGGCACTGTCAAATGTTTCCGCATATCTGTATGCTGAAAATCAAAGTTATGCCCCTAGAAATGATTTTAAAATCAGGTAGAAAAGACCACCCATTGCTGCTGAAACAGGAATAGTTAGTATCCATGCCCATAATAGACTGATGGTTACACCCCACTTCACAGCAGATAATCCTTTTGTAATACCTACCCCAATGATAGAACCGGTGATGGTATGAGTTGTACTAACCGGAATTCCAAGATATTGAGTGCCGTATAAAGTAATCGCACCTGCGGTTTCAGCAGCTACGCCTTCCAATGGAGTAACCTTTGTAATTTTCGTTCCCATGGTTTTTATAATCCTCCATCCACCGCTCAATGTTCCAAGTCCGATTGCCGCAAAACAACCAATTTGAACCCAATCAGGAATATGACTTATTTTATTAATCAATTTTCCGTCTTTCATTTCCTGCAAAACATCCACCTTTGCCCAATCCGGAATTAAAGCAGCATCTACAGTATGAGCATAAACCATCAATGCCGCAGCTATTATCCCCATTACTTTCTGTGCATCATTAGCTCCATGTCCCAAACTAAATGCAGCAGAAGATACTAATTGAAGTTTTTTAAAAATTTTATTTGCAAAAGTAGGATTGGATTTTTTGAATAAATGCAATATCAGCACAGTAATAAAGTAGGCCAAAATCATACCAATCAAAGGAGCTAAGATTATGAAAGCTGCAGTTGTATATATCTTTCCGATATCTGCCAATACACCGAATCCGGCTTTTGCAATGGCTGCTCCTGCAAATCCTCCCATCAAAGTATGTGACGAGCTGCTTGGAATGCCATAATACCATGTCAACAGATTCCAAAAGATTGCTGCAACCAAACCAGCTATGATAACTACTAACGTAATAGCTTCAGTTTTCACAATTTTAGATACAGAGTCAGCTACTTTCAGTTCAAACCCCATAAGATGATATTTGCATAAAAAGAAAACCACTGCATTGAAAAATGCAGCCCACATTACTGCCTGAAAAGGACTAAGTACTTTAGTCGAAACTACAGTTGCTATTGAGTTAGCCGCGTCATGGAATCCGTTAATATAATCAAAAGCAAGTGCGAGTAAAATAACCACCAATAATAGTGTCATGTTGTTTCTATTTTAGCTGTTCTTAATCAAAATCGTTTCAATCACATTAGCCACATCTTCGCATTTATCTGTGGCCGTTTCCATGTTAGCCAAAATTTCTTTAAGCTTGACCACCATAATCGGATCTTTCTCTTCCTCAAAAAGAGCAGCAAGAGCTCCGTAAAAAACGTCATCAGCATGATTTTCTAAACTATTGATTCGTATTAACGCTTCTCTGATTCGTAGTTTATTTTCTAAACTTTTCAGTTCGCTTACTGCAGCTTTAATTTCAATGGCCGATTTCATAATAATTTCTGCAAGCTGACGCATTGCTTGAGAATAGTTTCCTATTTTGTAAATTAAAAGTCTTTTTGCAGAACCATCTATATAATCAGCAATATCATCAATAGATGAAGCCAAATATTGAATATCCTCTCTGTCGAATGGGGTGATAAAATTAGCACTCAACTCAGTAAAAATCTCATGTGTAATCGTATCGCCAACATGTTCCAAATCTTCAATTTTCTTCAATAAATCCATTCTCTTGTCCAATGCAGAGGTGTTTACTAATTCGTTAAATACCGTTGAAATTTCCACCAAATTGTCTGCTGCATTCACAAACAGTTTGAAGAATATCTTGTCTTTAGGAATAAAGAATGTAAGTAGGTTTTCAAATTTCATGTTATTGTTATTTATTGGTTGCAAAGCTATGAAGTATAAAAGCAATAATGTTAAGCCTATGTTAATTTATTATTTCGTGCAAAAAAAAACCGCGCTTTGGGCGCGGTTCTTTTAGTTGTATATAAAGAATTACTTCTTGTACTTTTTGTTAAACTTATCAATACGACCTGCAGTATCAACAAATTTCATTTTGCCGGTGAAGAAAGGGTGAGACTCATTAGAAATCTCCACTTTTACTAATGGATAGGAGTTGCCATCTTCCCACTGAACTGTTTCTTTAGAGTTAGCACATGATTTAGTCAAAAATGATTTATCGCAAGATATGTCTTTGAAAACCACTGTTCTGTAATTGCTTGGATGTATTTCCGGTTTCATCTTTTATTATTTTGAGGTGCAAATGTAAATATTTATTTGAGAAAAAAACAATTTTTCAACCCATTATGCTACAATATGATTATTACAGTGGTCAATATAGCTCAAAATTTCTTCCCGACCAATGTTATAGGATGAAGAAGTGCGAAAAACCGGAGGCAACTCCTCCCACTCCTCTTTAAGTATTTTCAGAAAGGCATTGATATTGCCAATAATCTCTGGAGACTTGGGTTTATCCACTTTGGTAAAAATGATGGAAAACGGAATACCCTTGCTGCCCAGCCACTCTATGAACTCCAAATCAAGCTTTTGAGGAGATATTCGTGAATCTATAAGCACAAATAAAGACACTAGTGGTTTGCGATGCGTGAGATAATAGCGGATAAAACGATCCCATTCCTCTCGTTTTGATTTTGCGATTCGTGCATAGCCATATCCCGGTAAATCAACAATATGCCAGGCATCATTGATTCTGTAAAAATTGAGCGTCTGCGTTTTACCCGGAGTATTAGAGACTTTTGCCAGGTCTTTCTTAGAAGACAAATAGTTGATCAGTGAAGATTTCCCCACATTAGACCTACCGATAAATGCATATTCAGGCACCGCGCCCTGTGGGCATTTCTCCTCCGTTACAAAAGAACCAACATACTCTGCCTTCTTAATTTTCATGCCGCAAAGGAAATAAAACATATCGAATGTTTGTAACATTCGCCATTTACCTTTCTTTTGCAACAACTTATGAATCACAATCTTGTAACTCCCTACAACAATACCGATGCCTCAAAAAAAGAAGAGGTAAAAGTGATGTTTGACAACATCGCTCATCGATATGATTTCCTAAACAGATTGCTATCATTAGGAATAGACATCATCTGGAGGAAAAAGGCGGTAAGTTTTATAAGCAAATCATCCCCAAAAGTAATTTTGGATTTGGCTACAGGGACTGGTGATTTCGCATTGGAGCTGCTTAGTATAAAACCGACAAAGATTATAGGATTAGACTTGTCCAATGAAATGATGGAATTTGGCAGAAAAAAAGCAACTGACCACAATGCATCGGATATTATTTCTTTTATACAGGGAGATTCAGAAAACATGCCATTTGAAAACGATTATTTTGATGCAATTACCGTAGGCTT
>CANHIG010000051.1 GCA_947461105.1 Bacteroidota bacterium | reverse complement strand
TGCACGATATGAAAACTAAGGCGGGATTTGAAATGAAAACTAAGTTGACTAAAGAACAGACAACCTTGTTGCCCAAAAACAGTGATGGCAGTCAAACAGTTTTTCAAAAAATCAGGCAAATATTTTCTTCTAAGTCGTAGAATATAGCATTCAGAATATAGGTAGCTTGGATTTTATGAATAGCAATAATTGACACTAATTTTTCAAAAAATATTGATAAAGTTCTTTGGCAATTATCTGATGGCCTAGTTCATTTGGGTGACAGTCGTCTTCTATTAAAAACTGATTATAGTATTTTCCATTTGAATGATTGTATTCATCGAAAACTTGCTGAACATCTACAAGTCCGCAACCAGTTTTCTTTGCCACTTCTCTTATACATCTATCAATACTTAATATACCTCCCTTATCGCCTACCATATATTCCTTTGAGCGCGCATAGGCTAATTCTGCTTCTATGTGTCTGGTTTGTTTTTCTAATACTACTCCTTTCATGTAATGTAAAGTGCTAATTGTTGGTTCGATTTTGATGGCGCTATCAATCAACACCTCTGCATAATGATAAATTTTTAAGTCTATGAGAGAGTCCGCTTCTTTTGTAAACCGACTTATAATTTCTTTATTAACTGGGTTATGGTACATGGGCTGTGGTGAAGCCCATGATGGCGATAGCTTATAATTATACGGCATCGTCATGAGCACTACTTCTACATTGTGCGATTTACAATAATTAACCATCTCTGCGAGATTGCTGCTGAAGTTTTGAATGTATCGGTTTTTAGTTTTTATCCAGTCATCAAAACTAAAATCACGATAATCGGTAATTGGATTTTCTAGTGAATATTTATAAGAATTAATGTAGTCATTGTTATATGCCTGATAAGCTGATAACTTAATTGCCTGTTCAACCCTTTTACCTGGCTTTAACATAAAGGCGTGATAAAGAATATAAGACAGGGCATAGCTTTTTGTACAGAATGAGGTAATTTTCCAAAAGGCAACAACACTGGCACTTGGTTTCTGGTCAGCCCAGTTTTTCCATTCATTATTACTCATAAAGAGAATAATTGTTTTCGGGTGGTATGAGTCAACAATTCTTTTTACTACAGGAACTAACTGAATTGAACTCCATCCTACCTGAGCTGCATTAATTACCTTTTTGTGCCCATGAGTATATCGTTCTAACAAATAACCAAAAGTGCTGTCATACCTTACTCCATAACCATAAGCAGAAGAACACCCAACTATAAAGGCATTGTCATCGCCTAAACCATTGAGATCGGTGGGTTTTATAAAAAGAGATTGTGCTAGCGGCTTGTATTTTGTTGGGATGTTGTTGTTTAAGATTACTTCGGACTTTGATTCTGCATCATCCAAATTTAAGTCCTTATACAATTGTCGTATACTAAGAGAATTATCTTCCCACCAAGATAAGTCTTGTGAAGGTTCATTGCTCCGCGACAGATAGTTTAAAGTGTTTTGAAGGCGCTGCGGATAATATTGATCTCCAATTTTTAGATAAAAACAAAACTCAATAAATAGAGAGAATAATATCAAAGGTAGAAACGATTAAACTAATTTTTTAATTCTATTTTTTAATCTCTCCATTAGCGTAAACTAAGACATAATTGTCGGTTTATAAAATTTCAATTAAAGATTTAAGTTTTCCTGAATAAAATAAGGTGTTATTTTATTCTTAAACATTCATTATTTACAGCTATTTTCGTGATGTATGAATTCTTATAAAACAGAAAATGGTAAGATTAGAAACTACACAGAAGAGTTAAAAATTAGAACCTTTGATTATTCCGAAAATTTCGCTCAAGGTAAATACAATTTAATCCAATCTTTAAAAAATCTTGATATTGAGGCTGTTGTGGTTAAGAAATTTCTCTCAAAAAACGAAATTGAAACGCTGCTTAATAAATTAAATATTGAAGTAGAAGCCATAAAGCCCATATACGAGAGCATCACATTTCCGTTTTCTTTTGTTTCGTTAAACAGAGAAAACTTAAACTTCAAGGAAGAACTGAAAAGTTACTATCAAAAATCTAAAATTTTCAGAGACTCCTTCCCTCAAATTTTCGGAATAGACATGGAGCAAAAATTTACCAGTTTGCTTTCTATCCTCAATCAAAATAAATCAGCAAAAGTTTTATCTACCTCAGATTTGGGTAGTTATATCCCTTTTACCTTTAGAGTGATTTTGCCTGAAAAAAATCATATTAATCTTCATGCCGATAATTTGTTTCCAAGTCTTGCACCAGAGTTCTATGCTTTGCTTAATGAAGTTGCAGAGGTCAAAAACCAACTTAGTTTTTTTACTGTATTGCAAAAGCCGGATATAGGAGGCGAAGTTAGTGTTTACAATGTGGCATGGGATGTAGCCAAAGAGTTTAATATAGAGGAACAATCTATAATTCTAGAAAATGGAATTCATTTACATGCAGAAAAAAAAGATGAATTATTTCGTCAGCAGTTTAATTTGGAGGAGGGCGATTTAATACTTTTTGCGGGAGGGCAACTTTACCATCGCATTGAGGAAGTCTATGGCTCAAAAATGAGAATTACTTTAGGTGGATTTATAGGATATTCGAAAACTAACACCGAAATTTACTACTGGTCTTGAAAATTCCGCAAAAAAATGATTGCTAATAAAGATTTCAAAAAGCTAATGGAAGATGAGGGGGCGGTGGTAATTCCATTTCTATTCCAAGAAGAATTGGCAGAGGTAATAGAATTCTATAAAGCAATGAGGGAGGAGTACACCTTCCAGTTTACAAATGGTATGCATATGACCCTATGGCACAGTGACCTTGCATTTAAACAAAAAGTAAAAGAACATTTAGTACCCCTGCTGCAACCTGCATTTGAAAGAAACTTCAGTAATTATCGCAGACTTAACAATGTTTTTATTGTAAAACAGGCCAACACTACCGGAGCGTTTGCTGTGCATAATGACTGGAGCATAGTGGATGAAAGCCTATATACCTCTATCAATGTTTGGATTCCGTTACAAAATACGACTCCCGACAACGGAGCGCTTTGGGTGATAAAAGGAAGTCATAAAATAGATATGCCAGTTCGTGGAGGTGGCGCATTATTGCCAGACTTTACTTCTTTAGAGAAAACCTTTGAACCATACATTGTGCCGTTAAATGTTGTTGCTGGCGAAGCCATCTTGTTTTACCACAAAACAATTCACGGCTCCTATCCTAATACATCCAATGAAGATCGAGTGGTGTGTACATCATCTCTTATACCGCAAGAGGCTACTCTTCAAATTTGTTTTCAAAAAGATAAGGGTAGTCCTCTTGAAATATACGAACCAGAAGATGATTTTAACTACAAATACAATAATTTACTTGAAGATTCGAACTCCTTTATCCCCGGTAGGCTGGTAAAGCGGCTGAATAAATCTTTTCAACAAAGAACACTTACTGAAGCCGACATATTGCCATACATTATTGCCCCCTAAAAACAAATCCGCATACATAAAGACCATGAACAACCCAAAATATATCTTAAGCAAACAATATCCTCAGAAACGGGTTTTTGTAGCCAGACCCTTTAACCAGGTAGGGCGGGCTATTTGTTTACAACTTGCTGCAGATGGTTGGGTAATAGGTTTAAGCAGCACAAACGAAGAACAGTTACAGGAAATGTGCCATGAAATAGATATGGCTGGAGGCACAGCAATCGGATGTTTGGGTGATATTTCAAAAGTAGAACAATATGAGGCAGTTTCAAATAAGTTTTTTCGAGATGCAGGTGGAATCGACCTACTTATAAATAATACCGGAATTGATGAAAACAGTATTCTTGGCGATTTTTCTATAGAGGCTTGGATAACTTTGATTGCAACACATCAAATGGCAGTAGTGTTCGGCTGTCATTTCTTTTTGCCTTATATGATTCAGAAAAAAATGGGATATGTAATCAATATTGCTTGCTCTGCTGATGCAGACTCTGGGGCAAAGGCACCATATGAAATGGCGAAAGGAGCAGTTTTATCAATTTCGGAAACAATCAAAACTAAATTCTCGGAAAGTAATATAGGAATAACAGTGGCTCTGCCGATTTATTTTAAAACAAAAGTCAACCAGAATAGTCAATCGCAACAACTAATTATTGATTTAGATCGACCTATTGAAGTATGGAGAATATTACAGGCAGCAGGCGAACAAAAATTTTGCATTTATTGAATGTGGCCTTTTGTTTTGACAACTTCTTTTTGTTGAGGACGCAACTATTTTAAATTGGCGCAAAAAACTTTGACATCAAATCCCTAAGTAAGACGTTTTCTATACAAAACATTGTTTTTTATTTAATTTCGCTAACATATTTAAAAAAACCTCTCAATGCCCTTGCAAATATTAAACGTTGTTCCTCCATCTGTATTAAAAAATGAGAAGTTACAACAAGAGCTGAATCTGGAAGGAATTGTGCAAATGCCCTTTTTATCGCCTAATGCACTTGCTCAGTTAAACGAACTATATCACTCCCTACACCCAGTCATACCAGTTGGGCCAATTAAAGGGTTTTATGTTAGTGTCCATTCACCCGATTTAGATTACAAACTAAAAATTCAGAATGAAATTAATAATATAATTTTCCCCTTTTGCGAACTTTATTTTAAAAATTATACCTGCGTAAACACAGCCATGCTGATTAAAAGTGCTTCACCTGAAAGCGAATTAATTTTTCATCAGGACTGGAATGCTGCTGACGAGTCAAAGTTTGCCTCATATACTTTATGGATACCTCTAATTGATACCAATATCAAAAATGGAACGCTATTCGCTGCTAAGCGAACACATCGGCTTGGCCCCACTTATAGAAGTGCCTCATTACCCTCAATTTATGGAAATATAGGAAGTACTATTGCCAAATATTTGGTTCCGTTTGAAGTAAAAGCAGGTAACGCTGTTTTGTTTGATAAAGCAATTCTACACCAAAGCCCTCCCAACTTTAGCAATAGTGTGAGGCCGACAATTTTAAGTACGGTTATTCATTCCAGTGCTTCTTATATCACTTACGCTTTTGCCAAAGAAAGGAAAGATATGATTGAATCCTACAAAGTTTCAAACGACTTTATGCAGCATTACAAATCTTTTTTTGAAGATTCTGTAAATCTACCCGCCTGTGCGATAAAAGTAGGCACACCAATAAGCACAGACTTTACTCCGATAAACGCAGAAGAATTTGAGCGGCTTTATAAAGAGTTACTATAGTGAAATCCAGTGAGTTAAATACCCTTAGCTCCAATAATAAATATTTTTACAATCATGAGACGAGTATAAAAAACTACCATGTCTAATGCGCGGAGTGTTTCCTTTAGTGTGTTCTACCCGATGCCTATGATTTGTATAATACCATTTATATACTAATTTTGTCAGACTACTTTAGACCACTTCAGCATTAAACGGCATCTCTATGAAAACATCCCGTACTTTTCAATCATTGATTTTATTCTTTATTACAGTGGTTGGGGTAGTTGTAGTTTTGGCTGTTGCTGAGCAACATTTCAAATTATTGCATTTTCAAAAATTACGATTTGCTTTTACTAGCGACCATTTTATTCGGTTAAGAACACTTGCTCCAAATGATAAACAGACCTCTTCGCTTTCTGATAAAACTAAGATGGATTCGTTCGAGTTAGAAATTAAAGATTTTAACATTACTACTGACTCATTTGGATTTATTGTAACGGAAAGAAACCATCCCCATCCCGATTTAAATTTTGCCTTTTTCGGAGGTTCGTGTACCCAATGTATTTATGTAGATGAAGATAACCGGATGCCAGAAGCGGTGGCTCGGGCAGTTGAAAAAAAAACCGGATATAAAATAAACTCATGGAACTGCGCAGCTGGAGGGACGCACTCATACCATACTCTAAATGTTTTGAATAATCTTGCTTTAAACCTGAATCCTAACTACGCTTTTTTTTATGCCAATGCGAACGATATAATTACTTTAATTCACCATGGAACTTATAATAATCTTCATTTGGATAGAGGCGTTTTTTTTTCAATAGATGAATATGAAAAAAGATATGGGGTAGAGATTGGGGGTGGCTTTCCATTTATCATTGATGCTTTTAAAACAAGGTTTAATCTCAAACCTCCCCAAGATGATATGGCAGATATCCGTGGTTTGAAACTTCATCTTGATTCATCAGAAATAATGACGCCTATTGCTCGTGTTTATAGAACAATAATCTCAAGTTGCAAAGCCAACAACATTAAGCCCGTTCTTATTACCCAGCGCACCAACTTGGATAGACTCAGTCACGAATGGTTGCTCAAAAACATGCCCTTTTTTACCCCAACTGCCGAAGAGTATATCCGGTTTCGGCTGTTGTTTCATCAATATAATAGTCTTCTCCGCCAAATAGCAAAAGAAGAAAATGTGATGCTCATAGATTTAGACGGAGAACCACTTGGCATTGAAAACTTTTACGATGTAGTACACTTTAATAGTAAGGGCTCTTTAGCTGTTTCGGAAATGATAGCCACGCAGTTCGTAGAAAAAGCAAAATTCTTCGAAGAAAAATAGCCAAAGACTGTCTTAACCTCCTAAGAGACTATATAAGGTTATAAAAACAGATTAGACTCTGATTAAAGTCTAATTGTCATAATACCTTCCAATATTCCAATAATGATTGCAACTCCCAATACATTGCAATGCGCATAACTCACGTGCTTTAACTGTCAAAAATTTCCTGTAGCCTTTGGTGTTCCTGCCAACTACATGATGTGGTGTACAATCATTAACTCCAAAAATAAATCGTTTTTCCATCATAGGATAAACTCAAAAATCCACCATAAGTAATGCGAGGGATTGTTCCTTTAATGCGTTCTACCCGATGCCAGATATTGCCGCCCTGAAATAAAATCATATCGCCTTTTTTCGGGCGTAATTTATTTTTCCTTATCTGAGTGTCAGTTTGTACATAAACTTTACTTCCGTCTGGTTGTATTACTTCATTGTCTTCCACTGAGCTTACTTTTGTCTGTCCATCCCTCCATCTGAAATTAAACAAAGATAATTCGCCTCCTTCTTCAGGCTCCTGTAGCATAATGAAAAAACTCATTTGATCTTTGGTGGCGACTTTGGTATTCAAATGGCTATAAAATTTTTCGAATGTCTGCCCAAAATAATTGCCACAATGTACACTCATTAGACCCTTTTCCGGCATTAAATAGCGAAAAGTAGCAAATGGATATTTGCCCACATCATCGTTTCCGCTTGGCACTTCAACCGTTCTGCCACCAGCTAACGAGGAAAAAAAATCGGTAATAAATTTGTGGGTATCTACACCAAACTGGTTGTTGAACTGGTTGTTGAAAACCTCATTCTTCAGAAAATATTTTTTGATTTCACCTGCTTGCTCCTCCGCAGACAACTTACTTGTGCGTATAGAGTACTCAGCAAAAACTGTTGGGTAAGTAAAGCCCTCCGGAACATTGGCCAATTCGTTTGAAGTTTTCTTTACTTCCATCAGTTGTTCTAATAATTTATCGGCATCCTCGGTCGATAAAAAATTTTTAATTAAGAAACCATCCGTTTTACCAGTATACATGTCGTTGATGGCATCCGGATGGTTTTTCATATCAGCTAATGTTACCACAGGAAAATCATACAAGCTTCCATCAGCTTCTTTTTCGCCCGAAGAGACAGTTGTTTGTTCTGGTGAACTGTTGCCAGTAGCCATAGCGCTACCGCCAAAAGCAATGCTGATTTTTTTAAGTAGCTCCTTTATCATAGTGAATTTTTTAGCATTAAAAAATGGAAAAGCACTTGTCACATTACAATTCTTCCAACAAACTGAATGATTGCATAATTACAAAAAATACAGATAACTTTTTATTTTGTTGAATGATATTTTATCGGGAATTATGAAGCTGTTTGGCTTTGCCTAAAATAATTCTTCATGGCTCTTTTCGGCTGCAACCTCGCCAAATTTTTTTGCTGTAAATTTCGCATTATTGTTTCAAAAACCCTTCTTATTCTGATTGAGAATTTCCCATGAAAACCCTTAACATACATATCGAACTGCTACTAAATCAAATTTAGGTCATTGAATTG
This sequence comes from Bacteroidota bacterium, assembly GCA_947461105.1. Classification (GTDB taxonomy): domain Bacteria; phylum Bacteroidota; class Bacteroidia; order Chitinophagales; family LD1; genus CALAYL01. The sequence continues at coordinate 8,932 of CANHIG010000051.1, read as the reverse complement.
GTTTTAATTATAACTTTGTCGGAATGCAGTAATTGGCTGTATATCCGTTTGTGAGTATGAATAAAAATTATTTGCCTGTAATTAAAGTAGAAAATATTTCAAAAAGGTATTACTACAGCCACAATAAAAGCAATGCTGCTCAACATACCATTGGTAAGGAATTTTTTTGGGCATTGAAAAACATTTCATTCAGTTTAAACAAAGGCGACACTTTGGGAATTATAGGTTCTAATGGATCTGGCAAAACAACGTTGCTTAAGATTTTAAGTCAAGTAAATGCGCCCAGTGGCGGCCGGGTGCTTCAATACGGTAAGCTAATCTCGATTATAGACATTGGTTCTGGTTTCCACCCTGACTTGAGCGGTAGGGAAAACATTTTCCATTATGCAACCATAATTTTGGGAATGAAAAAATCAGAAATTACTGAGAACATTGACCATATCATAGAATTTTCTGAGCTGGGCGGGTTTATAGATGAGCCGATAAAGAATTATTCTAATGGCATGTATCTTCGGCTTGCCTTATCCGTAGCTCTTTTTTGCAAACTCGATATTCTGCTGCTCGATGAAGTTTTTTCGGTTGGCGATAGTGCCTTTATGATGAAGAGTTATGATAAGATGATGGAGATTATTAAACAAGCAGCCACTGTAATTTTGGCATCTCATAATATGGATGATATTATGCGAGTTTGTAACAAGTGCTTATGGCTGGATAAAGGGGAAATGAAAATGTTTGGAAATACAAATGACGTGCTCTCTTCTTACATGGCTTCTAACGAACATTTAATTGAGGATAAATTTAAGTTGGAAGATTTAAATTTGCGTGGTATTAAAGAATGGTCAAGGGAAGAAGCACCATGCACTAAGCATGGCCGCTTATTATCTGTGGCAGTAAAATGCGAAGGTCAAGGCACTCCGCAATCTGAATTAGATTATAACAAATCAATAGAAGTTGAAATAATTTATGATAAAATTGAAGCCGATTGTGAAATAGGGTGTGTTATCCAATTGGGGGATCATTATAACACTCCACTTTTAATTACTTCTCACGTATTTGATTCCGGTATTTATGAAAGTCTTTATGGCAAAACAGGAAAATTCAAATTCACATGCATCTTACCTCGTCAATTGTTTAACATCGGAATTTATAAAATAAACCTTCAACTTTCGTTAAATAATTCTGAGCCATTATTATATATTCCAGATGTGATAGCTTTCAGAATAGTTTCCGAAAACAAAAAGCAATTGGATATTTTAAAAAGAAATCCTGTAAAATTTGTTCCAACTTTACCTTGGAAAATTTTACCGTTGTCTCAATAAAAATTTATTCAGGCTTTTTTTTATTTAGTGAATGCTGTTACGGTTGGGGTATAATTCCAAGGTTTTTTCTTATTTCTTCAAATTCAACTTTTGTAAGCGGGTTTGTATCGGCATATCTATACCCCAAAAATTCACAGTTCTCCGGCCGAGCATCTTCACCGTAATTTTCGTTTTTATTAATCAAATAATCTTCTGGGCGTTTCCACATTTCAATTCTTGAATCTTTTCTTCCTTCCTCTTGATAATAGGTTACAAAATCAGATTCCAAAGGATATATACGACAAACAACAACTATCCGGTTCTCATTCGATAAATTAGGAGATGAATAATGGAACATTCGCGAGTCGAAAAACAAAGCTTGCCCCAATTCTAAATATATTGGTTTAAAATATGGCTGTAAAATGTTTTCAAAATTGGCATATATCGGTGGTATTGTGCCGCATCGGTATGGAACGAAAATAGATTGACTTCTGGGAATGATATGCATAGCCCCGTTTAAGTTGTTTACCTTTTGCAGAGGTATCCATAATGCCACTGCTGAATATTTTTCTTCATCAATAACGGCCAAATCCTGATGAAGAGCAAGTTTACTTGCTTTGCCAGGAGTCTTAATTGCAAAAGCATGTATGCTCTTGTAATTTTTGAGCCATTTATTTAGAGATTGTTCCAGAATTCTATTGATATCTTCTTGGGTGCTATGGGACAGTATCGGGAAAAAGGCTCCAGCGCCATTGTCTATAGAGGTATCGTACTTTTTGTATAACGCAAGAAGCAATTGCCGTTCATTTTCCCCCAAAAACTCTGCGATATAATATCCCTCCTCCTGTAACTGCTTTGCGATTTCATCGTCTCGAAAAACGATATGTTTCACAGGCTTATGTTCCAGAATCCGTTTTTTCTTAGAAAAATACTTTAGTAGAGTATTATACATAAATCATTTTGAAACAAGGTTAAGGATGATCGTAACCTACAGAGAATGGATGCCGAAGAGTTTCCAGATAAGCAGCGGAAGATGCATCATTTTGTTGTGAAACAATTCCGAGCACTTTCCGTCTTTCTTCGAATTCTTCCAATGTAAGTGGTTCTGTATTTGCAACCTTATACCCGAGCAAGGTCGCATTTAGCGGTCGTTCGTTTTCATTTTGGGTATGCTTGTAAATCAAAAAATCATCGGGACATCGCCACATTTCAATTTTGGAATCGCTTCCCGGTTCTTTAAAATATGCGACCATGTCTGCCTCTTTAGGGAAAACCCTGCAAACAGTAACAACTCTATTTTGATCCGATAAATTAGGTAGTGAATAGTGAAACATCCGCGTATCAAAAAACAACGCCTGTCCTGCTTTTAAGTAAATGGGTATGAAATATGGTTGTAAAACATGTTCAATGTTCTTTGTTAATGGATCTATCGTAGCGCAGCGATATGGGAAAAAAATATGATGACTACGAGGTACAATGTACATGACACCATTTTTTTCATCGATAGATTGCAAAGGAATCCAAACATTGGTTGTAGAATATTTTTCTTCATCAATGGCTGTAACGTCTTGGTGAATCGGGACGAAACTCGATTTTCCTGGTGTTTTGATTACAAAGGCATTGATTTCTTTAAAGTCGTGAAACCATTTATTTAAAGATGCAGTCAAAATATCATGAAGTGCATCATGGATGTTCTTTGAAATTACCCCTAAAAAGGCGCCATTTTCCGCATCTTTTGTTTTGCAAAACTTTTCATTTACATCTCTAAGAGATTGTAATTGAGTAGCGGATAAAAAGTCAACGATACAGTATCCATTTTCATTTAATTGACTTGTAATTTCGGCATTGCGAATAACCGTTTGGGGCATTGGGGTATATGTTTTATTCGTTTTAAACCCTCTGAAATAATGTGTAATTTTTTTGAACATATTTTTTCTCACATTAAGCTTGTCAATAATTATACTAATCTGATTATTTATTATTAATCGATCGGAGAGCTATTTGATTCAAGCATTATTTCTAATTTCTTTATTCTTGATTTAAATTTCCCATAGGATATTGGCTTTGCATTCACTTCTTTATATCCTAGAAATTCACAATTTTGGGGACGTATTGTATCATTGTGGCTTTCGGGAATTAATAAATAATCGTCAGGACATTTCCAAACTTCAATTTTGGCATTTTCAATTTCTTTCGCCTTGTAATAGGCTAGAAGATTGGACTCTGAAGGACAAATTCTGCAAACAGTAATTGCTCTGTTTTCTTCAGATAAATTTGCCGGAGAATAGTGGAAAATTCGCGAGTCTAAAAAAAGCACCTGTCCAAATTCTAAGTATAAGGGTTTAAAGTAGCCAGTAAGTTTATCTTGAATTTCTGATGTGTACGGTTCGATTGTAGCACTTCTATAAGGCAGGAAAATTTTATGCGTTTTTGGAATTACATGCAGTGCCCCATTTTCATCATTTATTGTTTGTAGTGGAATCCAAAGATTGAGAGAAGAGTATTTTGTTTCATCAATTGCAGCACTATCTTGATGAAAAGGCACTCTGCTTGATTTTCCAGGCGTCTTAATCACAAATGCACTACAAATACTCTTGTAGTTGTAAAACAATTCATTAAATAAAGCATTCAATATATCGTTGATTTCGTCATGTATGTCTTTGGAAAATTCACCAAAAAATTCACCATCTTGATTGCCCCGTTCTTTGTAATGTTTTTCATAAGATCTTCTGAGGCTTTGTTTTTCATTTTCCTTTAATAAGTCTGCAATGATATATCCATTTTCGTGTAACTCTTCTGCCATTTTTGAAGAGCGTAAAAAACTATGCAAAACTGGTTTGTACTCGGTTTCCGAAAATAAATATTTTAGAAATGTAAGCATAGTAACAAAGTTAATAAAAGACTAAAGAAGTTTTAAGTGATTTGAGTCATGTTTTTTAATAATGCAGTTTGCCAAAATCAATCAGTGTTTTGCATATGGGCTTTTGAAGTAAACCTCTCTTGCTTTTAATATTTAACAATTGCAGAGAATTTATGAGCAATCATGGTATTAACTTTTACATACCCGTCCCCATTAAAGTGACTAGGTTCATTAAAGTCAGAGAAACTAAACTCGTTAGATTTTAAATCAATAAATGACACATCTTCTTCATCGGCTACTTGACGTAGCAGGTCATTATAGTTAGCAAATAATTGAACTAATTTTTGATAGCCATCTTCGCTTATTGTAAGTAATGGCATGTTCTTTTTCATCCATTCAAAACCCATGCGATCATATATGTTTACTTGTGTGATAAGCACTGGTTTAATATTATTTGCTTTGCAAACGGCTATCATGGTTTTAAAAACTTGTTTTACAGCCATTGACAATTGAGCACTGTCAATCGAAATCACGGTGTCTCGTACATCAGCAAAGTCGTCCTGTATTGGCTTTTGATACAATTCGTTTTTGATTACATTTTGAATGTATGGAAGAAAATTATCCACAGGTCGATTTTCATCGTCAAATTTTCTAGTATTAAAAAAAATTCCCCATTTTAAATTAGGATTATTGAAAGAACCATAGTGAATTAATGTAGCAATGTCGTTGATGTTTCCGTAAAAAAATGCATAATCGGGTTTTAGCTGAAGTGCCATGTTGTTCAGAACGTTTAATGTGTGGTAGCTGTTTGTGCCACCGGCAGCAGCATTCCAAACATTTATTTTCAGCCCGGTAAGTCTTTCTGTTTCTCTAGTAACCGCCACGGGCATTCTTTTATCTTCATCAGTATATAAACTTTGAGGAATAGAACCGCCAAGAAACACAAATTTTAAATCTGGATGTTGGTGCATTTTTCCGGAAACGATAAATCCATTTGAATCAGTGGTACAGGTATAGTCTTTGATTTTTATTTTAAAGGAATCAACTTGCGGGATATCCGAAGAGTTAAAGGTTAAGTGTTGATTAGGGGGCAAATTTCGTAAATAGATAAATCTTTTTTTGAAGATTGATGAAAGAAATCTTTTATCATATTGATAAGCGAGGTATTTTTCTGTACTCCAAAGAATAGCAGCAATAAACACAAACACAATTAAGGGAATTATCGAAAACTTAATTAAATCTTTGATATTCATATTTCCGTTCTTCAATTGATAAAATCTGTTTCGAAATAAGGCTAGTGAAAGCTTCCATGCCCTCTTTTGAAAAATGACAAACATCCGCAAAGTAATGATTTCCAATAGAGAAATTCGAATTTGCATCAAAAAAGTATACGTTTTTTCCTTGTAATTCGCTTACCATTTTGTTGCAGGAATCAATAAATCCGGTCACGTTTTTTGGGCGACCCCATATTTCTGTTTCTCTTGAATTTGGCTCGAATCTGTAGCTCAACTTTTTTGTTTTGAATTTCTCCAACGAATAATTATTTGGAAGAAAGTAACAATAGGAAACCAAAAGTAAATCTTCTTTCTTTCTCGATGAAAGCCGAATGATTTCCTCTGTATTATTTCTAAAGCTGCGCAGTGATTTAAAGTCCTCTCCATATTGCCACCAATTCAGCCTTAGGCTGTAGTGCCGTGGGATAAAATCCATGTTGAAAAGGCCTTGCCGTATAAGTTGACAGCAATAATCGAAAACAAAAGGACTTACAAAATAATTCATTTCAGGGTGCCTCATGATACAATTCACTTCATTGTTCCAATTTATGTGACTGTAATCATTTTTGAAAATTGATGGAGGACAATTATTTAATCTGGCATCATTAATTCCACCGTAATCTATCACATAATCAAATTTCAACTTGTCAAGTTGGTGATAACAGTTAAGAAAATCAGCACTGGAGAATCCAATTCCTGCTGCAGAGAAAACACTATATTTTATAGAAACGTGAGCGTTAATATTAAGGCTATCCTCAAGTTGCTTCTCAAAATCTCCCCATTCTTTGTGCAGAGTAGAACACGAGAGAATTAATACTTTTACATCAGATGAGTCGGATTTATTGTACTTTTCTTTAATTTCTTTTACCATAGGGTAATATCTGTAAATTATCTCTTTGGGCGTAAAAAGGGGCACACCCATGATTGCAGAAAAAACTATTCGGATGAGGAGTTCTAACAGAATAATAGCAATAAGAAACACTACAGCTTTTATTTTCATTATCTATTTGACGCTAGGCTGTGTCAATACTTGATTGGAAGAATGCAGTGTAAAGAATTGAATCTGGCAATAGAAGCAAATTTTAGGCGGTACACCCAAAAAAAATCTGCTCTGGTTTTGTAATTTTTTTTCTGATATCATTAGGCAAGTTATTATACCGGTTCAGAAACAATATTCATAGTATGCCCAATATTCACTAACTTTTCAATATTGGTTTGAACGATTTCATTTGCTGCAGCATAGCTCATGAATTCATACATCGACTTTTCAGATACAGCGGGCACATTTCTAACTACATTGCCTCGGGAAGGCCTAGCCGTGCAGTCATTAAAAAACGCTTTATTGGTTAATAAAAAATCTTCTTCCATCTCATATATTTCAATGGGACTATTTAGCCTTGATTCATCTCGATAGCACATTTCGATTTTCGCATTTATAGGAAAAAGGCCACTCATTACTACTACCCTGTCTGTGTTGCTGTTGTTCAAATGGGAATAGTGCACTGTTCTGTTATCAAACATTACTATGTCACCTGCTTTTAGGTCAAGCGGAACTAAATAAGAACGCAACAAATCTTCAAAACGATGAAAAGGAGATGCGTAAGAAATTCCCCGATAGGGATGGAAAAACCTGTGTGACTTTGGAACCATACAAAGAGTGCCGTTTTGCATATTTGTATCTTGCAATGGAATCCAAAGGCTGAGTGGTGAGTATTTCATTTCGTCTAAGCCTGTTGAATCCTGATGCAAAGTGAATTCACTTTGTGGCCCCGGCACTTTAATTATAAAGGAGTTAATAACTGATTTATACTCCATGAACAGCTTATCATACAGCGGATAGAGAATTGCGCCTATTGAATCATGTACTTTTTTACGATAAACAATGTCATCTGAGTAAAGACTATAAAAATTTCCTCCTTGTGGCGCATTGAAATTGTGCAATTCCTTATAGAGTGCATATAGTTTTTTGATGTTTTCTACGCCAATATTGCCTTCAACTGTATATCCTGTTTCATGAATCTTCTCACGGGTAGTTTCACTTCTGATAATTGAATGCTTTTGAGGTGTCCATTTCATTATAAATGATTTTTGTTGTAGTGAAGTTATGAAATTTAATTTGAAACTTCCCCTTAAAAACAGAAAATCTATAGTGAATTTTTGTTTGTATTTTTCGGTAGATTTGAACCCAAATCTACCACACTAATGCTTTTTCGTTCAGCTTTTTTACTGTTTGCCGGTGCTTTTAATGCAATAGTTCTGAGTGTTTTTTTGTTTTCGATTTCGGCTTGTGATAGCAAAAGCAAAAAAACGGTATTGAGTCATATCATTACAAAAACCGACACATTGAATATTGATAGCTTGAATTATTCAAATTCAACTATTTACGAGTTTGAAAATCAATCGTCTGATTCTCCGGTTAGTTTTTGGTTTTTTAAAAAAGGAGGGGTTAACTATTATAATGCCGAAACGATGCTCTCATCAATTATTGATAGCAGCATGAGTCACGAGGCAAAAGCAAAAGCTATCTGGAAATTTGTTGCTGAAAGTGGTGCTTACAAAGTTTTCCCTTATGACCATAAGCTTCAGGATAATGTAGATCCTCTTTCGCTGCTAACCTTTCCTTATTTTATGTGTGGTGAAAAGGCAGGAATTCTGGTAAATCTGGCAAGCTTGGCGGGATTTCAAGGTCGCTCTGTAGGTTTAGATGGGCATGTGGTTTCAGAAATAAGATATGCAAATGCATGGCACATGTTTGATGCTGATCAAAATTGCATATTCAGAAATCAAAAAGGTCAAATCGCTTCTGTAGAGGATATTCATAAGTTTCCGGATTTGATAAACAAGCAAAACGTTGAATTTGCCTTGATGGAGAACTTTTATGGTTATAATCACTATAAGGCATACTTTGAAAATTACAAACCTTCATGGATAGATACTTCTTCGATAATTCTCAATTACGCAATGCCCTCTATGCTGATTACGCTTTATCCTGAGGACAAAGTAGTTTTTAGCCTTTCAGCGACAAGATGGTGGAGCCGCCTGAGAAGCCAGCGCAACAAATTTAATGCAAAAGGAATACTTACCAGAAAAGTAAACCCTAATCGAAAAAATGTTAGTATAAGCAGCAACACGATCAGGCTTCAGGAGCAGTTTCCATATTATGTAAAAGAGCTCCGGGTAATTGCAAGCAACTACTCAGAGGCAAAAGTATATTTTGAAACGCAAAACCGCAAATCCCACAAAACTGAGAAAATATATTTAGGGAGTTTTAAAAATACATTGAGTCTTACTCATGCTTTCAGCGCACCTTCCGGGCCTGATATATATTACAGCTACTCAGTTATTTTCGAAAATTTAAAACCAGCCGATTTGCCCCGAATATCAGTAGCGCATGAATTTGAGTTTAATGCAATTACGTTCCCATTTCAAAAGATAGGCACTGATGTTATTGAAACAGACAGCTTAGCTAAACATCAACTCTTGTTTAAAATAATGCAATA
>CANHIG010000050.1 GCA_947461105.1 Bacteroidota bacterium | reverse complement strand
TCCTCAAACTGAGAAACGAGAAACGCTTTTTTGCATCCCGAACATTTATGCCATAGACCATCAGGCGTTTCCAACTTTTCCTCTGTTGAGGTGGCAACACCCTTGCGCATACGTTTCCACCACGGCACTCTCTGTTCTTGCATAAAGTGAATTTCTGCTTTTAAAATGATTTAAGCAAATGTTGCTTTAAGCTATTTTGATGTCTTTGTTCAAATAAACATCCTGAATTGCATTTAGCAAAGCTACTCCTTCTTTCAAAGGTCGCTGGAATGCCTTACGGCCTGAAATCAAGCCCATTCCGCCTGCTCTCTTGTTGATGATTGCAGTAGCAATAGCTTCTGCCAAATCAGTATCTCCTGCTGAGGCTCCACCTGAATTGATTAGCCCCACTCTTCCCATATAGCAGTTGGCTACCTGGTATCTAGTTAAATCAATTGGGTGATCGGTTGTAAGTTCTGAATATACTTTTTTGTGTGTCTTACCAAAATTCAAGGCATTGTATCCTCCGTTATTTTCAGGAAGTTTTTGCTTGATAATATCTGCCTGAATGGTTACACCCAAATGATTTGCCTGCCCTGTAAGGTCAGCAGAAACATGGTAGTCTACCCCATCCTTTTTGAAGGCTGAATTTCTGGTATAGCACCAAAGAATTGTTGCCATTCCAAGCTCATGAGCGTATTCAAAAGCTTTGGCTACTTCCACTATCTGTCTTTTCGACTCTTCGGAACCGAAGTAAATAGTAGCGCCAACGGCAACTGCACCCATATTCCAAGCGTCTTTGATTGTACCAAACATAATTTGGTCATAAGTATTAGGATAACTCAGGAATTCGTTGTGGTTGATTTTTACGATGAAAGGAATTTTGTGGGCATATTTTCTGGCAACAGAAGCTAAAACGCCATAAGTAGAGGCTACTCCATTACAACCGCCTTCGATGGCAAGTTTTACAATATTTTCAGGATCAAAACAAGGAATATTTGGTGCAAAAGAAGCTCCGGCACTGTGCTCTATTCCCTGATCTACCGGAAGGATAGACACATAACCTGTTCCGCCAAGTCTTCCGGCATTTGCAAGGGTTTGAATGCTTTGCAGTGTTCTTATATTACGATTAGTATCTTTCCAAACGGTATCAATAAACTGAGCATGCGGCAGGTGCAGCTGCTCTTTAGCTATAGTATTGGATTTGTGATCAAGCAGGAATTTAGCTCTTTCTTCTCCTATTGTTTTTACTATTTCATCTAATTTCATTGGATTATAAATTTTAATTTGGCTTCAAAAATACTTTTTTGCTTAAAAAGATAAAGCCTCCATCAATATTGGAGGCTTTAAAATAAATTATGATTTCAAAAAGCTTATTTAGCTTTCAAAGAATTTGCTCTTGCAGCCAACTTAGATTTAAGGTTAGATGCTTTGTTTTTGTGGATATATCCTCTCTTCGCCAATTTATCAACCAACTGAAAAGCTTTAGGAAGAACTGTTTCTACCTCAGGTCCTGTTTTCATGGCACGCAAATCGCGGATGAAATTACGGGTAGTTTTCGCATAATATCTGTTAGCCAAACGTCTTTTAGCTGTTTGTCTGATTCTCTTTTTTGCTGACTTGTGATGTGCCATTTTTTTCTATTTTGGGAGTGCAAATATAATTTTTTATTTGAAAAAGAATAGTACCCGCTCAAAAAATGCGAATAATTGTTTTATGATAATGTCATCCCTAATTTTATCCAACACAGAGAAACCACGAGAGAAACATAAACTTAAAGCCTTAAAAAAGCATTATTTCCCGCAACTTTTCTTAATTAAAACCATTTATATCTATATTTTCGCCCTCATTTTACAATAACAAAAAATGGATCAGTACACCTTTCTATCGAACGCTACACCGGAGTATATTGAAAACCTTTACAAAGATTTCAAAAAAGACCCTAAGTCTGTTGATGGTGAATTCAAAAAATTCTTTGAAGGATTTGACTTTGCCACACTGAACTACAACGGCAAATCTGCCGGAGTTTCGGCCGATGAATTCAAGGTTTTTAAACTTATAGATGCCTATCGAAGAAAGGGACACCTGATTGCTGATACCAATCCAATCAGAAATAGAAAAGATAGAAAGCCCAACTTGGATTTGGAATTTTTCGGTCTTTCTGACAAAGACCTCAGCAGCAAATTTACCATAGGCGCTGAAGTTGGATTACCCAATGCTACGCTCAGCGATATTATTACAAAACTGAAGAAGATATATTGCCAAACTGTAGGGTTTGAGTTTGGCTATGTGCGTATTCCTGAAGAAATCGAGTTTTTCAGAAGCCGAATTGAAGGGACTGAAAACTACATTAACTACTCGGTTCTGCAAAAGGAACATATTTTACGCAAATTGAATCAGGCTGTAGTTTTTGAGAAATTCCTAGGCACAAAATATATTGGAGAAAAAAGGTTTTCTCTCGAGGGTGGGGAAACCGCTATTCCTGCTTTAGATTCCATAATACAGACAGCAGCAAAAACTGGTGCTGAAGAAGTTTTAATCGGGATGGCGCATCGCGGAAGATTGAATGTGCTTGCTAATATCATGGGCAAAACCTACGAAGAAATCTTTAACGAATTTGAGGGAAACATTACTACAGATACCACCATGGGCGATGGCGATGTGAAATACCACATGGGCTACAGCTCTCAATATCCTACTAATTCAGGAAAGACGATTTACTTAAAGCTTGCTCCGAATCCTTCGCACCTTGAGGCTGTAAACCCTGTTGTAGCAGGCTATGCACGCGCTAAAGCCGATGAAATATACAACTCTGCATACGATAAGATAGTTCCTATCATTATTCATGGCGATGCCGCAGTTGCAGGGCAAGGCATAGTATACGAAGTATTGCAAATGGCAAAACTGAAAGGTTATTATGTAGGTGGCACCTTACATTTCGTAATCAATAATCAGATAGGGTTTACCACAAATTTTGATGATGCCCGCTCTTCTGATTATTCCACTTCTATTGCCAAAACTATTGATGCGCCTGTGATTCATGTAAATGGTGATGATATTGAAGCGGTGGTTTTTGCCAGCGAACTGGCTACTGAATACAGACAGAAATTCAACAAGGATATTTTCATTGACATGGTGTGCTACAGAAAGTGGGGACACAATGAAAGCGATGATCCGAAATATACACAGCCAGGTTTGTACAAGCTGATTGATAAACACTCCAATCCAAGAGATATTTACTCTGCAAAGTTAGAACAGGAAGGCTCACTATCTGCCGACACCGCTAAAAAACTGGAGAAAGAATTCTGGGATTCATTGCAAGCAAGACTTGATGCAGTGAAGGAAAAAGCATTGCCATACAAAAAGCAAAAAAATGAAGAAGCTTGGCAAAAACTTCGATTCTCCAATGGGCATGATTTTGATAAATCGCCTAATACTGCTATTTCTAAAAAACAACTGGAACAATTAGTTAAAGGTATTTTTGCCATTCCAAAAGACTTCCAACCGCTCAAGAAAATCGAGAAGCAACTAAAGGCTGCTGAGGAAAAAGTAAAAGAAGGCTACATTGATTGGGCTGCTGGCGAATTGTTAGCATACGGCAGTATTTTGCTGGAAGGGAAAAATGTAAGACTCAGCGGAGAAGATGTAAAACGCGGAACATTTACACATCGCCATGCTGTGCTTACTGATGAAAACACAGATGCTGAATATAACCGTCTATCAAATCTTGGCGACAAGCAAGGAAATATTTTTATCTACAATTCACATTTATCTGAATACGGAGTTTTAGGTTTTGAATATGGCTATTCGATTGTATCTCCGGATGCAATGGTACTTTGGGAAGCACAGTTCGGAGATTTTTCAAATGGCGCACAAATAGTGATTGACCAGTTTATAGCTGCCGGAGAAAGCAAATGGCAGCGTTCTACAGGGATAGTGATGTTGTTGCCACATGGATATGAAGGACAAGGCCCTGAGCACTCTTCTGCGCGTCTGGAAAGATTCCTGCAAATGTGTGCAGAGAATAATATGGTAGTGGTAAATATCACCGATCCGGCAAACTTCTTCCACGTGCTCAGAAGACAAATGACCTGGGATTTCAGAAAGCCATTGATTGTGATGAGTCCAAAGCAAGGTTTAAGACATCCTGACAGCGTCTCAAAAGTGGAAGCATTGACAAAAGGCGGATTTAGAGAAGTTTTAGATGATGAAAATGTGGATGCTAAAAAAGTAAGAAAGGTAGTATTGGTAAGCGGACGTTTATATTTCGATTTGCTGAAAAAACAGCGTGATGAAAAAATCACTGATGTGGCAATAGTAAGATTGGAACAACTCTATCCGCTTCCTGAAAATCAGATTCTGGAATTGAAAAAGAAATATGCCAAAGCAGAATTTGTATGGGCGCAGGATGAACCTCGCAACATGGGCGCATGGATGTTTCTTCTGGAAAACTTGAACCCAATTGTTCCGATTTCTTGCATCAGCAGAAAAAACTCAGCTTCACCTGCTACCGGATTTAAGAAACAACACGTGAAGGAAAATATTAACATCCTCACAAAAGCATTTGCATAAAAGTAAAACAACATTATAAAATGACAGAATTAAGAGTACCAAACGTTGCAGAGTCAATTACAGAAGTAACCCTTTCAAAATTTTTAGTGAAGGAAGGAGACTATGTGGAAATGGATCAACCTGTTTGCGAAGTGGAAACAGATAAAGCATCTCAGGAATTGCCTGCTCCCAAAGCCGGTATTGTAAAGTTTGTAGCCAGCGAGGGTGACGATTTGAAAGTGGGTGCATTGATTGCAACTATTGATGAAACAGCTACTGCTCCTGCAAAGAAAGAAGCACCAAAAGAAGAAGTAAAGAAAGCTGAGGCTCCAAAGGCAGAAGTAAAAACAGAAACTAAAGTTGCTGCTCCTGCAAAAACAGAAAGCTATGCATCGAATCACCCCTCTCCTGCTGCGGGCAAACTGCTTAGCGAAGGTGGTGTGAGTGCTAAAGATGTGAAAGGAACAGGCGTAGGCGGAAGAGTGACTAAAGTAGATGCATTAAATGCACTAAAAAATAAAACACAGGGAGGCAAAAAAGCTTTCTCTCGCGAGGAGAAGGTAGAGAAAATGAGCCGACTCAGAAAAACAATTTCTGACAGACTGGTTTACTCTAAAAACTCAACCGCCATGCTCACCACTTTCAACGAAGTGGACATGACCAACATCAATGCTGTTCGTGCGAAATATGGCGAAGCATTCAAAAAGAAATACGAAGTAAATCTGGGCATGATGTCTTTCTTTACTAAGGCAGTTTGCCTTGCATTGGAGAAATTCACTGCGGTGAACGCTTACATCGAAGATGGCAATTTCGTTTATCATGATTATTGCGATATCTCTATTGCAGTTTCCACTCCAAAAGGTTTGGTAGTTCCGGTAATCAGAAATGCAGAATCGCTTACACTTGCGGAAATAGAAAAGAATGTAAAAGCACTGGCTATAAAAGGTCGCGATGGTTTATTGACTATGGATGATATGAGCGGTGGAACATTTACGATTACCAATGGTGGCGTTTTCGGCTCGCTGATGAGTACACCCATCATTAACCCGCCACAGTCAGCGATTCTTGGAATGCATAAAGTGCAAGAAAGACCAATGGTAATTGATGGCAAAATTGAAGTGCGCTCCATGATGTATGTGGCACTATCTTATGACCACAGAATTATTGATGGCAAAGAATCAGTAGGCTTCTTAGTAACGGTAAAAGACTACCTCGAGAATCCGCATAAAATGCTTTTGGGCGCTGACCCGATCGATTTGTTGTTGGAGATGTAGTACTAGTCCTTAGCTTTTTAACGCTCTAAAATGACACTCAAAAAAAGCTACCTGCAAACCCCTAAGGTTTTAAAACCTAGGGGTTTCTCTTTATAAATATTTATATTCTCGCATTTAGGCCTTGATGACCTGAAAATTTCGCAACCGAGAAATAAAATAGCCATTTATGATATGATATAAGTCATACCGATTCATTAAATTTTTTTCCGAAGAAATAATTTACAAAAATTGTAACTTACTCTCAAATTATGTCAAATTGAAAATAGCTTTCCATGGAGCTGCCCGAATGGTAACCGGCAGCAAACACATTATAACTTCCGATTCAGGAAAAAAGATATTACTCGATTGCGGATTGTTTCAGGGAAACCCTAGAGAGACCGATGTGCTGAACAGAGCATGGGGATTTGAACCGAGAGAAATTAGTTACCTGATTTTATCTCACGCACATATAGATCATTCCGGTTTGATTCCCAAACTGGTAAAAGATGGTTTTAAAGGAAAAATCTATTGCACTCCCGGCACTTATGATATGGCTGAAGTGTTGCTTTACGATTCTGCACATATTCATCTGTCTGATATCAAATACTTCAACAAAAAAAGAGTCCGGGCAAATAAGAAGGCTTTTGAACCATTATATACTGTGGAAGATGTAGATAAATGCCTGCCTCATTTTGTGAAAGTAGATTATGATACCTGGTTTCAGATTGATGATGAGGTGAAATTTATTTTTAAAGATGCGGGACACATTATTGGCAGTGCCAGTGTGAGCATCGTTATTAATAAAAATGGAAAAGAAAAGAGAATCACTTTTTCGGGAGATATTGGCCGATACAATGATGAAATCCTGAGAAATCCGCAACCATTTCCGCAAGCAGATATTATAATTTGCGAATCTACTTATGGTGATTCTTTGCACCAGCCTATAGAGGTAGTGGGGAAGCAATTGCTTGAAACCATTATTGAAACCTGTGTCAACAAAAAAGGGAATCTGATTATTCCGGCATTCAGTGTGGGACGTACTCAGGAAATTATCTATGCGCTGAACAGACTGGAAGTAGATAAACAATTGCCTGATATAGATTTTTATGTAGATAGTCCGCTATCGGTAGAAGCTACAAATATTATGAAAGACCACAGCAGCTATTATAATGATAAACTGAAAGAATATATGGAACGCGACCCTGATCCATTTGGATTCAAGAAATTACATTTCATCAAAGATGTAGATGAATCAAAAGCTCTGATGTTTGAAAAGAAACCGGTTGTTATTATATCAGCATCAGGAATGGCTGATGCAGGCAGAGTGAAGCATCACATTTCTCACAATATTGAAGACCCTAAAAACACTATTTTACTTGTAGGCTATTGTGAGCCAAATTCACTAGGAGGCAAATTGAAAAGAGGATTGAAGGATGTCACTATTTTTGGTGATAGCTATTCTGTAAGCTGTGAAATAAAAGCCATCAATTCGCTCAGTGCTCATGGCGATTATAACGATCTCATTAAATTTCTTTCTTGCCAGAAAGCAGAAGAAGTAGAAACGCTGTTTTTAGTACATGGAGAATATGATGTGCAGCAGGTATTTGATGAAAAACTAAAAACATGGGGATTCAATCACATTGAAGTACCTGCGCTGCATCAGGAATTTAGTATTTAAGTAAACAGCAATGAGAATACTTCTTGGTAATAAATTTGCTCTAGCGCATAAAGTCTTTAACCCACAGGATGAAAAACATCACAAAGAATAAGACACATAATGAAATGGAATGATTAATAGTAGTGAGGTGAAGCTAATGCGGTGGATGAATAAAAAGCACAGAACCTATAATTGCAAATACCCATATTGCAGTTATTATTATTGTTTCCAGTATACTTGGTGACGATAAAGTGAACATTACCGCTATAATGTAGCCACCAGTAAATCATATACCGTTTTGCAACCTTCGCAACAAAATTCCTTTTTGTCAAAAAAAATAGTGCTATCAACGCAGTCTTCCCCGCAGTTATAGCACTTACTGATTTGCTTGCTTTCGACCCTACTCATTCACATAAATCTACACAACTTTGCTGTCATTGTTGATGCCGAAAATGGCATATAGCGGACACCAGCTAAAAGCTGCCGTTGCAAAAGGAATAATAGCTAAAAGCCCCCACCAGCATTCAAAAAGAACTCCATAGCACAAAAGTACTATAGCGAGTAAAACTCTAAAAGCTCCATCAAATCCGGTAACATTTGATTTCATAATAATTTACTTTAGTAGGTGATTTAATGAAACAAAAATGAGGTGTATTATCTCAAAAAAAGATGATACACCTCATTGCTAAATATGACAAAAGTCATTATAAAACTTGAGCCAAAAATTTATTCAGTTCCTTTCTGGTTTCGTTAAATGCCTTTACAAAAGAATCTACCTTGTTTTGTAGTTCTTCGTTTTCCTCCACAAATTTTTCGTTGGTATGAGTAGGTAAATCAGTAGCTAAATGCTTTGACTTTTCAAGTCTCAACTCCAATGCATGGTTTAAATCATGACCTTCCTGACGGTATAGATTGAATTTATTCTGAAAGTGTTCCACCTGAGCTAAAACATCAGCAGCTGTATTTTTGGCGGCTACCTCTTCGATTCGCTTTTCAAGAATACTAACCTCTTCTTTGTAAAATTGTACTTGTCTTATTGCATCCTTTGTTGCGTGATACAAACCTTGAATTGATACTTTCATTTTTCTTTATGTTTAATGTTTATGAATAATTAATTGCAAAAATCACTGCCGTCTTTTGAACAAGGAAGAAAACTTCTGGTATAGTATGCCTCGTCAAACTGATCCAACAACTCGTTATAAATTCCCTGAATAAAATCCTTTTCAGGTTTTAATCTAACTTCAGCAGTATTTTCAGCCACTATAAGTTCCTTATACTTTCCTGCTCTTACATTTCGAATAAGCAAAAGATACTGATCAAAAATATCAACTAAGCCGCGAACACTGTTTTTACCCAAGCACAAAGCTGTAATCTGAAATCTCCCTTCACCAAGTTTTCGTTGCAAAAAGAACAAATTACCTGCCTTAAAAACCTGACCTGAAAAAAGTGTATCGGAGCAACTGTTTGTAATCACATTTACTTTCCTGAGAGTATCATATTTAACCACTACAATGCTTTCCCTGTCTTTATACATTACCTCAAATGCTTCACCCAATACTTTAGTCAAATCAACAGTTTTCCCTTCAATGGCTTTAGCGAAATAAACCTGTCTTGAATCCTGAGCCATTGCGGCACCACAGACAGAGAATACGCTTAATAAAAGAATAATGCTTTTCACTTTCAATTACAAATGAGTGATGAAAAGAGGTAATTGAATTTCTCTCAATAATTTATTGGACAAGCTCTCATTAAACATTCTTGAAATAGCACTTCTTCCATAAGAACCCAAAACCACCACAGAGTTACTTCCATTGTTCTTTAGATAATTAAGTATTTCAACCTCCGGTTCGCCATTGAGCACTTCATACTTTGGATTATTAAATCTGGTACTCACCAATTCCTTTATATTCTTATTGGCTTCCAGATGATTTGTTGATCCTTTGTTCACAGTAACTATTACAGTTTCATGATCAGCATAATTTGGGAAAATATAGCTGAACATCTTGAGCGCAAACGAACTTGAAGCAGAGCCATCATAGCTGAAAATAACTTTATCCAAAATATTATGATTATCAGGCACTATAAGCACCGGACAATGAGCATCTGATAATACATCTTTCAAAAACGGTGAAGGTGTTTCTTGTTTGAAAGAGAAAAAACCAGTATGGACGTCTATCAAAATCAAGTCAGCAAAAGAAGATTCCTTTATCAGTTCCTGAAGTGGAACGCCTTGTTCTAAATGTACTTTGTGATGAACACCTGCCTTTTCACAAGCAGTTTTAAACAATGAAATATTCAATTTTATCTTTTCATCATCATCCTTATTTATTTCACTAAGCATGTTGAAATCTACATAAGGCATATCCCACATCACACCATAAGATAAATTAGCATAGCTGAGGTCGTGAATGAACAAACCAACCAACATTGCATCCTGAACTTTCGCAATATTTACAGCATATTCCACAGCGGCACTGCTGTATTTAATCCCGTTTTGCGCTACTAATATCTTTTTCATGGCTAAATTTTTAGTTTCTTTAAAGTTAATGAAGATATTTTTATTTGACTAACTAAAATAATTATGTCACATGATTTTAATTATCAATAACATTAAAGTGGGGTTGACTACCAAAAAATTCTACATAGAATATAAAAGAATGTGAATTTGGTAACGTTGAAATCAAGTGATATTCAATTATTCGGCTTAGATTGTGCCATTATTTAATTAGGTATTTTCTATCATGAAGTCACTTCTTTTTACATCATTATTTTTACTTACTTTATTCAATAACAAAATAAATGCACAGAAATGCGCAGAATTTGAGAGTATACTGGTGGATGCATGTGGCATTATTGAAGGTTCCAATGAAATGTTCCGATTTAAAGTAGGATCTGGTAATCTTTATGTTGCAAATCTCAATATTGTTTGGAGCAACAATTCCTTTCAAGGATTTTGCCAGACTGCCGGTACGGCTGCTCGAGTAGCTGCCCTAAACCGATCGGTGAAAAGATGTGGACTACTATTAGAACCCACTGGAGGTGTACTGCCTGCTGGAAAATCAGTACTGGTTATTACTAGCGAACTCATGGACACACTCGCTAATTCGTTTGCTAATTTAGAGGATACTATCATTGTTATTTTTCAATGTGGTAGTGTATCAGCAGGGCACTTCAAAAACTTTCAGGCAGGTGCAGGGGCAAGAACGACCATATTTACATTCTCAGGACCAGGAGGCTGCTCTGATACAGCTACTTATGTCGCTGATAGTTTACAAACAAGTACCGGGTCTCATGCTGCAGCTGATGGTGCAAGTGTTGATTTTACACCATCAGGGATTACCACATATAACAACATTGGATGTAATGCCCCAGTAAAACAATCAACTATTTTTGCAGGAAATGATACCAGTATTTGTGCTGGTGCAATTATATCGCTCAAAGCATCGGGAAGTAATTTCAAAAAATACTTTTGGAAAGGAGGCTATGGAATATTTTCCAAGAGAGATTCCTTAAATACATTTTACACTCCTTCAAATTCTGATACCTATCCCATTTCCATAATAATAACTGCTTATACAAACTGTGCAAGCGATTCTATTTCTGACACTTTAGTTATCAATAAAAACAATCCAACTGTAAGTGCCGGAAATGATACCAGTATCTGTAAAGGAAGTATAATAACGCTTCAAGCAAAAGGCGGAACTGCATATATCTGGCAAAGTAACCCTTCATTAAGTTGCACTAACTGCAACAATCCAACAGTTACAACAAATACAACGCAAAGCTATTTTGTAGATATTTTCTCAGGCAGTTGTACTTATAGAGATACTCTGGTGGTTACCGTTGTTGATTATGATATACTAACAATCGGCAATAATGTTTCTATATGCAGCGGAGACTCAAGTGCCATAACGGCTATTAGTTCAAATGGCTATTTATGGACTCCACAAAATGGATTAAGCTGCACAAATTGTGCAACTCCCAATGCTTCACCTAATTTAACTACCACGTACACCGTTTCTTCATTGGGCTTCTGCCCTGCTTCAGGGCAAATTACCGTAAATGTCACTCAAAGAATTTTGCCATCCATTTCAATTTCCTCCCCTACTACCTCCATTTGCATTGGGGAAACCATTACGTTTAGCAGTTCAGTAACCAACGAAGGAACCGCTCCTCTGCTGCAATGGTATGTGAATGGAAGTCCTGTTTCCACCGGCCCTATTTTCTCCACCAGCACTCTGGGCAATAATGATGTAATCACATGTAGTTTAACGAGTAACGCTACATGCGCCTCTCCTCCTACAGTTACATCAAACCCAATTACTATGTTGGTTTCAGCATCTCTGACTCCAGTTATATCTATATCCGCATTTGCAGACAAAATCTGTAAAAACCAACCATTAAATTTGAAAAGCAATATAACTAATGGGGGACAACAACCATTATACCGCTGGATTAAAAACAATCAAGTAGTTGGGAATGGGTCAAGTTATTCAGACCAAACACCGATGAATGGAGATAATTATCAATGTATTCTGACAAGTAGTTCACCATGTGCCAGTGTTGATTCTGCTCTATCAAACATTATTACTGCAACAGTTTATGATTTACCTATTGCAGATGCAGGAATAGACTCTGCAATTTATTTGGGCACGTCAATTGTTTTAAATGGCAGCGGAGGGATAACATATTTATGGTTACCCAACAGTAGTCTTTCCAATCTCAATACAGCGAACCCAATTGCATCTCCTTCTGAAAATACTACATACTATCTTCTTGTGACTGACCAAAATGGATGCAGCGCAAAAGATTCTGTGATTATAACCATAAAACCAGGCGAGGACATAAAAATCATTCTGCCTACGGCATTTTCACCAAACAAAGATGGGGTAAATGACGCTTTCGGCATCATTAACGGATATCAGCTGAAGACAACTGAAATGAGGATATACAACAGATGGGGAGAACGAATTTTTGAAACTACAGACAAAGATGAATGGTGGGATGGCACTTATAAAGGAATTGAACAGGGACTGGGAGTTTACATCGTAAACATAAAAGCAACCACAATCTACAACAAATCCTTAAGCTTCATTTCCAACCTAACTTTACTGAAATAGGAATCAGGGTAAGCTGCAACCTTTAATCTCTATTTTTATTCTATTAAAAAAGAATACCCCATTATCACATTTTTATTATTTTAGGTACCTGATTTTGAACATAAAAATAAATCCTAAAATCACTATGAGAAAAA
This sequence comes from Bacteroidota bacterium, assembly GCA_947461105.1. Lineage (GTDB taxonomy): Bacteria > Bacteroidota > Bacteroidia > Chitinophagales > LD1 > CALAYL01. The sequence continues at coordinate 4,640 of CANHIG010000050.1, read as the reverse complement.
CGTTTATCGCATTACTTATTTCATTGAGTACCATTATGTTTTCCACTGCACAATCTTCTTTTGTGCCTGGAGAACGATGTGGAATAAATCAGGTGCAGAGTGAATTGGCAAACAATAATCCACAATATCTGCAAGAACTTAAGGATTTCCAGGATGTTATCAAACAATTTTCGTCAAGAGCTCCCGCAGGCAGAGCTACAACACTTACCATCCCTGTAGTGGTGCATGTAATGCATCTTGCAAGTGAAGCGGTAGGAAACGGCAGAAATATTTCTGATGCCCGTGTACAAGCCCAAATTCAGATTTTGAATAGAGATTTCATGGCACTCAATTCCAACTACACCTCCGGAACTCCCTCTGTTTTCCAGAGTATACGAGGCATACCTGAGATTCAATTTTGCTTAGCTACCGTTGATCCAAGTAGCAATCCTACAACGGGAATTGACAGACAAGTTGCAACTGATCCATCTTCCACAAATACAATTGAAAACACCATCAAGCCAGCAACTACTTGGAATGCCAATAAATATCTAAACATTTGGACCTTACCTATTCCAGGAACAACTGCTTTCGGTGGAACATTAGGGTATGCCTATCTACCAACATTTGGCATGGTAGGATCAAATAAAGATGGAATAGTAATTGATTATCGTTTCTTTGGATCTCCTGCAACTGGAGCCTCTACTTCTTGCAGGTCACTCACTCATGAAACTGGACACTATCTTGGATTAAATCACATTTGGGGAGATACAGATGGATCTACTTCATCACCTCATGTATGCAACGATGATGACGGGATAGCAGATACCCCAGTGCAATTAGGTCCAACAGCTGATAATACCAGTTTTAACTGCTCTAGCGGTGTTCCTCCTACTTCTTGCAGTTCCACAAAGTCGATGTATTGTGATTATATGGATTACCTCAACAATGATGCTTGTTACAGCACCTTTTCTCAGGGGCAGGTAAATGTAATGAGAAATGTTACTCAAGGTACATCTATTACTGTAAATGGTTTAACCTACTCCGGAAGGTCTTCATTACTTACGAGTCAAGTGACAGCATGCTCTACTTCAGGATGTACTTTAACTGCGGCTATTACTCCAACTACTACTACCTGCAATTTGGCAAATGGTGCTGCAACAGTAGTACCTACCGGTGGAAGCGGAACGTATCTTTATACATGGAGCAACGGAGGCTCCACTGCATCAATTTCAGGATTAGCATCAGGCACATATAAAGTGACTGTGACATCGGGCAGTTGTTCAGCAACTGCAACAGGCACTGTAGCTACCAGCACCAATGTTTCAGCTACAGCTTCAGCAACAGCTGTTTCGTCTTGTGGTGCAAATAATGGCACAGCAAATGTAACACCTTCTGGAGGTTCAAGCTATTCTTATGTATGGAGCAATGGCAGACTCACTGCATCTATCACAGGTCTTGCAGTAGGAAGCTACACCGTGACAGTAACATCAGGCACTTGCTCTGCAACAGCTACAGCAAAAGTAACTGCTACAAATGGAATTTCCGCTACTACAACAGGAAATCCGGTATCAGCATGCGGTGCAAATAATGGTACTGCTACTGTTTCTGCATCTGGTGGCACAAGCTACTCTTATGTATGGAGTACTTCACAAACCTCGGCTACAATTTCCGGCCTCTCTGCAGGAACATACACAGTAACAGTAAGTGCCGGAGGATGCAACACTACAGCTTCGTATACCGTTGGAAATTCAAGTGGCATCACTGCAAATATTGCCGGTACAAACACAACTTGTGGAAAGACTAATGGAACTGTCTCTGTTAACCCCACTGGTGCAACATCATTCTCCTATTTATGGAGTAATAGTAAAACCACATCGTCTATCGGTAATCTCCCATCTGGAACATATACTGTAACCATAACTTCAGGTGCATGCTCCACAACTGCTTCATTCAATGTGTCAGGCAGTACTCCATTGACAGTAAGTACTACAAGCACCCCAAATACAAGTACCAGCAATAATGGAACAGCAACAGCAGTTGCAAGCAACGGAACATCTCCTTATTTCTATAGCTGGAGCGATGGCCAAAATACCCAAACCGCAACAGGTTTAAGTTCAGGTCAATACTCTGTAACTGCCTCTGACCAATTTGGCTGTACGGCTACACAACTAGTTACAGTTTCCAACAGCATTGGAATAGCTTACAACAGCAATATTGCAAGCATCAATATATTTCCAAATCCTACTGAGAAAACTTTAAATATCGAAGTGCAATGCAAGATAAATGACGATATTACTATTGAGCTGATGAATTTAAGTGGACAGATTTTAAATCACTTATTCTTTGAAAAGACTCAATCAAAAGAGCTCAGCCTAAATGTAGAAACTTTACCTGCGGGATTTTACTTAGTTCGTGTAAAAACCAACAATGGACAGATTGTAACTAAAGTGATTAAACAATAATTTGTATTACAGCATTAATAAAAAAGTCGAAGTGGGTACTTCGACTTTTTTATTAACTATCTCTTTACAAACCGCCTGCCGCTGATGTATTTCCCATCATGGTATAATGCATATGTATAAACTCCCTTTTGCAGATTCTCTGTATTTAAAGTTAATGTTTCATATGGATTTGTTATTTGCTGTGTGGCTACAACTTTACCCTCCATACTTATAATTTTTACTGAATTTAAGTTTGCACTCCCCGGGTAAATCACAAGATGAATCGCTTGCGAAGCGGGATTTGGGAAAAGAAAAAAATCACTACTATCATCTATGTTAGGCAGTCTGATAGATTTATTATTCTTGGAGAGTATCCATAGATTTGGGTCTATGAAAACACTATCCACTTCCTGATTTATATCTATGATAAATTCCTCGCCTGAAAAGGAATGATTGAGCAGCAGAACGGTATCAATATTTTGCCCTACCAATAGCAATTCAACTTTTAAGTCAAAAAAATCAACCGACTCGGGGTCTGATGTACTTTGCAGCAACTTCATTTTTAACTTTCCATTACTTTGAGACCAAAGTGCAGTGTAGGTAGGATAACCAGAGCCATATACCCACTTTTCAAAAAAATCATTGATTGGTTTTCCAATGGTAGCTTCGATATTTCTTTGTAAATCTGCAGTAGTGGCAAAACCAAAATTCAGCTTAGTGTCCTTTAAATAATTGTTCAGCGCACTATAAAAAAGACTATCGCCAATTTTCCATCGAAGCATGTGAAGCACATAAGCTCCTTTGGAATATGAGAGGGCTCCGCTAAAAATGCGTGAAACAGAATTAGTATCATCAACATATACTGTACCTTTATCTAAAGAAACAGCTCTCTTTCCAATAGTTTGTAAAAATGCCTTCCAATAAATGGGTTGGATATTTTCATAAGCAAGTCCTGACAGATAGGTTGCAAAACCTTCATTCAACCATATATCCTGCCATGAGCCGCAGGTAATGTTATCGCCAAACCATTGATGCCCCATTTCGTGAGCTACTAGCTCAAACCAAACATTATACATGAATGAATTAGTCTGGTGTTCCATACCACCACCCCAGATAAATTGAGTTTCTCCATAGTGATCTCGAGAGAAAGGGTATCCACTAAAGAGCGAATCGAAAAGAGACATGCAATTTACAACATTATTAGCTTCGCCTTTCCAATCAGATTTCGATTCAGGAAAAGTATAGAAATGCAATGGCATTAATCCATTTGCAATATCCACTGAAAGATTAAAAGTATCATAGTTGGTAACAGCAAATGCTATCAGATAGGAAGCAATGGGATAATGCTCCGCCCAATGAAAAACACTTTTCGAGTTTGAAATTGAAGTTGCACTTATTTGTAACCCATTAGATATTGCTGTAAATCCACTATCTACTTCGATGAACATATCGAATGAATCTACTTTGTCTGAAAGTGTCATTTTACAGGGCATCCAATCTCTTGCCCCATATGGCTGAGAAAGAGTCCATATTACTTTTACACTATCACTACCATGCTTATCTTCATTGTATGAACCCAGTCCTGTTTCATTTGGAATTCCAGAATAAATGATCTGAAGAGAATCCTCTTGTGGATTTTGAGCAGAAGGAAAAGCAATTGTAAGGATATCGTTGCTATGCGTATAGACTATATTTTGACCATGCCACTTTACAGAAGATATGACCAAATCATCTGAAGCATCAAGCTCTATTGATGAAGAGTATTTAAGCAGCTTGTATTTATAAAGAATTTTTCCGGAAATAAATCTCGTGTTTTGAGATGGCGCCACCTCTATTCTTGCATACTGCATGTCATAATTATCAGAGGCTGCCAAAGAAATTTGTTCTTGCTGCAACTGCCTATGGATTTGTTCATGAGCAACAATACTGTCCAGTAAATCTGCTTTGAACACAGACTGAGCTATTGCATTTTGACTGCAGGAAAAAGAAATAAGCAAAATGGGAAAAAAATATTTGAGATTAACTTTCATACACTATGAGGGATATTCAAAGTAATTCCTTTCTGTTTCCCAAAGCTTCACCTTCAACTCATATTTACTATCAATTTTTGCACGAATCAGATTATAAATAACGACTACAATATTTTCACCGGTAGGGATAAGATTTTCAAATTCAGGAACATCCATATTCAGATTCATGTGATCAAGTTTATCCATA
>CANHIG010000049.1 GCA_947461105.1 Bacteroidota bacterium | reverse complement strand
CTTCCACGCTCGTACTAAAAAAACTTTATGGCCTCTCCATTGCATACCCGCATTTTTTGCAGGTACAGAGCTCTTTGTCTTCATAAAAAGCATTCATCACGATCGGCAAATCTTTAACTATATCTTTCACAGATAGTTTCACCTCGTGCAGTTTGTTTTCGCATTTCTCGCAGTACCACTGGAAGCCATCCAATACTCCCGCAGGGCGGTGTACTTCCATCACCAAACCCACAGAGCCTTCAGGTCTGCGCGGTGAGTGGGGCGTTTTTGCAGGCAGCAGAAATATGTCCCCTTCGTTGATCGGTATATCCACAATCTTTCCGTCCTCCACAATTTTCACCACTATGTTTCCTTCCAATTGATAGAAAAATTCTTCTGTTTCGTTATAGTGGAAATCCTTACGGCTATTTGGTCCGCCCACTACCATCACAATGAAATCCTGATTGCCGCTATATACTACCTGATTCATTACGGGCGGTTTCAGCAGGTGGCGGTGTTCATCTATCCATTGTTTAAAATTAAATGGTCTTTTTATCATAGTTTTTCGATTTTTGGGTTCTGTTAGTGAAGTAAAATAAGAAGAAATATTATGAATATAGATTTGACAGGAAAAAATGCTTTTGTATCGGGTGGCAGTCAGGGCATAGGAAGGGCGGTAGCAGAAGAGTTGGCGCGATTGGGCGCAAATGTAACTATAGCTGCAAGAACTGAAACAGCTCTGATTGATGCGGTAGTGGGTTTGAATATGAGCAGTTCACCTTTTCAGCAGCACGATTATGTAGTGGCTGATTATTCCGAACCGGAGAAATTGAAATCTGCATTGAATCGCCATTCCAAAAAGCACAACAAGCAATATCAGATTCTGGTGAACAATGCCGGAGGTCCGCCACAGGGCTTGGCTTCGGAGGCAACCGAAGAAGCATTTCTTGCAGCATTCAACACGCATCTGATTTGCAATCATATTTTGGTGGCTCACTTGCTGGACGGCATGAAACAAAGCAACTACGGGCGCATTATCAATATCATTTCGACTTCAGTGAAGCAGCCTTTGCCAAATTTGGGGGTATCGAATACCATTCGCGGAGCGGTGGCAAGTTGGGCAAAAACATTGGCAAATGAATTGGGACAATTTGGAATTACGGTAAACAATGTTTTGCCGGGCGCTACAGAAACACAGCGTTTGAAAGCCATTATTGATTTGAAGAGCCAGAAAACAAAAACGGCTGCGACGGATGTAGCCGGACACATGATGGCTGAAATTCCTATGAAAAGATTTGCAAAACCTGAAGAAGTGGCGAACGCGGTGGCGTTTCTGGCTTCGCCTGCTGCCTCATACATCAATGGTATCAATCTGCCTGTAGATGGCGGAAGAACGAGCAGTTTGTAAAGCATGGCTAATGCCTTTCGATTTGGCATATTTAATTATCTTCGCTTTCCAATTTTTGCGTCATGATTTTTTTAGATTTTGAAAAACCCCTGGAGGAACTTTCCAAAAGACTTGATCACTTGAAATCAATCGAGCCGAAAGACCCTGCAAAAAATCAAAAGGAAATTGATGAACTCGAAAAGCAAATCAAGCAAAAGCGAAAAGAGATATACAGTAATTTGACCACCTGGCAGCGTATTCAGGTATCCCGCCATCCTGAGCGACCTTATACACTTTTCTACACCCAGTATCTTTGCGATGATTTTGTAGAATTATATGGCGACAGATACTTCAAAGATGATAAAGCTATTATCGGGGGATTTGGAAGCCTTAACGGGAAAACGGTAATGTTTATCGGTCATCAAAAGGGCGTAAACACTAAGATGCGTCAATATCGTAATTTTGGTATGGCAAATCCTGAGGGTTACAGAAAGGCATTGCGATTGATGAAACTGGCAGAGAAATTCAATAAACCCATTGTTACTTTGATAGATACTCCCGGAGCTTTTCCCGGTGAGGAAGCTGAGCAGCGCGGTCAGGGCGAGGCAATTGCCAGAAATTTGATTGAAATGATTTCGCTCAAAGTGCCTGTGCTTTGCATCGTGATTGGCGAAGGAGCATCGGGCGGAGCGCTCGGGATAGGCGTTGGCGACAGAATGCTGATGCTGGAGAATACATGGTATTCGGTTATTTCACCTGAATCATGCGCCTCTATCTTATGGCGCAGTTGGGATTATAAAGAGCAGGCAGCAGTGGCTTTGAAGCCAACACCTCAGGAGCTTCTGCCACTGGGAGTGATAGATGAAATCATAAAAGAACCATTTGGCGGAGCACACAACAATCCGCAGGAAATGGCTAAAACACTAAAAAAGACAATAGTAAAGTATTTGTCGGAGTTGTCGGAAATAGATCCGCAGCAGCGTATTGAAAATAGAATAAACAAGTATTCCGCACAAGGAATATTTGATGAAAAGTAAGATGGAGTTATTAGAGAAAATTAAGGATAGTTTTTTTATGTCTGTGATTGAGCAGCGAAGTTCAGACTTGAAGCCTAACCGAGCGCTTACTAATCTGAGCACTGCCAAAACTTTTGGTATCATCTACAACTCTACCGAATCCGGTAATGATATTGCAGCAACCAAAATTGCTGAATGGCTAAGGAATAAAGGAAAGGAAGTAAGCGTAATTGGATACATGAATGATAAGAAAATTTCGAGTAAGGAGGATGTAGAAATTTTCAATGTGTATGATGTAAACTGGTATGGTGTGCCAAAGTCAGACAAAACCAAATCTTTTTGCAATCAGGAGTTTGATGTGTTGCTTTGCGGTATTACCGAAGCGAACAGACCATTGGAGTATATAGCTTACATGTCGAAAGCAAAATGCCGCGTTGGACCCTATTTGCCCAAGAAAGTAGAAGCATTTGAATTGATGGTGCAGGTAGATAAGTCTGTACATCTGAAAGCGATGCTTGAGAAAATGATTGTGTTACTTAATCAGATAAAATTATGATACAGAAAGCACTTAGAGGCTCCGGAGTTGCTTTGGTAACTCCTTTTAATGCAGATGGCTCAATTGATTTCAATGGTTTAGGAAAATTGATAGACTATTGTTTTGATGGGGGCATCAACTATTTGGTTTCTCTTGGTACAACAGGTGAATCTGTGAATCTCTCCAAGGATGAAAAGCGAGCGGTTCTTGATTTTACTATAAAGCACAACAACGGGCGATTGCCTGTAGTTGCAGGTTTTGGTGGTAATAATACGACTGAGCTTCTAAAGGAAATTCAATCAAATAATTTTGATGGAATAGATGCTGTATTGAGTGTGAGTCCTTACTATAATAAGCCAACTCAGGCAGGAATTATAGCTCATTATGAGGCGGTAGCGCAGGTTTCGCCAAAGCCAGTAATATTGTATAATGTACCGGGCAGAACAGGTTCTAACATTAATGCAGAAACAACCATTGCATTGTCTAAGGTGAAAAATATCATTGGTATCAAAGAAGCCAGTGGCAACTTTGGACAGTGTATGCAAATAGTGAATAACACATCTACTGATTTTCTAAAAATTTCCGGTGATGATAATATCACATTGCCATTAATTGCACTTGGGTTTGATGGGGTGATTTCAGTTTCAGGGCAAGGATTTCCGAAAATATTTTCTGAAATGGTGCGTTTATCGTTGGAGGGTGATTTTGCTGCTGCCAGAAAAGAGCATTATAAACTGTTGGATGTTACTGATATGCTTTTCGCTGAAGGGAACCCAGGCGGAATAAAAGCGGTGTTGAAACTGGCGGGAATTTGTGATACACACATGCGCTTGCCTTTGGTGGATATTTCTGAGTCATTGAAACAGAAAATCAAGCAAGCCTTTGATAAAATAACCAAAAATGCATGAGCGATACATGCCGAAGCTTTATAATTGCACACATTTGAAAAAAAATAATTTTGAACACTCCATTTCATAAAACTATATCAGGTTTCTCTTTGGCTGCTATTTTGCTGGCCTTTTTGTTGCAATCCTGCCAAACCCCTGAGCGCGTTCTGAAAAGCAACGACCTTGATTACAAAATCAAAACTGCCACCAAGTGGTACAACAAAAAGGAGTATGTGAAGTGTATCCCCGTTTTTGAAGAATTGATGGGATTGATGAAGGGAACTAAATCCACTGAGGATATTTATTACATGTACTGTTGGGCCAATTATAAGCAACAAGATTATTTGTTGGCATCATACCATTTTGCGAATTTCACCAAGCTCTACCCAAATAGCGAGAAAGCAGAGGAGTGTTTGTTCATGTCTGCTAAAAGCCACGCTAAACTTTCTCCGAAATATCAGCTTGACCAAACGAATACCTATAAAGCTATTGAGTCTTATCAAACCTTTGTAAATAGTTTTCCGGAGAGCAGCAAGGTAGATACGGCAAACAGGGAGTTCACTGTTTTAAGGAAAAAACTGGAGAAGAAAATGCTCAAAAATGCAGATCTATACTACAAAACTCAGATGTATAAAGCTGCTGCTACTTATTTCAAGAACATCTTAGTGGACTATCCTGATATTGATGACCCTGATTATGTTTATTTCATGATTGTGAAATCTTATGATCAGTATGCCAAAAATTCAATACCCGGTAAAAAGGCGAGCCGTTATCATGATGTAGCTACTTCCTTTGATGAATTCAAATACAGATTTCCAAAAAGTAAATACCTGCCGGAAGCGCAGAAGTTAGCGGACAATTCGCATTTTAATGCTGTGAAGGCGGCATTCCAATATGCAAAGGGAGTGAGGCCTGATGAACGTGCAAAGGAATATGAATCTACTATTGCCGAAATCAACAATCAGGAGCCATTTATTACAGGAGAGAAGCAGAAAGCGAAAATCCAGAAATTGTTCCAAAAGGCTTATTACCTATCGATTAAGAGCGATTTAATATATACCGAAGAGGTGAGCAATGCTCAAAAAGAGAAGCTTCTTAACCAAAGTATCAAAACTTATTATACATTTGTGGACAAATTTAAAGGGGGCGTGTATGCAAAAAGGGCTGAATCAGCTTTTTTGAAAGCCTCTGATAAATTGAAAAAACTAAAAGAAAATGGACAAGAGCAGAAAAATTAAGTTAAGCCAGTTAGCAAACACTATCGAAACACAAAACATGTTGTCAATCGGTAAAGTGACAGGTAATGTATACGAATCAATTGCAATTATCTCTAAACGAGCTAATCAGATTTCAGCTGAATTGAAGCAGGAATTGCATGAGAAATTGGAAGATTTCGCATCACACAACGATACTTTGGAGGAGATTCATGAAAACAGAGAGCAAATAGAAATCTCTAAATTTTATGAGCGTTTACCTCATGCTACTATTATTGCTACAAAAGAATTTTCTCACGGAGAATTAGAATCAAGAATTCCTGAATAAACCTGAGGTTAAAGATATTTTGAAGACCAAATCCTGAAATTAGGGTTTGGTCTTTTTATTTGCTACAAAGAAAAGAGTAATATTAAGTCTGATATGAAAGGCAAAAAAATAATATTGGGTATCACAGGGAGCATTGCTGCTTATAAATCTGCTTCTTTGGTAAGGTTGCTCGTAAAAGCAGGGGCGGAGGTTAAAGTGATTATGACTTCTGGCGCAGCGCAATTTATTACACCGCTTACGCTTTCCGTGCTTTCAAAGCATGAAGTAATAACTGATTTGATCAATGACGCCAATTCTTGGAACAACCATGTTGAACTTGGGCTTTGGGCAGATGCTTTTATAGTGGCTCCGGCATCTGCAAATTCATTGGCAAAAATGGCAAACGGACTTTGCGATACAATGCTCACTGCTGTTTATCTTTCAGCTAAATGTCCTGTAATAATAGCTCCCGCTATGGATTTAGATATGTGGAAACATTCTGCTAATCAGCGAAATATTCAGCTACTTAAAACCGATGGGGTAGCAATGATTGATGTAGCTTATGGCGAACTGGCGAGTGGATTGGTTGGAGAGGGGCGGATGGCTGAGCCTGAACAGATTTTTGATTTCTTAGCTCAATTTTTTGCCGCAAAATAATGAGCAAAATTCTTTCTAAAAAAGTACTGATTACTGCAGGTCCTACCCGTGAACCTATTGACCCGGTCCGTTTTATCAGTAACTATTCCAGCGGGAAAATGGGTATTGCACTGGCAGAGAATGCTGTATCGAGAGGTGCTGAAGTAATTCTTATTCTCGGGCCTACTGATTTAAGGCCGCAATCGAAAAATATAAAAGTTGTAGCGGTGCAAACAGCACATGAAATGTATGAGGCGGTTGCACAATATTTTAAAGAATCTGATGTTATCATATTCGCTGCGGCAGTGGCAGATTACACGCCTAAAAACCCTGCGGTGAATAAGATTAAAAAGAACGAAAATGAATTTGTGTTGGAGTTGATAAAAACTAAAGATATTGCATTTGAAATGGGAAAGATTAAGACTCCTCAGCAAACCACTATTGGTTTTGCGTTGGAAACAGAAGCGGAGGTGGAGCATGCAGCAGGAAAATTAGAGAAGAAAAATCTGGACTTTATAGTGCTTAACTCTTTGCGCGATGCAGGTGCAGGATTTCAATTTGATACAAACAAAATAAGCATTATTGATAAGTCCGGAAATGTAATTAAATTTGATTTGAAGCCTAAAGATGAAACTGCATCAGATATTTTGAACTATTTAGAACAAACATTTTAATGATGATTCGCATTGGTCTTTTTATTTTTTCGCTATTTTTTTCCGTGTTCGTTCGGGCACAGGAGTTGAGATGCGTAGTTCAGGTGAATTCACAAAAAATATCAGGTTTGGATCAGCGGGTTTTTCAACGTATGCAACAAAGTATTACGGAGTTTGTAAATAATCGTTCCTGGACACAGGATGCATTTGCCCCTGATGAGAAAATTGAATGTTCCCTATTGATTTTACTGGAATCTAATCCTGCTCAGGATGTTTTCAAAGGCTCAATTACAGTGCAGTCTTCCAGACCGGTATTCAACAGTTCGTATAATACACCTCTGGTTAATTTCAGGGATCTTGATTTCAAATTTACCTATACTGAAAACACCCCTATTGATTACAATGCGTTCCAGTACACCTCCAATCTTTCCGCAGTTTTATCGTTCTATGCTTATCTTTTTATAGCGCTTGATTATGAGTCTATGGGTAAAGCTGGTGGTACAAAATATTTCGCCACTATGGAAAGTATTTTGAATCAAATTCCAGCTAATGGTCCTGAATCTGAAGGATGGAATTCGTTTGACAGAAATCCGGTAAGCGGAAATAAGAACAGATACAATTTGATTACCAGTATTCAGAATCCAAAATTTTCAGTTTTTAAAGATGCCATGACCGATTATCATCTGAAAGGTTTAGATATTATGTATGAAAAACCTAAAGAGGGACGCACTGCCATTTTAACTGCAATGGAAAACTTGCTTAAGGTATTTGAAATGAATCCTAATAATCCGCTCATCACCATTTTTATGCAGACTAAAAGTGAAGAGCTTATCAATATTTTCAGTCAGGCAGAGCAAAGTGAGCGGGTGAGAGCAGTGAATGTGTTTAAGAAATTAGATCCGACCAATGCGCTCAAATACGATAAAATCATAAAAGGCTAGGACAAGATTTTTGTCATCACAAAATCATCCATAGTATAGCCAACTCCGATATCGAAATCCTTCACATATTCTATACTGAAACCTTGCTTGAAGTAAAAATTCACTGATTTGAAATTTCTTCTATTCACCTGTAGCGAGATTTTCTTATTGTCCGTAAGTAAATCAAGAATCTGTTTAAATACCTCGCCTCCAATTCCGTTTCCTCTGCTGCTTGACAGGATATAGAATTTATGTAAAAATGCCGCTCCGTTTTTTTCTGAAAATGCGCAATATCCTATTGCCTTATTTCCATCCATTATCAGAAAAAACTTTTGACCTGCATCTATCTGATTTTGCAATGCCTCAATAGAGTGAAATTTATTGAGCATATAGTCTATTTGCGTTACTGATACAATTGCCGGATAGTATTCATGCCAAATTTCATGAGATAACTGCTGAATAAGCGCTAAATCTTCTGTCGTTTCTGCCTGTTTTAGTTTTATCATTTTTTTAAGTGATATAATCACATTCAAAAGTAGTAATTCTTATTTTTGAAATATGCTCCAATCATTACACATTTCCAATTATGCGATTATAGATTCACTTCAGGTTGAATTTAGTAAGGGATTGAATGTGATAACGGGTGAAACAGGCGCTGGTAAATCAATTCTTCTCGGAGCGCTTTCATTGGTACTGGGTGAAAGAGCCGATACAAAGGTGTTATTGGATGATTCGAAAAAATGTATTGTGGAAGCTGTTTTTCAAAACAGTGGTAATTTCGATTTATCTGCAATTCTGGAAGATGAGGAAATCGGCAGCCAAATAATCTTGCGTAGGGAAATTGCACCTAATGGAAAGTCACGAGCTTTTATAAATGATTCTCCGGTAAATATTACTCAGCTTAAGGCGGTAGGGGAAATGTATGTGAATATACATACGCAACATGAAACGCTCGACTTGGTTGGCAGAGGTTTCCAAATGAATGTTTTGGATACTTTTTCAGGTTTAAAATCATTTTCAGCTGAATTTGCACACTCGTTTTTTGATTATAAGAAAATGATAGCTGTGCTGAGTGAACTGAAGGCCAATGCTCAGCGAAATGTACAAGAAGAAGAATTTTTAAAATTCCAGTTAGATGAAATTGCTGCGGCCAATCTTATTGATGGTGAGCAGGAAGAACTGGAGCAACAGGTAAAAGTATTAACCAATGTAGAACAGATTAAAAGCTCCTTAAATCAATCTATTGCTACACTTGATGGTGATGAATATAGTGTGTTGAGTTTGCTTCGCGCTCTTATCTCTCAGCTTAGAACTGTTGCTGCTTTTGATGAGAAATTGCAGGCGCAACTCGACAGAATTTTTTCGCTAAACGAAGAATTCAATGATGTTCAAAATGAGCTGGAAAAAATAAATGATAAGCTGGAGCACGATCCTACAAAGCTGGAGGAGGCTACAAGCAGGCTCAATACAATTTATCGTTTACAGAAAAAGCATGGTAATAATTCTGTGTCAGGGTTACTTGAATTGCAAAGTGACTTGGAAACTAAGCTCAATAAGATTAGTAATACATCAGGCGAAATTGAGTCATTGGAAAGTAAATGTGCTGCTGCATTTATAGGGCTCAAAAAGAAAGCCAAAGAGCTACATGAAAAGCGCATATCTGCTGCACCTAAGGCAGCCGAGCAAGTAACGAAGTTGCTGCATCAAATGGGAATGCCCAATGCCACTTTTAGCATTGCTGTTTCTACGATAGAAGATGAAAAAATGAATCATTTTGGTTTAGATGAAGTTGTTTTTCTTTTCACTGCTAATAAAGGCTTCCCTCCAAAACCTTTGAAGGATGTGGCTTCCGGAGGTGAGTTGTCGCGGTTGATGCTTGCAGTGAAATCTTTGTTATCTAATGCAGATCATACTCCAACTATGATTTTCGATGAAATTGATACAGGAATTTCCGGAGAAGTGGCATTGCGTGTTGGCGATATTATGAATGAAATTTCGGCTAAGCATCAGCTAATTTGCATTACCCATCTTCCTCAAATTGCTCGTTGTGGTAGTGCTCATTACTTTGTTTTCAAATCAGTTAAAAATGGTAAATCAACAGCTGATATAAAATTATTGTCGCAACAGGAGCGCGAAACTGAAATTGCCAAAATGATTGGTGGCGATGCTTTCAGTCCAACTGCACTGAGTAGTGCGAAGGAGTTGATGGAAATGAAATAGATAGAGAATAATAAGCAAAAAAAATCCCGCACTTGGCGGGATTTTTTTTATGATATGCTCATTTGAATTTTCTTCTGAATCTCAGCTACCTGCTCTCTGAATTCATCATCAGTATCAATCAGGTTTTGAACTGCCTGACAAGAGTGAATTACCGTAGAGTGATCGCGGCCTCCGAAATGTTTGCCGATTACTTTCAATGAATTTTTGGTGTAGTTTTTAGCTAAGAACATAGAAAGTTGACGCGCCTGAACAATCATACGCTTTCTAGTCTGTTCTTTCAGGTGATCTACTGATACATTATAGTAGTCACAAACTGTTTTTTGGATAAAGTCAATAGAAACTTCTCTGGAGATAGTCTTAACGAAATTCTTGATGATTTTCTTCGCCAAATCCAAATCCACTTCTTTTTTATTCAATGAAGCCTGAGCCAATAGTGAAATTAAGGCAGCTTCCAGTTCACGAACATTTGTATTGATGTTGTATGCAACAAATTCTACTACATCTCGAGGCAATTCGATACCATCTTTATACATTTTCTTTTCAAGAATAGCAATTCTGGTTTCGAAATCAGGCACTTGTAGGTCTGCACTCAGTCCCCATTTGAAGCGGGAAAGTAATCTTTCTTCCATGCCTTCCAAATCGCGAGGTGATCGGTCGGTTGTGAGTACCAATTGCTTGCCATTTTGGTGCAAGTGGTTGAAAATATGGAAGAAAATATCCTGAGTTTTTTCTTTGTTGCCGAAAAACTGAATGTCATCAACGATAAGTACGTCTATTAGTTGATAGAAATGTACAAAATCATTCACTGAGTTGTTTTTCACTGCATCAAAAAATTGATTGGTGAATTTTTCAGATGACACATACAATACAGTCTTGTTCGGGAAGTTTTGTTTTACTTCATTTCCAATGCCTTGAGCAAGGTGCGTTTTTCCTAAGCCTACTCCACCATAAAGCACAAGCGGGTTGAAAGCTGTTCCTCCGGGTTGTTTTGCAACTGCAAAGCCAGCAGATCGGGCAAGGCGGTTGCAATCGCCTTCTACAAAAGAGTCGAAATTAAGGCTTGAGCTTAGTTGGGAATCAATATTGATTTTCTTTAAGCCCGGAATAATAAAAGGATTCTTAATAGAACTGCCTTGCAAGAAAAGTGGGATACTTACTTCTGGATTCTCACTGAATCCGGTGTTGTAATTTGGATAATCTACAGTAGTTGGCTTCTTTGGTGCGGAACTGTTTTCTACTACTATTCTGTATTCGAGACGTCCATCGTTGCCTAACTCGCGCTTAATCGTTTTACGCAACAATGCCACATAATGCTCTTCCAACCACTCGTAAAAAAATTGGCTGGGTACCTGAATAGTCAAAACGTTCTCCCTCAGATCCACCGGCTTAATTGGTTCAAACCATGTCTTGAAACTTTGAGTACTCAAATTGTCTTTGATAATTTCTAAGCATGCAGTCCAAACTTGAGAGGCTGATTTTTCTTTCATCATTGATTTAATTGGGTTAGGTGTGGTTAAAAAACTAAACGTTTCTGACTCGAGTGTGAATATGTGAAACTAAACGTGTATAAAAAAATTTTTCCTCTATTGTTTTTACAGTTTTTTTT
The DNA here is from genome assembly GCA_947461105.1 of Bacteroidota bacterium. GTDB lineage: Bacteria > Bacteroidota > Bacteroidia > Chitinophagales > LD1 > CALAYL01. The sequence continues at coordinate 6,134 of CANHIG010000049.1, read as the reverse complement.
TCAGGTTATGCACATTTTCTCACATTCGAAAAAGTCATTTTTTTTCAAAAAAATATTCAACGAACGACAGCTTTTTTAGCCAATTTTCAGAGGAATATTTTTGTTTATCTGTTTTCTTTTCCTATAGTCAAAGAATAAATCAATCCTTCCCAGCATGATTCCTGCCCATCCTACCTGATTAACTATTACCTGCTCATTTGCTTTATTTACAAGGGTTTCAGGCTTTAAGAAAAAGGTGTGTGTATGACCTCCGAGAATGATGTCTATATTTTTTGTTTCTGATCCCAACACTATGTCTGAGACTTTTTTCTCGGTGTATTTATACCCAAGGTGCGAAAGACAGATTACGATATCACAGTGCTCATCATGCTTCAAGATTTCAGCAGTTTTGTTGGCAACTGCTATCGGTTCGTTGTATTTGGTTTCTCCAAACAGTTTATCCGGCACTAATCCGCTCAGTTCAATTCCAATTCCGAAAATACCCACTTTAATGCTATCGAATTTCATTACCTTATAAGGTTTTGAATTACGGATAGGAGTATTGCTGAAATTGTAGTTCGCATTTAGGAAAGGAAATTCAGCTTCGTTCATTCTCAAGGCAAGGTTCTCGATTCCCCCATCAAAATCATGATTGCCAAAAGTAGTGGCATCGTATTTCATTTTGTTCATTAAGGCTATTTCTACAGTACCCATAAATTTATTGAAGTATGGCGTGCCTTGAAAAATGTCTCCACTATCTAAGAGCAAAACATTCTTTTCCACTGCTCTGATTTGCTCAATGAGTGCTGCTCTTCTTTCCATACCACCAAGTCCTTGGTTTTTGCTGCCATCCATCGGGAATGGATCTATACGGCTGTGTTGGTCGTTGGTATGTAGCAGTGTGATTTTAGTTACAGCTCCTGCTGCAAATGCCTCGAAAGGAAATTGACTTGCTCCCAGAAGCAGAGAGGCAGAGAGCGTTTTTTGTATGAATGATTTTCTGTTCATAAATCTACTTAGTTACTCTTCCGTCTTTTTTAGTGTAGATGTTCTTTTGCTCTTTGAAGTAATCTATAAATGCATCACGAAGTAATATTCCTGTATTGGACTGTGGTATAGATTTCAGCATGTCTAATTTATCACCGCCATTTGCCAGATAGTCGCTGATGGATAGTTTATAAACCTTTGATTCATTCAATGGCATGCCGTTAATCATGATATTTTCCGCTGCATTATTCTTTATATTATAAGAGGCGCCTGAAATCGGCCACCCCCCGGCTTGAGCCATTTTATCAAAAAGAGTATGCAGTGTTTTTCCATCTATACTTAGCAGTATTATCAAGTTATCAAAAGGCATGAGCTCATAAACTGTCCCTAATTTAATATCTCCGACTGCCAATTGAGGAAGTCGTATTCCTCCGTAATTAATAACTGCCATATCAACCTGTTCTTTTGTGTATTTTTTACTTATTTGTAGCATAGCGTCTGCCAGTAGGTTGCCTAATTCAGATTCAGGTTGTGCTTTTGACGCTGTATGATCGTTTATGGCAATCACGATATTCATCTCTTTATCCAATGAATCTTTGTAGATTTTTATAAAATCAGCAACAGCCTGATTTTTCCCAATCAGAGAATCATTAATTTTTATTTCAGAGGCCTGATATCCCTTGAAATGAGCAGTTTTGCATGAGGCGAGCGTGAGTATGGCAAAAATAAGAAAATGAAAGAGGGCACTCACTGTGTATTGTTTTGTGTTTTAGAAATGCATTAATAGCAACTGCACTAATATAAAGAACAAACCCACATTTGATGGAAAATATTTTTTGCTTTTGTAAAGCGTTGTTTTTCAAGCATAACATAACGATAGCAGGTCCAAATTATGCTATCGGTAGTAAAAATTTATATTTGGAGAATAATAGTAAGTATGCAAAAGATAAAATTTGGAACTGATGGCTGGCGAGCAATTATTGCTCATGATTTTACAACCGCAAATGTAGCTCGTGTAGCTAAAGCTACAGCAGATTGGATGAATCAAAACTGTGAGATGCCTGCTGTAGTTGTAGGTTATGATTGCCGTTTTGGCGGGCCACTTTTCTCGACAACTGCAATTAATGTTTTTGTACAGCGCGGTATCAAGGTGTTTTTTGATCCCAATTTTGTTTCTACACCAATGATTTCCCTTGGTGCTAAACAATTAGGTTGTGACTTAGGAGTGATTTTCACTGCATCGCACAATCCTCCTTCATATAATGGATATAAACTAAAAGCTAAGCATGGCGGGCCATTAATAGTAAAGAATATTGAAGCAATAGAGGCTATGATTCCAGATAGTTTCGATGTGAAAGAAATATCAATAGAAGAGCTGGTGAAAGATGGGAAAGTAGAAGTTGTTGATTTAGAGCAAATGTATTTTGAGCATGTTGCTCAAAATATTGATTTGGATTTGATAAATGAAAGTGGCATCGCTGTAGCCTATGATGCCATGTATGGTGCGGGTCAGAGTATCTTGCCGAGATTGTTGCCTCATGCTGATTTATTGCATTGCGAATATAATCCTTCTTTCTATGGCCAGGCTCCTGAGCCGATTGCGAAAAATCTAAAGGAATTTGAGAAATATTTAAAAGAGACCCGTCATGCTGATATTGGCTTAGCTACGGATGGAGATGCGGACAGAATTGGTTTGTACGATGGTAAAGGAAATTTTATTGATGCGCATCATATAATTCTATTGTTGATTCATGTGCTGCATAAGTACAAGGAAATGACAGGCAAAGTTGTAGTAGCTTTTTCTGTTTCTGATAAAGTGAAAAAGCTTTGTGCTGCTTATGGAATAGAAGTAGAAGTAACTAAAATTGGATTCAAATACATTTGCGAGAAAATGATAAATGAAGATGTATTGGTAGGAGGCGAGGAGAGTGGAGGAATTGCGGTGAAAGGTCATATTCCTGAGCGTGATGGAATTTGGGATGGTTTAATTCTAATTGAACATCTTGCAAAAACTGGTACTAAAATCACAGATTTGATTAACGAGGTTTATGAAATTGTTGGGGCTTTCTCATACAATAGAAATGACTTGCATTTGAAAGAAGAACAAAAGCTTTCCATTCTGGAAAAATGCAAATCAAATGCATTTACTTCTTTCGGAAATCTTCAGGTAGAGCGATTAGAAGATATAGATGGCTACAAATATCACTTCGCTCACGAAGAATGTGTCATGATTCGTGCATCCGGCACAGAGCCTGTGTTGCGTGTGTATGCAGAAGCGGCTACTCCGATGCGTGTAGAGGAGGTTTTAGAGATAGTGAAGCAGACTTTGTTGGGAAATTAAGACTTTCTATAAAGCCGCCACCACCTTCAACTCAATCGCAATCGGAGAAGGAAGAGAAACCACTTCAACTGTTGTCCTAGTGGGTTGGACATCTTTAAAATATTCAGCGTAGAGTCTGTTGTAGGTTTGGAAGTCGCGTTTCATGTTGGTGAGAAATACAGTTACGTCTACCATTTTATCCCAACTGCTTCCGGCTTCTTCGAGCGCTGTTTTTACATTCTTGAAAACAGAATGACATTGGGCTTCAAAATCAAACTCTATGTAGTTGCCGTATTTATCGAGTTTCAGTCCGGGAATGTTGTCTGTTCCTGCTTCGCGCGGACCGATACCGCTTACAAATAAAAGATTTCCTGCTTTCTTGGTCATGGGATAAAGCCCCATTGGCTTAGGAAGATTTTCGCTCATAATTTCTGATTAGTATTTTATAAAAACATTTTTTGCTTCGGTGAAAAATCGCATTGCTTCCCAGCCCCCTTCGCGCCCCACACCGGAACTTTTCACTCCACCAAACGGAGTACGCAAATCGCGCATCATCCAGCTGTTTATCCAAACAATACCGCATTCCAATTTTTCAGCAATACGATGTGCGCGTTTCAAATCGTTTGTCCAGACTGTGGCTGAAAGCCCGTACTCCACAGAGTTTGCCATCATCAAAACATCTTCTTCATCTTTAAACGGCATAATCGTAACCACAGGACCGAAAATTTCTTCCTGATTTGTTCGGCAGTTATAACTTAGTCCTTCAATGATTGTTGGAGCAATAAAATATCCTTCTTTGCATCTTCCTTCGGGTTGCGCTTGCTTTCCTCCTGTAAGAATTTTCCCTCCTTCTTCCTCTGCAAGTTTTATGTAAGACAATACTTTTTCCAAATGTTCTTTTGAAACTATTGCTCCAATTCGCGTATCATCACTATTCGGGTCGCCAACTTTCAGCGCACTGACTAATCCCACAAATTGATTTATGAACTTTTCGTATGATTTTTCCTGCACAAAAATACGCGAACCACAAAGACAAATCTGTCCTTGATTATTAAATGAAGAAAGCACAGAAGTTTTTACTGTTTCTTCCAAATCTGCATCATCAAAAATGATGTTTGGATTTTTACCGCCAAGCTCTAATGAAACTTTTTTGAAAGAAGATGCTGCCGTTTGCGCAATTTCTCTACCAGCTCTTGTGCTGCCTGTGAAACTAATCGCTTTAATTTTCGGATGTGCCACAATCAGTCTTCCGGTTTCAATTCCTCCATGAACAATATTCAAAACTCCTTTTGGTAAACCAATTTTCTGACAAACTTTAGCGAGCAGAAAAGCAGTGTAAGGAGTGACTTCCGAAGGTTTTGCAATCACACAGTTACCCGCTGCCAGCGCAGGTGCAATCTTCCAGGTAAAAAGATACAAAGGCAGATTCCATGGCGAAATGCAACCCACAACGCCAATCGGTTTGCGCAGTGTATAGTTGATTCCTGCATCTGGCATGTAATGCGATTCAGAGGCAAAATGTTGAGCAGCTCCGGCAAAGAATTTAAAATTAGAAACGGAGCGGGGAATATCTATTCTGCGCGCCAGCGACAAAGGCTTTCCGCTGTCTTTAGACTCGGCAGCTGCAAAAGTTTCGAACTCTGCTTCTATGCCTTCGGTAATTTTCCAAAGCCAGTTGCAGCGCTCTTCCAATGATAAGGAAGACCAAAGCGGAAATGCAGTCTGTGCAGCAAAAACAGCTTTGTCAATTTCTTCTTTCTCAGCTACTTGGAGCTGAGCATAAGTTTTATTAACAGCAGGTTCAACTATATCAAGCAATTTGCCGTGAACAGTTTCGGCAAATTCGTTGTTTATGTAATTAAGTATTTTTTCCATTTTCGAATGGTTAAGATAATTATGTTTGTTTAAATTTCAATTTTCAGATTATGGCAGTTATAACAGCTACAGATTCAGACTTTAACTCACTGCTTGCTTCAAATGAAAAAGTGGTGGTGAAATTTTATGCCGATTGGTGCGGTTCATGCAAATTGTTTGCACCTAAGTTCAAGCGTTTGTCTAATGACGAGCGTTTTGCTGGGGTAGCATTTTTGGAAGTAGATGCAGAAAATAATGAAAATGCACGAAAACTTGCGGGAGTGGATAATCTACCGTTTATTGCTACATTCAAAAGCGGACAATTGGTGAAAGGAGAAGCTACTTCGCTGGAAGATAGGGTTGTATCTTTAATAGAAGAAGTAAAACAATAAGTATGCAACTACCTGTAATCAAAAAACTGACAGAAACTTATACGCTGGAGCTACTGCGTAAAGCAGAGGAAGCTTTGTACGAAGAACAGACTCCCGAAATAGAAGTGGAAGGCAAAGACGAAGGTGAAAAACTTACCCATATTTTAGCAGCCATCAGCATACTGGAAGACATTGCTAATAATGGAACAGACCAACGAACAGCACTAAGAAACTACACGCAGAGAGTTAGGAATTCGATTTCGTAGGAAGTTTCATTTTTTCCTATTATAGTTAAAATTAGAAAATTCACTTTAAAACTCCGCAAGTTACGGAGGATACATGTGGGGAAATACCCGCAAAACCGCTATTATAGGTTGGGAAGGAGCGAAGAGTGACTCGGGATTTTAAAAACAAAGCTACTTGCTACGTTTTTTCATCTTCGTAAAATCAACCAGATAGTTGAATCCAATAAAAAGCGTATGGTTTGATTCGTTCAGCATGCCATCTTTTTTTACAATAAGTTGATGCAGATAACCTAATTGAACAGTGCCGTATTTATTGAACTTATAACCAAAACCTGCATAGATTCTGTTTTGGTCAGGCAGTTTATAGGTGACATTTTT
>CANHIG010000048.1 GCA_947461105.1 Bacteroidota bacterium | reverse complement strand
TAAACCTTCACCTGTATTGCCTAATCCACCAGGATTGGAGGTGAGAACAAACATAATTCCATCGGCTCCTCCTCCATTGCCACAACCCAGAAAAACCGAAAATGTATAGTCAAAGGAGTTATTTAGATTAATGGTTTTGTTCTGAAATATTGCCCCTGCCTGATTCTTTGAATTTGGGGTAAGCAAAAAACAATTGCAGCCACTATAAGCACTCGCACTACCTAACAAGGTGTAGTTTTGAGCATAAGATGCAATTAAGCTAAGTGTAAATAATAGAGTTATGTATATTTTTCTCATGGAGTAATATAAAATATTAATTTAAGATCAATGATTAGGCTCACAATTTTACTGTTTTTTGCTCTTAATAAAACATCAAAATTGTTTTTAAATGGTGTTTGATTAATTTAATAAAAATCAGTCAAAACATACTTACAAAGTAAGTCTATGTTTGGCGCATAAAAGTTGCATGGTCTTTAAAATAAAAAGCTTAGAGTAATGTATTAAGGGAAAGGTATAAGAAAAGTCAGTTTGAAGTTATTCCACAGTTACGCTTTTTGCCAAGTTTCTTGGTTGGTCAACGTTGCAACCTCTCTCCAGGGCTATGTAATAGGATAAAAGCTGTAAGGGTATTGTGGCAACTAAAGGCTCTAAGTAATCGCTTGTTTCCGGAATTTCAATAACATGATCTGCCATAGCGCTTACTTTGGTGTCGCCCTCAGTAACTATGGCAATTACTTTCCCTTTTCTTGCTTTCACTTCCTGAATGTTGCTCATCACTTTTTCATAGTTGGCACTCTTGGTAGCTATAACAACTACAGGCATTTCCTCGTCAATAAGCGCTATCGGACCATGTTTCATTTCAGCAGCAGGGTATCCCTCTGCGTGTATGTAGGATATTTCTTTGAGTTTTAAAGCACCTTCTAACGCAACAGGGAATCCATAACCTCTTCCGAGATATAAGAAGTTTCTGGATTGGTAAAACTGCTTTGCTAATTCTTTAGTTAGCGATTCACATGCCAAAGTCTTCTCCACTTTTGCGGGAATTGATTCCAATTCCGCCATAATTTTTGAAAGTTCAGATTTGCTTAGTCGGCCTCTAATATCAGCAAAGCCTAATGCCCAAAGCACTAAAACAGAAACCTGTGCAGTAAAGGCTTTGGTTGAAGCTACTCCAATTTCTGGTCCTGCATGGGTATAGGCTCCAGCGTGAGAAGATCTTGGAATTGAAGAGCCAACAACATTACATAAGCCAAATATAGTAGCGCCTTTTTCTTTAGCTAATTCTATGGCGGCCAATGTATCTGCTGTTTCTCCCGACTGTGAAATAGCAATGACTAAATCATCTTCATTGATAATTGGATTTCTATATCTGAATTCGGAAGCATATTCTACTTCAACAGGAATACGAGCAATATCTTCAAACAAATATTCACCAACTAACCCTGCATGCCACGATGTTCCACAACCTACAATGATTATTCTTTTGAGATTCTTGATTTTGTGTTCGTATTCTTTCAATGATCTCATCGCCAAAATGCCTGTAACCGGATCAAAACGACCTCTCAATGAATCACCTATTGATTTTGGTTGCTCAAAAATTTCTTTAAGCATAAAATGCTCGTAACCTCCCTTTTCAATTGCCTCAAGATTCATCTCAAGCTTTTGAATCTCAGGTGTCATTTCAATATTGTCAATTGTTTTAACAGTGAGCTTGCCTTTATTGATGTATGCAATTTCGCTATCTTTAAGGTAAGTTACATCTTTGGTATATTCGATAATTGGGGAAGCATCTGAAGCAATAAAATATTCGCCTTCTTCACCGATTCCGACAACCATTGGGCTGCCTTTTCTGGCACCAATCAGTTTTTCCGGATCATTTTTAGAGATAATTACAATAGCGTATGCTCCAACAACTTCATGCAATGCTATTCTTACAGCCTCGTCTAGTTCTTTATTGCTGGCTTTTTGTATTTCTTCAATTAAATGAATTAAAACCTCTGTATCCGTTTCGCTCTCAAAATGATGCCCTCTGTTAATCAGTTCCTCTTTAATCGTAGCATAATTTTCAATTATGCCATTGTGAATAATCGCCAGATTTCCATTTTGCGATACATGAGGATGCGAGTTTACATTATTCGGCTCGCCATGTGTAGCCCATCTAGTATGTCCCATTCCCAGATTGCTGGTTAAATGCTTTCCCTCTGTAAGCGCCTCTAAATCACTTACCTTCCCTTTTGTTTTGAATATGTTCAATCCTCCATTCAGCAACGCTACCCCGGCACTGTCATACCCTCTATACTCAAGTCTCTTTAGCCCTTTTATCAATATCGGATAGGCTTCTCTTTTGCCAATATAAGCTACTATACCGCACATAATTTATAATGTTTTAGTGTATGTAATTTTAAGTTTCATTTTATATCTGCTATCTAAAGGGAAATTAGCAAGGACTAATCGCTCCGCATTAGCCATTGAGGATACAGAAATATAAAAGCCATTGTTTGGATAAGCACCACTAATTACTTGCTGCATATGTTGCGTTACATTAAACGAATACACAGTCCTGCTGCCGTTAGCATCTGTTACCACTTTTGAAGTTGCTAATCCATTTCTGTCAAAATCAGAAAAGTTTTCTGCGCCTCCTATTGTATTTATTTTTTGAACTGTAATAAGTGATGGAGCTGGATATATGGAATCAGAACCATAAATATCTCCATCCCATTTGGTTATTATCAGCTCAGCTTTGTTGATTGCAATTCCTTTAGGAAAGTTTGAGATAAAAGGGAAAGTGATTTTAGTTTTAACTCCGGCTCCAGACTGCACATAAATTATAGAATCGCTTGATGCGGCAGAGAGTTTTGCAAGTTGAATATTTGGCGAATAAACGTGGTCATAATGATTAACCCTCACAGAAGAACTTGTAATCGGAAAATCTACCTTCAAAGAATCTGAACTGCTGTTGTGATAGTAAAGTGTGATTTTCGAAGCAGCTAAAAGCGGATAAACTACTCCATTCCCGATTGGCCCTTGAGATGTGATATATACGCCTTTAAATATGTTTATGAAATTATCATTGTTGGCAAGCGTTGTAGAGTCGCTGTTCAGTATTCGTTGTCCAAATGCGTTACTGAGTTTCACTCTCAATTGGGGTGCCAGCATTTCGCCTAACACGCTCACGCTATCATCAATATTGATAATAGAATTTGAGGCTAAGCCTATTGGGGAACCAATTACACCAAAGGATTCATTGGTTTTGTATATGCCTGTAGTAATTCCCGGACCTAATCCTTCAGCTAATTCATATATGGCAATATTTGTAGGCACATCATTCTTGCCATACTTATCCTGTGCCACAAGGCAAAATACACAAGAGTCTATTTCTGGATTTGTTCCGAATAGTGTTCCATTTTGAGTCAGTCTATATTGAACATAAAAACCGCAAACAGTCTTCCCGAAAATAGGATCACCCATACTCCCTACCACTCCATAGGATGAGCCATCACTGACATAGGGGTCTTCAGTCACCGTTTTGCTCCATACTGTAAAAGTGTCCACAAAATCCAGATTGAGAAGGTCATCAGGGCCGTTTACCAGACTTTTATCTTTGATTGTTGGGTCTTTACAACCATTTTGACTGATGAGAAAAAAGAATACCGTGCTTAATAAAACCACGGTATTCAGAGAAAATATTTTGGGCATTTTTCTTTTAGTGCAATTAATTAGCAAGAATATTTTGATAGAAGTCATTAACTAAAGGTAGTGAGGAGTCATCAACGGATGTCAAAGTAAAAATAGGCTTCCCCTTTGTTTTCTTTACATACTTAGAAACTTTTTCATCTAGAGATTCTTCCACAATCAATGCATCGGCAAATTCAGATCCGCCAATCGTTAAGCTGGTGTTGTCTCCGTCTTTGAAAAAATCAATATGCTTTTGAGTAATGCTCTCGCTGATTTGAATCTGATCAGCAAAATTCTTATTCAATTTATTCTCAAATGAATTTTGGGATACGGTATAAACTACTTTGCTGTTAGTAAAGATAGGGTCGTTTTTATAAGTAGTTTTCAAGTAAAGAGGAATTAAACTAGTCATCCATCCTATGCAATGTATAATATCAGGTGACCATCCAAATTTACGAACTGTCTCTATAGAACCTTTACAGAAGAATATCATTCTATCTGAATTGTCCTCGTAGAAATTGTTGTCATCGTCTTCAAAAACGTTCTTTCTTTTGAAGAAATCTTCATTATCCAAAAAATAAACCTGAAGTCTTGCTCCCGGTAATGAAGCTACCTTAATTACCAATGGGTAATCTTCATCATTGATGATTACATTAATACCTGAAAGTCTTACTACTTCATGTAGCCTGTGTCTTCTGTCATTGATATTACCAAACTTAGGCATTAGCACTCTTATCTCCATACCATTCTCCTGAATGTATTTAGGCAGAGAGTTGGCAATTTTAGCAGCTTGAGTAAGATTCAGGTAAGGATCCATTTCCTGTGTCACGATTAAAATTCTCTTTTTCTCCATTTCACTTATATTTTGATGAATAAATAATATGTTTGGCGATAAAATACCTGCCTTAAACGCTAAGTATTGTTTATCGGTATGCAAAGATACTAATAAAAATTTTAAAACTTTCGAAAGGAGTTGCTTCCTATTTTCAGAATAGTCATCTTATGTTGATAATAAAAACTATCCAAGAGTATAGAAATCAATTAGTTAAGACTAAAAAGGAGCATGCCACAATTGGTTTTGCACCTACCATGGGGGCGCTACATGAAGGTCATTTATCCCTTATTCGCAGGTCAAAAGAAGTTAATTCGTTATCGGTCTGTAGCATTTTTGTTAACCCTACTCAGTTTAACGACCCCAAAGATTTTGAGAAATATCCTCAAACAATCGAAGCTGACATTGCGCTTTTAGTGAAGGAAAAGTGTGATATCCTCTTCTTGCCTGATGTTAAAGAAATGTATCCTGACGGTATGGGGAATACGGGCAAAATTGATTTTGGGTTTTCTGCCAAAACTTTAGAGGGGGAATTTCGTCCCGGACATTTTGATGGAATGGCTCAGATAGTGGAGAAGCTTTTACTGGCGGTGATGCCCGATAATCTTTATATGGGGCAAAAGGATTTTCAGCAAGCTATGATCGTTTCACTACTGATTAAAAAGCGAAAACTTCCTATTCATCTTGAAGTTTGTCCCATTAAAAGAGAAAAAAGCGGGTTGGCTATGAGTTCGAGAAATACCAGATTGAATGCAAATGATTTGCTAATTGCTGCAGAGTTGTATAAAACTTTGAAGGCAGTAAAAAGCCAAATCAAAAAGGAGCAGATTACTTCGACAGCCCAGGCAGAAGCAGCAGCTCAAAAAAGGCTTCAGAAATTCAACAGTATAAAATTGGAGTATTTTTCCTGGCGAAAAGTAACGACTTTAAAACCGATTGCAGCAACTCCTTTGAGTGAGCAAAGTGTTTTGCTTATCGCAGCATGGATTGGAGGTGTAAGGTTGATTGACAATGTTCTTATCGATTAGGTGAATTTCCTTTATTGGTCTTTATGCCATTGAAAAAGTCTTTCTATGGGGTCTTTAATTATAACTCCTACTTCACAGTTATATTCTGAAAGCACCTCCTTAATGATACCTGAAAAATTGAAGGCTATGCTTCCAACGAATGAAACCGGATAATTCTGGTAATCAGGATAGCAGCACACATGCTCCTTCACAAATGCTCTCATGCCCTCTTTTACCAAATCATAAACAAAATCTTTGTCAGGACTTTCAGACAGTACCTTTGCAAATGACGCCAGGTAAACATTTGCATGAGGCTTCGTATATACTGCTTCAAAAATCTTTTCTTTTGTCAGCTGATACTGTTCTTCCAAAATACGGTTTGTAGCCTCCGGCAGCTGATGATACAAAAATGAAGTGAGCAGCTTTTTCCCGAAGTAAGAACCGCTGCCTTCATCACCCAAAATGTAGCCGAGAGCCGGAACTACCTCAGTGTATTGCTTCCCGTCAAACAGACATGAATTTGATCCTGTTCCGATAATGCACGAAATGGTTGGCTTGCCTACATAGGTGGCAAAAGCAGATGCTTCCATGTCGTGCCCGATAAAAACTTTTGCGTTAGGAAAGAAGACAGACAAAGCATTATATACAATCTTCTTACGATCATCGCTGGAGCATCCAGAGCCATAAAAAATCACATCTTTAAATTCAATACTCTTTTCAGAGAATTCAGAATTCTTTTTTAACTCTGAAAGAATAGATGCTGTGGAATGGAAAAACGGGTTAAACCCAATAGTTTCAAAACGACACCTATTATCGCCTAACCATTGTGTTTTTGTAGAACCTGAATCAGCAACAAGTAGCATGATAATAATTTTGCCGTAAGGTATGAGATTGAAACAAAAAAAGAAAGTCGCTCTTTTAGGGCGACTTTCGATATAACTAAAACCAACACCTTATTCTATAACAAACCTTACGTTAGTTTGTTCAGTAGCAGTTGTAATTCTTGCAAAATAAATTCCTGAATTGATATCCGAAACATTCACATTGTAGTTTGTAGTGCCAATAGACAAATTCTCATCAGCCACATTTTTCACTACTCTTCCTTGCATGTCTATAAATTCGATTTTAGCATTTCCATTTTGTTTAGCATCAAAAGCGATGTTTACCATATTTCTTGCCGGATTTGGATAAAGTTTCAATCCAAAGCTTTCAGCTGATACTTCTTTAATAGAAGTATAAAGAGAAAGAGGAAGAACTTGACCATTTGGCAAAGAGATAAACAATCCAAAAGCTTTTCCATTGTTGTTTGCAGCTGGATTCAAAAATCCTGATGCAAATACTACGCCCGCAGATGCAGAACCTGATAATACATCAAAAGGCGCATTGTAAGATGCTACAATGTTTGCACCTGAAGAGTCTTTCACATCTACTACATAAGCATTTGCAGGTACTGAAATGTATGGAGTTGCATCGAAATAAGAAGCGTTATTTGCTAAAACAGTGCTTGGTCTAGCCACAACATCTACAGTAGGGGCATCAGTAGCACCATGTACGATTGCGAAATCAAAATTACCAACTGTTGAAGAAGATATTTTCGCAGGTGTAATTACTTTAATACCTACAGCGGTGTTTTTTCCATCAGGATTTGCAACAAATCCAGTTCCTGCAAGGCCCACAGCCATTAATACGTAGCTTTCACTGGTTGTAAGTGATAAGGTAAGTTTTGGAGTAAGTGAGTCAGCTAGAGAAGTAGATCCTTTGCTGCAAACATATATGTTCAATGGATACTCAGCAGATAGCGGTATAAATGGACTTGCTGTTCTGAATGCAAAGTTTGGATATAGTTTTGTTCCGTTTACCCATACGTCTACAGTATCAGCAGCAGGGTCAGAAGCATTGTGTAACAATTGTCCCATTGCTGTAGTTCTTCTTGGAAGAGGGATAACAGTTCCATCTTCAAGAGCTGCAAATAAATCAAGTGCTGGACCTCCGTTGTCATCAGATGGAGTTAAGAATCCTGAAGCAAAAATGTGCGCAGACTTTCCTGAAAGACCTGTAATATTTGCATACCAAGTGTTCAATTCACTGAAAGTTCCTTCTGGTGCAACAGCTAGTTGATACCATGCTGCAGGTACAGTCAAATATTTTTTAGTGTCCCCATATTTCAAACTATCCAAAAGAACAGTGGTTGTGTTTCTTGGATAAACTCTGATTCCCGGTGCATCAGTAGCTCCGTGAAATACAGCAAGATTAACAAATCCTGCTGGAGCAGTTCTTTTTACGTTTGAAATAATCTTTACTTCAAGTGCAGTACTTCTTCCATTTGGATTTGCTTCATAACCAGTGCCTACAACACCTGATGCTATAGCTACATAGTTTGAATCTGCCTGAAGACCAGGAACCGGTAAAGTGTAAAATGCAGAAGCAGCACCTGAAGAGTTAGAATCTGCGATGTAAACGTTAAGTGTACCAAGATTAGTTGGTGCAGATAAGAACGTGGTTGCAGTTCTGAATCTGAAGTTGTCCGCTACTTTTTGAGCAGTGGCAGTAGATAATCCTACATAAACGTCCACCGCGGCAGCAGCCGGTGAGGCGCAGTTATGTATTAATTGTACATTTGCATTTTGAGCGTTTACTGCCAATGTACTGAAGGCAGCAAAGCTTAGTAATAATTTTTTCATGGTTTAATTTTTTTTGATTAACACGGGATATTCCCGAAATGTTTAGATTAACTTTGCCCAATATAGTATTTTTCACATATTAAACAAAGCATAAATTGTCCTTAATTTTATCAAAAGATACTACTGTCGCAGCACAATTACTTATAAATGGGGAAGTTATAGGGATTCCTACCGAAACGGTATACGGACTTGCTGCCAACGCTTTTAACAAAAATTCAGTGCTCAAAATATTTGAGGTAAAGAACAGACCGTTTTTTGACCCATTGATTGTTCATACACACTCTATTGAAAAGATTAAGGAGTTTGCAGATGATATTCCGGGTAAGCTGATGCAGCTAATGATGCGGTTTTCCCCAGGGCCAATCACTATTCTGGTAAAAAAGAAGGACATAATACCTGATATCGTTACCTCAGGATTGGATCAGGTTGGAATCAGGATTCCAAATCATCCTCTGACTTTATCCCTGCTGCGGCAATTAGATTTTCCGCTTTGTGCGCCAAGTGCCAATCCCTTTGGATTTGTAAGTCCTACCACTGCTCAGCATGTGATAGATCAGCTTGGTGATAAGATTCCAATGGTTTTGGATGGGGGAGAATGTAAAGTTGGGCTGGAATCAACCATAGTTGGTATGGAAGGGGATAGGGTAGTACTATATAGACTCGGAGGACTAAGTGTCGAGGAAATAGAGAATACAATTGGTAAAGTAGAAATTCAAATAAACGACAGCTCCAATCCCAAAGCACCGGGAATGCTCTCTGCTCATTATGCGCCAACATTACCGCTATTTTTAGGCGATGTCCCAAAGCTTTATAGCGAGTTTGAAGGAAAGCGAGTTGGGCTAATCAGCTTACAAAATGAATTTGCACATTTAAAGTTTTCTAGCAAAAAGATTTTATCCCCAAGTGGAGATATTGCAGAGGCTGCTGCAAATTTATTTGCTGCATTGAGAAGTTTTTCAGCTGAAAACACAGATGTTATTTTGGCAGCGTATTTTCCTGATATGGGATTGGGAAGAGCAATAAATGACCGACTGAAACGAGCCAGTGTCAAAAACTGATTTTTTAAATTAACTAAACCAATAAAACAATATGAAAGAAGTTACAGTAACAGAATTAAAATCAATGAAGGACAACAATGAGGATTTTCAGCTCATTGATGTAAGAGAACCATTTGAATATAAGATTGCAAATATTGGAGGTGAGCTAATTCCACTAGCTTCAGTTCCTGATCATTTAGATAAAATAGCCAAAGACAAGAAAGTGATTATAATGTGTCGTTCCGGAGCACGAAGCGGAAGAATTGTAGATTATCTAGAGCAGAATTACAATCTAAATAACCTTTACAATCTTAAGGGTGGAGTATTGGCGTGGGCTGATGAGATTGACACTTCAATGCAGAAATACTAATATCACTGGCGAATATATCTGAGGTAAAACAAGGACATAAATAACAAAATGCCCACACTCAACAGAGCCATGGAGGTTGTTGGATATGATTCAAAGTGCGCCCCTATTCCCCAAATGATAAGAATTATTGAAAGGATGATACCACCTTCGTGTTTGCTATATGGATATTCACTCATTTGAATTAAGTTTTATAGTCCTAAATTATAAAAAAACGGTATTAGCTTCAATTTTAGGTACTAGTTGTAGTTTATTTTCCATCTTTGTAGCCTGATGGATTTCAAGAAATCGCTAACTCTTTTCATGGCTTTTTTCTGCGTTGCAATAAGTTTTAACGCAAAAGCTTCTCACATTGTAGGAGCAGAACTATTTTACGAATGTCTTGGTGGGAACAACTATAAAATCACATTAAAATATTACCGTGATTGTTTATGTAGCAATTGCGCCAATTATGGTAATCCTGAATACATCAATATTTTTGATGTTAATGGAAATTTGGTCAATCAGATAGGGATGCCTAAGCCTCCTGTAAATCCTGTAAATCCGCCAATCAACAATAATTGTCTTATACCTCCTAATGTCTGTGTAGAGGAGGCAATTTATAACACCACAGTAAATCTACCCCCTGTGTTGGGAGGATATGATATTGTATATCAGAGATGTTGTAGAAATACCACTATCAATAATATTGTGTTGGATGCGGGTTCTACATACATTACACATATACCTGGTACAGAAAGTTTTCCCTGCAATAATGCCGCATATTTCAAAAACTTCCCACCAATTTTTATTTGTGTAAATGCAGCATTGGTATTTGATCATAGTGCTATTGATGCAGATGGAGACTCACTTTCTTATGAATTGATAACCCCTTATGATGGAGGCACTCCAAACTGTCCCGATCCAAGTCCCGCAGCTGCAGGAGGATGTCCTACTCAGCCGCTATCGCCTCCATACACTCCTATTCTGTGGATTGGCACATTTAGTGCAACCAATGCACTGAATAATCCCCCAAATGCTAACAATCTCAATATTGACCCTGTTTCGGGAGTGATGACAGGAATTCCTAATCAGGTAGGGCAATATGTTGTAGGGGTTGCTGTTCATGAATACAGAAATGGGGTTTTGATAAGTACTACTATACGGGACTTCCAGTTCAATGTCACTCAGTGTAATATTCCGATTACTAATATTCCCAGCAACAATATCAATCCGGTTTCAGGAATAGGTACTTTCACCATAAACTGTGACGGATATACGGTTGATTTTACCAACAATACCTATAATCCTCCTCCAACAGGTAATCCTCTTTTTTATCACTGGGATTTTGGAGTTGCATCTTCAACCAGTGACACTTCAAATTTAACTAACCCTGTTTATACCTATCCTGATAGTGGTACTTATTTGGTAAGTCTTGCAGCTACAAAAGATTTTAATAGTAGTTTCTGTACAGATACGGCTTATGCTATTGTCAAGATTTATCCCGGGTTCGATGCTGATTTTAATTTTATCCCAAGATGTGCATCGGCTCCGATACAGTTTTCAGATAATTCTTTCATCAAATTTGGTCGTATTACTTCATGGAAATGGAATTTTGGCGATGGCACTACTTCCAATTTACAAAATCCAATTAAGACCTATGCTAATGCAGGAACATTTAATGTGCGATTGATTATTGCCAGTGATAAAGGCTGTGTTGACACAGTAATAAAACCTGTTACAATTTTCCCTTTAGTGTCTGCAAATTTCACTTCGCCAGCAGCTGTATGTATTTTTGACACGATTGCTATCACAAGTAGTAGCAACGGAAATATTGCATCATATAATTGGAGTTTTGGAAATGGAACAAACAGTTCATTGAATAATCCATCGGGCATAGTATACACTGCAGCAGGAGTTGCTCAGATTTCCCTCACAATAATCAGTGTAGATGGATGTGTAGATAGTCTCAAAAAAAATATCACTGTAAATCCTTTGCCTATAGTCAATTTAAGACCGGATACTACTATTTGCCCTAATACTTCTATTCAGCTCGGTGTCCCGACAGGTAATCTGTATAGCTGGCAGCCTTCAAGTATTATGAGTAACCCAGCAATTGCTAATCCGGTGGCAACGCCCATTACACCTACTATAATCTCTCTTGATGTTACAGATGCGAATGGTTGCAAAAATCGCGATTCATTTTCTGTGAGCTTTTATACAGCACCCAATGTTGATGCAGGACAGGATACTTCGGTTTGTTTGAATCTTGGAAGTTTCAGAGACAGCGTTGGGCTTCAGGCTTCAGGTGCATTGAGTTACAGTTGGACTCCTATTTCCGGACTTTCTAATCCAGCTATCTCTAATCCTGTATCTCGTCCTGCTACCAATACCACATATTTTGTAACCGGAACCGATTTCAGAGGATGTACAGCTACAGATTCAGTGAAAGTATATTTTCTTGACCCATCGCTCAACCTTATCATCGAAGATGCAAAAGCTATGTGTGCCGATGACACAATTACTTTAACAATTTTGCAGCAAGGCAATGGAATTTATAATTGGAGTCCCCCTGTAGGCATAAGCAATCCGACTGCAAATAACCCGGTATTTTTCCCTGCTGATACCACAAATTATATTTTTACTATTCAGAATTACTGTTATCAAAAAAGTGACACGGTCACGATTATTGTACATCCGCTACCTGTTATATCCGGCAACAAAATCGACTCTGTTTGTATCGGAAATTCTGTTCAGATTGCAGCATCCGGAGCAGTAGTATACAATTGGACTTTCAATACAACTTTGAGCGATACCACAATTGCCAACCCTATAGCTACACCAGTGATTACAACAACTTATTATGTAACAGGTACAGATCAGTTTGGCTGCAAAAATTCAGACTCTGTTTTGGTCTATGTTTACTTTCCTCCTGTAACGAAGGTAGATCCTGACACACCTTTTATATGCCTGGGACAACCAATTACATTAATAGCATCGGGTGGGGTAAAATACTTATGGGCAAATGACCCTACATTGTCTTCTTTAAGTATTAGCGGTCCTGTTGCCATACCTCTTGACACAACTACTTATTATGTCACAGTTACGAATATTCATAACTGCTCTGCTTCTGACTCTATAGTTATAAATGTGCAACTGCCTGTCACGGCTACAGCCCAGTCGCCTTTCGATGTTTGTGAAGGAAAATCTTTACAGCTTTCATCCTCGGGTGGTTTTTATTATCAGTGGATTCCGCCTACTTATCTAAGCAGCGCCAATGTGAGCAATCCAATCTCCAGACCTGATAGCAGTATCACATATACTGTAGTAGTTTCAAATGATTGTTTCAGCGATAGTGCAAATGTGGTGATTACCATCAGACCTACACCCATTGTAGATGCAGGAAATGATACTTTGATTTACAGAAACACACAGGGAACGCTACAGGGAACAACTAATGCAGAAAATTACTATTGGGTGCCCTCAGATGATATCAGCAATCCTTTTGATTTAAATGCTTCAGTCTATCCGCTATGGAACAAAACTTATATCCTTTTTGCAAAAACTCAATATGGATGTACCAATTTTGATAGTGTGCATATTTTTATTGAGGGTAAAACACAGATTTTTATCCCAACTGCTTTCTCTCCAAACAATGACGGGGTAAATGATATATTCAGAATTGTGCCGCCTACGCTGAATATTGAAACATTAAATGAGTTTAGTATTTATAATCGTTGGGGCGAAAAGGTGTTTACAACAAATGATATTTCAAAGGGTTGGAATGGCGTTTACAAAGGAATATTACAAGGGATGGAAGTGTTTGTATGGTATTTCAGTGCTGTTACCTATGATGGAGAAAATATTTTCCAGAAAGGAAATGTGACTTTGATTCGTTAGGAGGAAGTTATATAATCTCCTGACATAATTCAATCAAAATGCCATTGGTAGATTTAGGATGAAAAAAGAAGACAAGTTTATTGTCAGCTCCTTGTTTGGGCTTGTCTGAAATCGCTATAAATCCTTCTGCCTTCAATCGCTCCACTTCTGCATCTATATCCGCTACTGCAAAAGCAATATGATGAATACCTTCGCCTTTTTTTTCAATGAATTTACCAATAGCACTTTCAGGATTTTGCGATTCCAGTAGTTCGATTTTTGTTTCCCCTGCATGAAAAAATGATGTTGCCACCTGTTCCGATGCTACCGATTCTTGCTTATATGGTTGTTGATTCAGGAGCTTTGAAAATAATGTATTTGAAGCTGCCAGATTTTTTACTGCGATACCTATGTGTTCTACCTTTTGCATCATTTGTGAATTTAATTGCAAACTAAAAGCTTTTTTGATTTACTTTTGCCTAACAGAAAATAAAAAGCCATGTTATTTGTTTCAGAATCTGCATCAGAGAAAATCAAATCTTTAATCACAGAGCAAAAAATGCCTGATGGTTCTTTTGTAAGGGTGCAGGTAAAAGGCGGTGGATGCTCAGGTTTATCCTATGATATGAGTTTTGACCACAATCTGAATCCTGATGATCAGCAGTTTGAAGATAAGGGTGTGAAATTAGTGACTGACCTTAAATCATTCCTATACGTTTGCAACACCACGCTCGAATATTCTGATGGGTTAAATGGGAAGGGATTTGTCTTTAACAATCCCAATGCTTCCAGATCTTGTGCCTGTGGGGAGAGTTTTGCCGTTTAGTTTTTCTTTCGAAATATCATGATGAGAATAATGATTGCTAATACAACTGAGGCAATCAGGTAATACCAGTTTTTTGCAATGAAAGCAGTGGCTTTTAGAGCCATTATGTTTTTGCTAACATCAGCTTTGCCATTTCTTTTTTGATAGTTTTTATAGGCTTCAAGTGCTGTATTAAATTGGTAAGTACGCTCATAGCACTTGGCCATCAGCAAATCAATTTCACTGAGTGTATCTGCAATGCTTTTGACTTTAGTGAGTGCAGACAAAGCATCATTATATTCTCCCAAATTCATGTTAGTCAACCCCAGATTGTAATAAAAAACAGGCTGAGTATTGTCAATCATCAGAGCGCTTTTAAAAACAGTAGCAGCTTCTGAAAACTGCTCAGATTTCAGAAGACATACGCCATAATTATTGAGCTGAAAAGAATTTTTCTTTATTTCAGACACACATTTCTGAAATTGGGTAACTGCTGATTTATATTCATCCATTTTCATGAGTGTCATAGCATTCAGAATTCTTGCTCCACATAGATTTTCATCAACAGCTAATGCCTGAAGTGAAAAGTTTTTTGCCTCGTCCCACTTGCCGATAGCATAGTAGTATTTTGCTTTCAGCAAAAAAGACGTACCTGCTTCGGGGTAGTACAAAAATATTTTTTCTATTAATTGATTTGCTTCATATAGCTGTTCTGAATCTAAAAGTGCTGCTGCTTTAAAGGCCAATGCCGGAAGGAATAGCGAATCTTTTAGTAAAGACTTATAAAGATAAAGTTCAGATACCTCTTTGTCGCCTGATTGCGCGTATGCTTGGGCTAGAAAAAGGACATACTGCTTGTTGTTGCTGTCTGCGTTATACAATGCCTGTGCTGCTGAGAAGAAAACCTCTTTAGTGATTTCTTTGCCCAGCAAGGCAGTTAAGCTGTCCGTGTTTATTTTAAATTTGGGAAGTGCATTGGCCTCGCATGAACAAAACACCAAATACACTGAAAATATCAGCGTTAAGTAAAAATACTTTGTGTCGTTTTTGAGCCTCAACTTTTAAACTTTTAGACCAATCTATTCATACAATGGAAAGGCTTTCATGTATTCGTTTACCTCGTTCTTTACAGAGTTGATTAACGTTTCATTTTCAGGACTGTTAATCAGTGTATCTATCCAAACTGCAATTTGTTCCATGTCTTTTTCCTTCATGCCTCTTGTAGTTACAGCTGGAGTGCCCAGCCTGATTCCGGAGGTTACAAATGGCGACTTATCATCATAAGGCACCATGTTTTTATTGGCAGTTATGTCGGCTTTTACCAGAGCGTTTTCAGCTTGTTTGCCACTCACATTTTTATTTCTCAGGTCTATAAGCATCAGGTGGTTATCTGTGCCTCCGGAAATAATTTGAAACCCTCTGCTTACCAAAGCGGCAGCAAGTGATTGCGCATTTGCAGCTACCTGTTTTTGATAACTCACAAAATTATCGGAAAGCGCTTCTCCAAAAGCTATGGCTTTTGCAGCTATCACATGCTCCAGCGGGCCGCCCTGAGTACCCGGGAATACAGCACCATCAAGAACAGCAGAAAGCGATTTCAATTCACCTTTCAGTGTTTTTTCGCCAAATGGATTTTCCATATCCTGACCAATCATGATTAATCCACCTCTCGGTCCGCGCAGGGTTTTGTGGGTAGTGGTGGTAATGATATGGCAATGCGGCATCGGGTCATTCAGTAATTTTGCTGCGATCAGTCCGGCAGGGTGCGAAATATCTGCAAGCAGCACAGCGCCCACTTCGTCCGCAATAGCCCGGAATGTTTTGTAATCCCAATCGCGGGAATAAGCAGATGCTCCGCAGATAATCAGTTTAGGTTTTTCACGAAGTGCAGTTTCGCGCACTTTGTTCATATCAATTCTACCCGTTTCCTTCTCCACTCCGTAAAATGAGGGCACATAAAGTTTGCCTGAAAAATTTACCGCAGAACCGTGTGTTAAATGCCCGCCATGCGATAAATCGAAGCCTAAAATCTTGTCACCGGGTTTTATGCAAGCCAGCATTACTGCAGCATTTGCCTGTGCACCGGAATGAGGTTGCACATTTGCCCAAACCGCTCCAAATAATTTCTTTATGCGTTCTATTGCAATTGTTTCCACTTCATCTACCCATTGGCATCCGCCATAATAGCGTTTACCCGGCAAGCCTTCAGCATATTTATTGGTGAGGCAACTTCCCATGGCGCGCATCACTTCGGCAGAGGTGAAGTTTTCAGAAGCAATAAGTTCAACCCCTTCTCTTTGGCGGTGGAGTTCTTGGTCTATTAGGTCAAAAATCTGTTTATCGTGCATAGTAGAATTTTAGACTCCAAACTTAAAATAAATAGTGGCTTTAATATTAAAACAAGCAAAGTTTTATGTGCGTTTCAGTCCTAAAAATTAAAGGAAGGGAGACAAAATAGCCATGCTCTTGCGTGGTTCTTTTGTTGTAATCCCACTTGGAATAGCACCAAGCACCTTAACGCTATAATGCGTGATGCTCTAACTGAATGAGCTAATGTTTAAAGTATTGTAAATAATAAAACCACAAGATTACCTGTGGTTTTATTTGTGGACTTCACAGACAAAATCTCGAACCAGTTACTAAAGGATATTGAAGCGCTTTCTGAATTAAAAAGATATATTTCAAGACATTAGATTGATTAGACATTTTTTTATACATTTTGCGAAAATCAATAATATTCAATAAAATCATTTCTTGTTTTTAGGCATATTTTGTATAGCCCATTTTGACATACTATCAATTATTGGAAGTAAAGTACTTCCGTAAGGTGTAATTTTGTATTCAACCCTTGGCGGTATTTCCGGATAAATTATTCGGTCAATTATTCCATCTTTTTCTAATTCTCGAAGTTGGTTGGTTAAAGTTTGCTTACTAATTTCTGTTATGTTTTTTAGTAAGAGGCTATAACGGTTTCTTTCGGTTCGAATCATATAAATAATACTAGGCTTCCATTTTCCACCAATAATATTCATACAATATCCTACGGGACAATTGCCCGGCACGAAATCTTTTGTCTTTCTAATCACTGTATTTGCCATTAGTCTATAATTTTAGTCTATACACATAAAGGAGATATAGATAAATTATTTAGGCAAATATAATACTTTTGACTACTATTAATTTAAAAAACATAAAAATGAAACTATTAGAATCAGTAAAAATAGGTAACCAAGTACTAAAAAATAGTATGGCGATGGCACCAATGACAAGAAGTCGTGCTGACGCTGATGGAGTGGTTGGAGAATCAACCGTTTTATATTACACCCAAAGAGCAAGTGCTGGACTTATTATTAGTGAAGCAATAAATATTAGTAAACAAGCT
>CANHIG010000047.1 GCA_947461105.1 Bacteroidota bacterium | reverse complement strand
TCATCGTCAGAGAGATTGGTAACAGCAAGGAAAGCCATGATTTTCTCATCAGGCGGAATGTTAATCAGATTCTGAATAGCTCTTCCCTTAGAGGTCTTCTCTCCTTCTGGCACTTCATATACTTTTTTCCAATAACATCTTCCGGCATTTGAGAAGAACAAAATATAGTTATGGTTAGTAGCCATAAATAAATGCTCTATGAAGTCCGCATCTCTGGTTGCTCCGCCTTTTGAACCGCGTCCTCCCCTATTTTGTGTTTTATACTCGCTTGATAATGTTCTCTTTATATATCCTAACCTAGAAATAGTTACAACTACCTCTTCGTTGGAAATCAGGTCTTCTATATTGATATCTCCGTCTGCAAATTCAATTTTGGTTCTTCGCTCATCGCCAAATTTTGCTTTTACCTCCTCTAATTCTTCTTTGATTATTGAATATCTCAAAGGTTCTTCATCTAAAATTCGCTTGAGGTAAGTGATGGTTTTCATTAACTCATCATATTCAGCTCTGATTTTATCGCGCTCCAATCCGGTAAGACGTTGTAAACGCATTTCCAGGATAGCTTTAGCCTGAATTTCAGATAAGCTGAAATTGCTCATTAAGCCTGCCTTGGCTTCTTCGCCATCTTTTGAACCTCTAATCAACTTAATAACCTCATCCAAATGGTCGAGAGCGATGAGCAAACCTTCCAGAATATGAGCTCTTTTTTCTGCTTCTCTCAGTTCATACTGGGTTCTTTTAACAACGACATCATGTCTGAATGCCACAAAATGACGAATCAAATCCTTGAGATTCAATATCATAGGCTTCCCATGAACCAATGCTACGTTGTTCACGCCATAAGAAGTCTGAAGCGGAGTTTGAGAATAAATCTGATTCAGCACAACACTGGATATGGCTTCTCTTTTGAGTTCAATAACCACTCTGATACCATTTCGGTCAGATTCATCACGGATGTCAGATATGCCTTCGATTTTCTTGTCGTCAACCAAATCAGCAATCTTTTTAATCAAATCTGACTTAACTACCTGATATGGAATTTCAGTAATGATAATTTGCTCTCTGCCGTTGTCCTGATTTTCGATTTCGGCTTTTCCGCGAAGCACTACTCTCCCACGGCCAGTCATCAAAGCTTGCTTCACGCCATCTACCCCAAAGATTGTTCCACCAGTCGGAAAATCTGGCCCTTGCACAAACTTCATCAAATCCTCTACTGTAGCCTCCCGGTTGTCTATGAAATAAGAAATGGCATCCACAACCTCTGTAAGGTTATGAGGCATCATATTCGTAGCCATACCCACTGCAATACCGGAAGTTCCGTTTACAAGCAA
This sequence comes from Bacteroidota bacterium, assembly GCA_947461105.1. Taxonomy (GTDB): domain Bacteria; phylum Bacteroidota; class Bacteroidia; order Chitinophagales; family LD1; genus CALAYL01. Next base: position 16,333 of record CANHIG010000047.1, on the reverse strand, counting down.
GGTTGGAATACGGGAAGGAAGTACCGTTGGCTCTTCGAGGGTATCATCGAAGTTGAGCTTCATGTCTACTGTTTCCTTTTCTATATCGCGCAAAAGCTCTTCAGTCATTCTTCGGAAACGAGCTTCCGTATAACGCATTGCTGCCGGTGGATCATTGTCAATAGAACCAAAGTTTCCTTGTCCATCTACTAGTGGATAGCGCAAAGACCAGTCCTGTGCCATACGAACCATTGCATCATAAACTGAAGAGTCACCATGTGGGTGAAACTTACCTAGCACCTCCCCTACAATTCTCGCTGACTTCTTGTATGGCTTACCCGCTCCTACGCCAAGTTCGTTCATTCCGTACAGTACTCTTCTATGAACCGGCTTTAGTCCGTCTCTCACGTCCGGTATGGCTCTGGATACGATTACCGACATTGAATAATCAATGTAAGCGGTTTTCATTTCATCCTCAATGTTGATAGGTATAATCCGACTAGTGTCTGACATAAATTATGGGCTGTTTTATATGCTGATTAAAGTAAGTTACAGTAACTCACAAATATAATAATTACAAAGGTTTCAGGCTCAAAAGAGATACACCTTTTATCCACATTTTAAGACCTTTTTTGAAACAAAAAACCCAACCACATTTCTGTAGTTGGGTTTAATTATAGATTTATTAAAATCTATCCGAAAATTACTTCAAGATTTCAGTTACCTGACCGGCACCTACTGTTCTTCCACCCTCACGAATAGCGAAACGTAGACCTTTCTCAAGAGCGATTGGATAGATCAATTGTACAGTCAAAGTGATATTATCACCAGGCATACACATTTCTGTTCCTTCCGGTAATGTGATTTCACCTGTTACGTCAGTTGTTCTGAAATAGAACTGAGGACGATATTTTTGGAAGAATGGAGTATGACGTCCACCTTCTTCTTTGCTCAATACGTATACTTCGCATTTGAACTCTGTGTGAGGAGTTACAGAACCTGGCTTACAGATTACCATTCCTCTCTTAATTTGCTCTTTATCGATACCACGAAGTAGCAAACCTACGTTATCGCCAGCTTCTCCTTCGTCTAGGATTTTACGGAACATTTCAACACCTGTGATAGTAGAAGTCAATTTATCAAAAGAAAGACCAATGATTTCAACGCTCTCTCCTGTCAAAGCACGACCTCTTTCGATACGACCTGTAGCAACAGTTCCACGACCAGTGATAGAGAACACGTCCTCTACAGGCATTAGGAATGGTTGATCAACAGCACGTGGAGGAACCGGGATGAAGCTATCAACAGCTGCCATCAATTCTTCTATTTTTTCTACCCATTTTGGCTCGCCATTCAAAGCACCCAAAGCAGAACCTTGGATAACAGGGATGTTTGCGCCATCATATTTGTAGAAAGTCAAAAGGTCACGGATTTCCATTTCTCCCAATTCAAGGAATTCTGGATCTTCAACTAAGTCAACTTTATTCATGAAAACAACCACTTGAGGAACACCTACCTGACGAGCAAGAAGGATGTGCTCTCTTGTTTGAGGCATTGGACCATCAGTTGCAGCAACCACTAGGATAGCTCCGTCCATTTGAGCAGCACCGGTAACCATGTTCTTGATATAATCCGCGTGACCCGGACAGTCAACGTGAGCATAGTGACGATTAGCTGTTTGATATTCTACGTGAGCTGTATTGATAGTGATACCACGCTCTTTTTCTTCAGGTGCATTGTCAATTGATGAATAATCACGAACCTCAGCCCATCCTTTCTTAGAAAGTACTGTAGTGATGGCAGCAGTCAAAGTAGTTTTACCGTGATCCACGTGACCAATTGTACCGATGTTAACATGCGGTTTGTCTTTAATGAATTTCTCTTTAGCCATTGCTATTTGTTTTTGTTGTTTTTTAAATTGTTGTTTATAGAAAGTTTAATTTCTTTTTCCCTTTTCGATTAATTGCTGAAAACATACCACTTTTCAGGGGATAAAAGGTGAATTGTTTCAGAACTCACTTCTTTTTCACAAATAATCTCAATCTATCAAGAACGTTTTCCTACGGTTTTGAGCCGTTGATGAGAATCGAACTCGCGACCTCTTCCTTACCAAGGAAGTGCTCTACCACTGAGCTACAACGGCTTGTTAAGGAATATTTCAATTCCCTTCGAAATCTGAGCGGGAGACGAGGCTCGAACCCGCGACCTACAGCTTGGAAGGCTGTCGCTCTACCAACTGAGCTACTCCCGCATTTTTTCAATTTATATCTACTTTATTAAAAGAACATATGTGTGGGCAAGGGTGGATTCGAACCACCGAACTCCGAAGAGGACAGATTTACAGTCTGTTGCCGTTGGCCACTTGGCTACTTGCCCGCTCAATAATGTTTTGAGCCGAAGGAGGGATTCGAACCCCCGACCCACTGATTACAAATCAGTAGCTCTGGCCAACTGAGCTACTTCGGCTGATATAAATTGATTGAATTTTAAAAAAAGAACGCCCCGTTTTTTCTAACGGAGCGCAATGTTATGTAAAAAATGTAAATCAACAAAAAAAAAGTGCGATTTAATATGCACGTAATTTTTCTTTCTCTTTTTTTATTTGTCTTGCCATTGTATCTAATCCCAAATCTATGCTTTCCTCAAAAGATTTTGTAGTTTCTGAAACAAAAATTGTCTTACCGGGAATATGAATTTTCATTTCTACTATTTTATCCTTTATGGATTGATTGCTATCTACTTTCAAAAATACTTCCGACTCAATAATATTATCATAAAACGTGGTCAGTTTCTCAAGCTTATTTTGAATGTGGTCTCTCAATTTAATGTCTGCATCAAAGTTTACAGCGTGGATTACTAAGTTCATAGCTTGTATATTTAGAGGTTAAAAAATCATTATCATAAATCTAAAGAAATTTAATTATCGCTCAATATGTTTTACGCATTTTTATCTTAATAGTTTAACGTATTTTATTATCCCCTTGGATGTGCCTGCTTATGAACATTTTTAAGCTTTTCAATTGTATTATGTGTATACACCTGAGTGGCAGAAAGGTTGGCATGACCCAACAGTTCTTTCACCGCATTGATATCTGCTCCGTTATTCAATAAATGAGTAGCAAAAGTATGGCGCAACACATGCGGACTCTTCTTGTTAAGTGTAGTTACTTTTGCCAACTGCTTTTTCACAATGGCATATATAGCATGCGGGGCAAGCAGCTTCCCATTTTTATCATGAAAAAGATAATCAGATGAAACATCTTTTGTATTATCAAGATACTGGTGTATATGCTGAATAAGCTCCTGTGGCAAAGGAATAATTCGCTCCTTTTTTCCTTTTCCAAGTACTTTTATCTGATTGCGGTATGAATCTATTTGCGACTTTTCGATATGTATAAGCTCCGTTCTTCTCATTCCGGTGGCATACAGCAACTCAATAATCAGTTTGTCGCGTTGGTTGCTCGGGGCATCTTCGGCTGAAATAGTTGAAGCATCTTCATCCAAAAGCTTTTGAATATTTTGCTGTTCCACAAAAACGGGAAGCTTTTTGCTGGTCTTTGGTGCAACAATTTTACTCATGGGGTTTTTGGTAACAATTCCCTTGCGGAGTGCATACTTATATAAAGACTTAAGCGAAGAAAGTTTTCGGTTGATGCTGCGCGGGGAAATATCCTCTTCCATCAGCTTCACAATCCAACTTCTGATTATAGTATGCTTCACTCCTGCTATTTCATGCATGTCATATTCTTTTTCTATAAAAGCGGAAAACTGTTCTAAGTCATTTTTATAAGAGATGATAGTATTTTCCGCATAGCGCTTTTCAAATTGAATAAACTGTATGAATTCTAAAATCAAAGTTTCCATGATAAATATAAATGTATAACGTTCCGGACATAGAATGTTGATATAGCGCACATACATTTTTGTGAACTGTATGCTAAAATGGAATCGGGTGGAAAGATGAGTTTATGCAACAATAAAAAGTAAGAAACTAAGCTCAAGTGTGCTAACATTCTACCATGATTCAAAAAAAATCCTTACAAAAAAGAAGATTTTTATTCCGCATTGAAAACTAAATTCAACGCTCTGAAAAAATAGATTAAAAATTCCATTTCCGTATACTAATTGCTTGAAGAGTCTGCAATTCCATATCACAACATAAACTCCCAGGCACTTTTATAACCGTCAATGGATTGCGCATAGTTGATGAAATTATCATAAAATTTTAACTGCGCCAGTGTAGCGCTGTCTCCAATCACTACCAACTTTTGTTTGGCGCGTGTCATGGCCACATTCATCCTGCGAATATCAGCAAGAAAACCTATTTCGCCTTCTGAGTTGCTGCGCGTCATGCTGATATAAATAATATCGCGTTCCTGTCCCTGAAAACTGTCCACCGTATTTACCGATATGCTGTGTTTGTATGTATCAATATCGGGCAAGTGAGCAAGTTGTTCCTGCAAAATCGCAATCTGCTGTTTGTATGGAGAGATAAGCCCAATACTTGGGAAATCTGTAGTTGTGTAATCGGCATTGAGCTCAATCAAGAGTCGTTGTAAATGCTTCATCAGAAAAGCTGCTTCTTCAGGATTAGTTGAGCTTGTGCCTTCGAGTTTTTCATCGAATCCGCAACCGGCAGTGTCGATAAACAGTAAAGGAATATCACCTGCAAACAACAGTCGCTGCGCCACAGCTGCATTGGCTTTCAGTTTACCATCATAAAATGCTTCAGATGAAAAGTTCATGATTTTTTCGTGCATTCTGTATTGCTCTTCGAGCAGCGAAACAGCTTTCGGATGCAGCTCAATACATTTCTCAAAGAGTGTTTTGCTTAGTCCGCTTCGGGCTGCTTCGGCAGATTTTATAGTTGGCGGAAGCTGACAATGATCTCCGGCAAGAACTATCTTTTTCGCTTTCAAAATCGGAATCCAGCAGGCAGGTTCAATGGCTTGTCCTGCTTCATCAATAATAGCAATGTCATATTGCTGAGAACGCACCGAATAATGATTTGCTCCCACCAAAGTAGCCGTAATCACCTGCGCTCGTGCAATTACTTCATCCATCAAATATTGTTCGGACTGTTCTACTTCCTTCATGATTTTGTAAGCTTCATTAAATAGCAACTTACGTTGTTCCTGTTCTGCTCTGCCGAAGTTGCGTTTGTATTTATGCGCCATCTGCTTAAACTCCTGAGCTTGCTTTTTCAGCCGCTTCACATCTTTCATGCTGCTGTGTTCTGCCATCTGATTATCCATAGTATGCGCCAGCAAATGTTCTGTAACCCTTGCAGGATTGCCGAGGCGCAACACCGCTATTTTCTGCTCCGCCATTTTTTCGGTAAGCAAATCCACAGCAGTATTGCTCGGTGCTGTCACTAAAATCTTTTTTACGCCTTGCTGAATCAATGCTTTCACTGCCTGAACAATGGTGGTAGTTTTTCCCGTCCCCGGAGGGCCGTGAACCAAAGCAAGTTCATTAGCTGCAAGAATTTTCTGCACCGCAGCCGATTGTGATTCATTCAATCCTTGAACATTTGCAGTTGGTAATTCTTCAAATGTTGCCTCCCTTTCGCCAATCAGAATTTGCAGTAGTTGGTCTTTCTGGCTTTCAGCGCGTTTATCAGCCAGCTTCAAAGCATTGCGCATTTCGGCATAGCTGTTGTCATCAAACAAAACGTCTACGCCTAATTTCCCGTCACTCGCCCAATCGGGTAATTCTTCGATACGGAAATTTATTTTGAGTTTATTGCCGCTCTGATGCGAGATGATGCCTTCTATTCTGGCTTCCTTCGGGTCGTGATTGCTGAATAGTGCCGCGGGCATTCCGAAGCGAAGTATGTGTGAAACATCCTGATGAGTAGTGCGCTCCACTTCTACCTGAATATAATCACCTTTAGTCATTTCGGTGCCGCGAATCGCAATCGGATACCAAGCTAATCCATTAGCTCTACGCTCATTAACGCTTGATTTTTCAGTAAATTTAAGATATTGATTGCGGTCTTCCGCCTGCTCAATATCCAGAAAATCGAGTAGCTTTTCAAAATATTGCATGCGCGAACTTAGCAAAGCGCAATGAAAATCATAGTGAATCTTTGTCTTTTAGATGCGAGTCTTTGAGCTTGTAATCTCAAAAAATATTTAAGCTTCATTTCTCAAATCACTCTGTGATTTGAGAAATGAAGCTTAAATGCTATCCAAAAATGCTTCTGAAGATTGGTAAAGCTTCTCTAAATCATCCGCAGAAGAACAATACGGAGGCATAAAATAGACGACATTGCCCAAAGGACGAATCATTAAATTATTTCCGAGATAATACCTAATAATAGAAGCTTTCAGCTCATTCAGATATGAGGTTCCCTGTTCTGTTTTTACTTCAAAACGAAGAATAGTTCCTTGCTGCTGAATATTAAAAACTTTAGTATGTCGCGCCAATTTAGTTGAAAATTGCTGATGTGAATTTTCAATCATCTCAATTTTGGTAAGCGTATTTTCCAGCTCAAATAATTCCAATGAAGCTAAGGCAACAGCACAGCCTAGCGGATTTCCGGTGAAGCTGTGACCATGAAAGAATGTTTTAGTCTTATCATCGTTGTAAAACGCATCATAAATTTTTTGAGTAGCCGATGTAAGCCCGAGTGGCAACATTCCGGCAGTTAGTCCTTTGCTGAAACACATGATATCAGGCTTGGTATTCATATAATCCGAAGCAAACATTTTGCCTGTTCGCCCGAAACCTGTCATCACTTCATCTGCAATGAGCAAAATGTTATTCTGTTTGAAAATTTGCAACACTTCATCTAACCAAGTTGCGCTGTATATATTTATTCCTGCTGCGCCCTGCACCAAAGGTTCATAGATAAAAGCTGCGATTTCTGTATGTTCTTTCAAAAAGCTATCAAAAAAATCTTGATTGAATTGCTCCTGAATGGGAATAGTAATAATATCAAATAACAGCGGTTTGAAAGGGTCAGTAAAAAGTCCGCGGGAGCTGATAGACATACTTCCGAAAGTATCACCATGATAGGCATTTTCGAGTGCTATGATTTTTGTTCTCTTCTCGCCCTGATTGAACCAAAACTGAAAAGCCATTTTTAGAGCAGTTTCTACAGCTGTAGAGCCATTATCTGAAAAGAAAAATTTCTGCTGATTTTCGGGAAGATATGTTTTGAGTTTCGAAGCTAATTCAATAGCAGGTTTGTGTGTATAGCCTGCAAAAATAACGTGCTCGAGTTCTTTTGCCTGCTGATATAATTTCTCTGCGAGATAAGGATGCGCATGACCGTGAGTATTCGTCCACCAACTGGAACAAGCATCAAATAGTCTTCTGCCATTTTCATCAATCACATAAGCTCCCTCACCCCTATTGATTACAATATTTTCAGTAGCATTCTTCTCCTGAGTATAGGGATGCCAGATAAGGTCTTTATCTAATTGATGATAATTCATCTTTTATTTTTTTTGCCTGAGAGGAAATAAAATTCTTGTCAAGTGTTTTTGCAGTGTCAATATTCAACCATTTGCAATCTGAAAAATTTTGAATGGTAGTTTTGACTTCTGCGTTCATAAAACCATTAAATATGCCGAAAAGAACATTGATATTTCGTGACTTGAGCGCATCAAGCGATAAAAGCGTATGATTGATGCAACCTAAATAATCATTCGCCACCAGCACCACATCCAAATTATTTTCTGCAATAAAATCAAGTGTGGTGATTTCATTATTCAATGGCACCATTAACCCTCCTGCGCCCTCAATAATCAGCATGTTATCAGTATCAGGCAAAACAAGCTTTTCGCTTTTTATCTCTGTATTTTCTGCATCAGCGGCTATGTTAGGCGATGCAGGCAAAAGTAATTCATAAGCAGACTTATGAATAGTAATGCTGGAATTAGAAATCAATTTGCTGATTGTATCTCGGTCTATTAACTCATTTAAACCCGTCTGCACAGGTTTCCAGTAGTCTGCTTCCAATGCTTCGCAAAGAATAGCAGAAACTATTGTCTTACCAACATTAGTCCCTATGCCTGATACAAAAATTCTTTGTGATAACTTCATCTAATAACTGTTGTAAATAAGATTTGAGTATTTACCGAAATGGCTGAACTAATATTAATTCAACTTATCGTACTCTATCAAACCATCACGAAGCCCAACAACCCTTTTTGCAAATTTTGAAATATCTTCTTCGTGTGTTACTAAAATCACAGTGTTTCCTTTTGAATGAATCTCACCAAAAATGCTCATAATCTCGTGCGATGTTTTTGAATCCAGATTTCCTGTTGGTTCATCTGCGAGGATTATAGAAGGATTATTAATTAATGCTCTTGCTATGGCAACCCTTTGTCTTTGTCCACCAGAGAGTTGATTGGGTCTGTTTTGCATTCTATCCTGAAGGCCTACCATTCCCATTACTTTTTCAGTGCGTTCTTTTCGCTCCTTCTCTCCCACTCCTGCGTATATTAATGGCAACGCAACATTTTCGAAAGAAGTTAATCGTGGCAATAAATTGAAAGTCTGAAATACAAAACCAATTTCCTTGTTTCGTATGAAAGCAAGTTCATCATCTACCATCTTCGACACGTCTGTTCCGTTAAGAATATAGGAGCCATTTGTTGGTGTATCAAGGCAACCAAGAATATTCATGAGAGTTGACTTACCCGAACCAGAAGGTCCCATAAGAGCAACATATTCATTTCTGTGTATATCGAGCGAAACATCCTTCAAGGCATATATAAGCTGGTCGCCCAGAAGATATTCCTTACTTATGTTTCTAATGTCAATTATCTTATCCATCAAAATATTTCTTTAAAGCTATTGCACAAGAATAGCGAAGGTAGTTTTCGAAAGTTACTTTTTAATGACTTTTGGCACTTTGAAATAATCGGAATCTTTCTGTGGTGCATTCATCAGCGCTTCCGCTTTTGTAAGCATCTCTTTTACTTCATCTACTCTCAGTTGCGCTTCCTCCTGATTCATGTATTTAAGTGGTTCCAACCCTTCCACATCTACTTCATTTAGCTTTTCTACCAAATCAAGAATATTTTGCAAATCTCCTTTGATACGCTCTCTCTCTTCGTTTCCAAACTCAAGTTTTGAAAGTTGCGCCAGTTTTTCTACAAGTTCATTGTCAATCTTCATCCTTTATCTTATTTTCCGACCGAAAATATAAAAAATATTATGAAGGATATAGTGGTAAGTGGCGTAAGACCTACCGGAAAACAGCATTTAGGGAATTATTATGGCGCGGTCACCAACTTTGTGAAAATGCAATATGAATATTCCAATGCCTACTTTTTTGTTGCAGATCTTCATTCTCTTACTACCCATCCCAATCCGGAGAACCTGAGCTTAAACGTAAAACAGACGCTCATAGAATATCTGGCTTGTGGTCTGGATCCAGACAAATGCACGCTTTATGTGCAGAGTGATGTGCCACAGATTTCTGAGCTTTATCTTATTTTCAATATGCTTGCCTATTTAGGTGAATTGGAGAAAGTGCCAACTTTTAAAGAAAAGGTGCGTGATAATCCAAACAATATAAATGCAGGACTGCTGACTTATCCGGTTCTAATGGCAGTAGATATTCTGATCCACAACGCCAAGAAAGTTCCCGTAGGCAAAGACCAGATGCAACATATTGAAATGACGCGCAACTTTGGAAATCGTTTTAATCACATTTATAAAGTAGATTATTTCAGTGAGCCTCATGGCTTTTATTACGGAGAGGCTCCTGTCTCGGTTCCGAGTCTTGATGGTATTGGAAAAATGAGTAAATCAAAAGGCGAAAATACCTGTATTTATCTTGCTGATGAGCCAGATGCAATCCGAAAAAAAGTAATGAAAGCTACTACTGATAATGGTCCTACTGAGCCTAATCAACCCAAAAACGAGGCTATTGAAAATATTTTCAATCTCATGAAAATCGTATCTGCTCCTGAAACTCTCAATGCATTTGATGAGGCATATAATAACTGCAATATCAGATATGGTGATATGAAAAAACAAATTGCAGACGATATGATTGAATTTCTAAAGCCAATAAGGGAAAATATTGAACGATTTAAAAATGATGATACTCTTCTTCAAAAAGTACGCAACCAAGGAAAAGAAAAGGCGATTGAAAGCGCCTCGAAAACTTTGAAAGATGTAAGGGAAATAATTGGTTTAAAGTAATTTTTCAATATTTTTAGTCGCTTTTCATCTAATGCGCTTCTCGTAAACAAAATTCGATATGGCCAAAACCAAACAACCTAAGGAACAGATAAGACATATTGCAATAGCTGGAAATATCGGTGCAGGTAAAACAACGCTCACCAGACTTCTTGCTAAAAATTTCGGGTGGAATCCGCATTTCGAAGATGTTGAGAACAATCCATATCTGAATGATTTTTATGAAGATATGCCTCGCTGGTCTTTCAATCTTCAAATATTCTTTTTGAACTCTCGTTTCCGACAAATCATAGAAATACAAAAAGGAGATAGCATTGTAATTCAGGATAGAACTATACATGAAGATGCCTGTATTTTCGCACCAAATCTTCATACAATGGGCTTGATGAGTACCCGTGATTTTGAGAATTACAGCCGATTGTTCGAGACCATCAATAGCATGATAAAACCACCTGATTTATTGATTTATCTTAAAGCATCTGTTCCTACGCTCGTAAATCAGATTCAAAAAAGAGGTAGAGAATATGAAGATAATCTTCGCTTAGATTATCTCAAGAGGCTTAATGAGTTTTATGAAAAATGGATTGGCAGCTATAACGATGGTCGATTATTAGTTATAGATGTAGATAAACTCAACTTTGCAGATAACGAAGATGCACTTGCAGAAGTAATGAACAAAGTGAGTGCAGAATTGCACGGTTTGTTTTAAAAATCCATAACTTTTTCCCTAAATGCGCTATTACCTTATGTTTTTAAGGCATAGCAAAGCAATCATTTAAATAGTTTTACGATTATCATTCTTTCAGCATTTTTGGTGCTTTCTTGTTACCAAAATATATATTTGAAATCGTAATGGAATCTATCAGAAAACTCCTGCTCTCCTATAAAAACTTACCCAATGATGCCTGGTGGCTATTGGGTGCTGATATATGTCTGCAACTCATTAACTCGGCATTTTCTATTTTACTGAATTATGTGATGATAGATCATGGCTACAAAGATTACGACATCACATCTATAAACGGCAATCGCTATTTGGCAGTGCTGCTTTGTTCTTATCCTCTGGCTCTTTTGAGTAAGCGTATTAATATCAAAATGCTCATGACTATTGGTGCAGTAAGTGCACCTGTGCTATCGCTGCTGATGCTTTGGTGCATTCATTTTCATGTGAGTGAACTGCTTCGTATCACTACTTTTCTTTGGGGCGTATCCTTTTCGTTGGTACAAATTCTGGCACTGCCTGTACTTATGAACATCACTGATGAATCCAATGAAACCGAGGCTATTTCTCTTTTCTTTGCAGCCGGAAGTCTTACCACAATTCTTTGTGGTACCATGAATTATTTGATTCACTACTTCAATCCTGCACTGTCTAATATTTCATTGCTGGCATTGTATTGCATCCTTGCAGCCATAGGACCATTGTTTATTTTAAGGATGAAATTCCACAACTATCATGCGCAACAGGCACACGAAGAAGAAAAAACTTCCGCAGATTGGAAAAAAATCGGTCAGGCACTCTTGCCAACTTTCTTAATTGCATTTGGTGCCGGTTTCACCATTCCATTTATTAATCTTTTTTTCAAGATTGTGCACGGTGTAGAATCAAATACTTTTTCCTTGGTCAATTCTATTGCTTTCACATTGGTTGTAATTGGTGGCTTCCTAAACCCAATCGTGAAAAGGGAATTTGGTTATAAAACTGCAATAGTGTCACTGCAATCATTTGCTATTATGGCTTTGTTCCTCCTTGGGGCTACTGAGTGGTTTAAAGAATGGCAATTTGCTGCATTGTTTGCTATGGTTATGTTTATTATCCGCCAACCGCTTATGAATCTCGCGGGGCCGCTTACCACAGAGTTGTCCATGAAATTTGTAGGAGACAAAAACCGCAAAACAATTTCTGCTATCACGGCTGCTATATGGAGCGGCAGTTGGTTTTTGAGTGCCATGATTTTTTCTGTCTTGCGTGAAATGGACATTAGCTATAGCAATATCATTTTTATCACTGCCGGATTCTACATTCTCGGGGTAATCAGCTACTATCGCCTTATTGTAAAATTCGAAAAACAACTTTGATTAAAGGCGAATGCTAAAAATTGGTTTAATATCTGACACACACGGCCACTTCGACCCAAAACTCAAAGCGTTTTTTGCCGATGTAGATGAAATATGGCATGCAGGAGATATCGGCAATTGGTCTGTTATTGAAAAACTAAAGGAGATAAACCCCAATGTAAAATCGGTTTTCGGCAATATAGACGGACACGAAATCAGAATACAAACTAAAGAACATTTGATTTGGGAAGTGGAAGGATTGAAAATATGGATGACCCATATCGGTGGCTACCCTGGACATTATACCGCAGCGGTGAAAGCCATGATGAGTGAAGTTAAACCTGATATTTTCATTTGCGGCCATTCGCATATTTTGAGGGTGATGCGCGATGAAAAATTCAACAATATGATAGTCATGAACCCAGGTGCTGCCGGGGTGCATGGCTGGCACAAAGTTAAGACAGTGCTGCGTTTTTCGCTGGAAAATAAAAAAGTACTACATTTAGAAGCCGTAGAACTCGGACAAAGAGGAAAAATAGAAAATACAGAAGATCCCAATGAATATTGAACACCTAAGTAGCGCTAACAAATCGGTAAAGAACCGATTTTTGAATATGTATAAAAAAGCCAATGCAGGTCATGTTGGCTGTTCGCTATCTTGCACCGAAATGCTTGTTTTTACTAAGCTTTCATGGATGAAGGAGGAGGATGAAGTGATTTTATCAAAAGGTCACGCTGCTGCAGTATTATATAGTGTTTTGGCTGAGGTAGGCGAAATCAGCGAAGAACAAATCGGTACTTTTTATCAGAATGATACTTACCTCGCTGCACATCCGCCAACAAATAAAATTAAAGGTATTCCTTTTGCTACAGGCAGTCTGGGGCATGGACTATCACTGGCAGCTGGATTAGGTCTGGCTGCTAAGCTCAAGAAAAATAACAAGACTATTTTTTGCGTAACTTCTGATGGAGAAATAAATGAAGGCAGTACCTGGGAGGCAGCACTTTTCATTGCACATCATAAATTGAAGAATGTAGTTTGGTTGATTGACAGAAACAAATTGCAAGGTTTTGGTTATACTGAAGATATCATGAAGCTCGACCCGCTAGATAAAAAATTAGAAGCGTTCGGGTTCAGCACCTTGCAAATCAATGGTCATTCATTTGAAGATTTAGAATCGCTTGTTGCCATTCATAAAGTCTCAGAAAAACCATTAGCTGTTATCTGCAATACTACCAAAGGTCACGACTGGGAAAAATACGAAGACAAAGTAGATTGTCATTATCTGCCTATGAAAGATGAAGACTATGCTTCGATTTTGGAGAAGGTGAATGCATAAAACCTTCTGCGAATCATTATAATCCTGACATAAAACATAATTCTGATATAATTGATGATATAAACCAATTATGTCTTTCAAAAAAGAAGCCACGCTTTTGGCGTGGCTTCTGAATAATGAGTGTTTTTCAAATTATTTATTTACAATGATTTCAGCACCTAATATCTGAGCTCCTGTCGCTCCTATTAAACCCTTTGTAAATACTGTATATATTTTTCCAGCCTGTAGATTAATTCCCGGTAATGCAGCAAAAAAAGATTGTGTTTGTGTAAACTCTACTGATATCGTATAAGTGCCTGCATCAACTGGTGTAAATGCTGTATAGTCTTTAAAGGATTTATTTGTAAAATCTACAGATCCTCCTAATACTGAAAAATCTACTTGTGGAGAATTAGGTGCTAAGTGAATGAACCTTATATGTGCTTTTCCAGATGCAGGAGCTGTTAGGTCATCAGTAAGTACTAAAGCTGAAAGTTTAGAAACTGAATCAATAGCAAAAACAGAATAGTTTTTGTCTTTCTCTAGAGTTAGGTCTTTATTTATTACTGATGTTGGAGTACCAGCAACATTTACCTTTATGTTGCGTGTTCCTGCCTCTACCTGAAGATAACCAGTATTTAAAGGGTAGTTAAGTGCTGAGGTGTTTTGTTTTGCATCACTTATAAGTAAATCAACACCAGGTGCATCAGGTGAAGCATGTGTTACAAGTACGTTGGCATAATTTTTTGTTGCTTCCTCATCTTTTTTGCAAGATGAAAGCATAACTAATGATAGCAATAATGCTACAGAAGTAAAGGACAAAAACTGTTTTTTCATTTTAAAATGTTTTTAGAGTGAATTAATGCTTTTATAACAAGTGGAACTTGTTTTTTGTTTAATCTTTTGAGTAAAATATTAAACAATTTTATGAATTTCTTCAATTTCCAACTTATTGATATCATAAGGCAAGAAAAAATTAGAGGATAAATCCTTTGGATATTTATAAGATTGATTGAAAGAAATATACAAAAAGGAGACCTATATTCAGGTTCAACAAACAGTTTCTATCAATTAAATCTGATTGCTTTCACAGGTGTAATGTTTCTAATAATACGCAGCGGCAGCAAAAGAGAGAGCATACAGATAATAATAGTTGCTATGTCAATAGTGATTACCGCTTTCCAATCCAAAATTATTGGTGCATACTTGACATAATATGAGTCAGCAGGCAATTGAATGAGATGGAAATGTTCCTGAAGCATACAAAGCCCAATACCAATTACATTTCCCAATACAATTCCAAATCCAATTACTATAAAACCGTAATACAAAAAGATATTTCTGATGGACTTATTGTCAGCACCTAATGCCTTAAGAACGCCTATCATTCTGGTATGAACCAAAACGAAAATCAACAATGCCGTAATGATGTTTATTCCCGCTACTACTACCATCAATATTAAAATGATTAATTCATTTATAGTCTGAATATCCAGCCAGTCGAACAAACCCGGATAAAGTTCTTTCACACTCAATGCCTCAATAGAAATGTCTTCGATATTGTAATTCAAATCTTCAGTGATATTATCTATCGGATCTTTCGATATTTCATTATAAGATTCTTCGGAAAGAAAACTTCCTGCAAAAATCAGAAAATACGATTTCAGCTTGCTCTTGAAAAATGGTTGTTCTTTATAAAACACTTCAAACTCGCTCACCGTATCGCTTCCCCAGTTATTCAGATTTTGCAATACTGACATATCAACAAAGGCTATTTCTTTATCAAATTCTTCAATGCCAGTTTCGTATATGCCGCTTACTCTGAAAGGACGAGAGCGGATTTCGCGTGCAGGAAAGTGAATGATTACTTTGTCGCCCAATTCCAGCTCCAATCTTTTTGCAGTAGTAGAGGAGACAATTAGCTGCTTGAGTCTTGTAGTACTATCCCCTTCAATTATTTTGCCCTTTACTAACTGCGGTTTAAATTTCTTCCAATAAAAACTACTGTCCACTCCGCGAAGTACAATACCATCAAAAGCAGTTTTAGTTTTAATCAAACCCGCTTTGGTCACAATGGGTTGAAGATGCTCAATGTTTGGAATTAGATTTCCGGGCTTGTTGAAATTTTGATACCTATATATACCTGCTTCGTTATAAGAACGACTCAGACTGTAAGGTACAATGTGCGCATGACCCCAAAATGAAAACACTTTATTTCTGATTTCAGATTGAAAACCATTTACAAAACTTACAGCCACTATCATAGTGCTCACACTCAATACCACAGCAGCTATTCCGATGCGTATGATCAACGAAGTGAACGAATCTTTTCCGCTCAGTGCAATCTTTTTGGCTATAAAATATTGTAAGTCCAATATCGTATGATTAGTTTGGCAAAAATATTGTTTTAAATCTCTTATGCGAGTTCTATTTGTTTTATTGACAAGCTTTTCATTTTTATCTGCATCAATCTGTGCACAGCAAATTTCTGTTGGCGCGGAGCAAACCGCTGCTTATCTGCCATTGCTCAAAGGGAAAAGAGTGGGACTGGTAATTAATCAAACTTCAATAATCGGGGATACTCACATTGTAGATTCGCTAAAAAACAGCAATATCAACCTTATTAGCATCTTCGCACCGGAACATGGATTTAGAGGTACAGCAGATGCCGGGGCACATATAGAGAACTCCAAAGATGCAAAATCAGGTTTGCCGATTATATCGCTTTATGGTAGCAAACATGCGCCTGACTCTGCCGACCTGAAAAATATTGATATAATCATTTTTGATATTCAGGATGTAGGTTG
>CANHIG010000046.1 GCA_947461105.1 Bacteroidota bacterium | reverse complement strand
GCAGTGGTGAAATTATTCACATCAGCAGCAGTTGCCGCAGCAGGGGTCATAGCACCAAGTGTAACAGTTGCAGAAACTGTTCCTGCATGAAAAGGCTGGTTAAGAGCTACCTGAATATTGTATACAGTAACCGTTTCATTGACTGTAACTGCAGTTCCTACAAATTGAACAGTGGTATCCAATGGCAAAGCGCACGCATTTGCTGTATGATTACCTAAATCTTCAACATCAGTAGCAAAAACATTCCACTCTGAAGCTCCTGACTGCCAATTTTTGTTACCACCCTGAATGGCACTTTTTCTAACCAAAGATTTGTTGATTGTAAAAGCCGTGTCAGTAGTATTATTTCCCCAAAGCCCTATTGCGTCAATAGTATCAGTAACATTTACCAATAAAAGAGGATCGTCACCGTTGAAAGAGAGCACCTGATTACCGGTTGCGGTATCAGCTTTTGACAAGATTGTAGCATTTGCTTGCGCATTTGCAATTACAAACGTTCCTTTTGAGGGAACAATACCAATAAGATTAAATGAAAAAACCTGATGAGATGCTCCACTGTTGTATTGGAGAATTTTGTAGCCGCTCAAATTTATTGGCAAACTAGTTGGATTATATAGTTCAACAGCTTTATTAAAGCTGGTGCCCTCTACATATTCTGAGAAAAAAATGTTTGAACACGATTGTGCAAAAACTGAAGCACCCACTAAAAGAGTCGCAACTAAAGAGTATAGTCTTTTCATTATTAAGAATTTTGGTCAAATATAATGTAAAATTCCTAAAGTAAAGTTAGCTAAACATGAAATGTGGGTAACTCAGGATTAAAAGTTGAAATAGGGGATTTTTACGAATGCCTTGCCATTAACTGTATTTACATGAAGTATATATACTCCTGATTGATAGCCATTTAAGTCAATTATTTCACGTGTTTTCCCTAAACTCTCCCTACCCATTTCAGCTATTATCTTTCCTGAAAGGTCTGTAACGATCCATTTATCTTTGTAATCTTGATTGGGATTCAATTCAAAAGAAAAGCTGGTCTTATTTTCCCACTGATATTTTAATGCTTCTTTATTAAAATCATAGACCCCTGCTACACAGGCTTTGGCAACAATCTGGCGGAAATTAATACAATCTGCCCATTCAGGATGATCTATCAAAGGATTTCTATTTCCCTGAATAGAGGCAATGTATTCAAGCTTTGTCTTTTCCTCTTTGCTTGGAGGATCCTGAGTGTTCCATGATTTCAAAATAGTTTCAGACTGTTGTGTTGCCAATGAATTTAAATTATCCAACCCCCAGTTTCCTTGCAAGCCATTGTAACAAAGCATTTCATACATCATATTTCTGGCCACATCTCCCTTGAATATATCTTGTGGCTCAGCAACATTAATATTGCTGGCATCCTTTCCGACCTTGAAATTCAAATAAGTAAATGTAGGTGTGACCACTTTTCCATAAGGATAATTACTTCTTACAGCATTTGCATTGGAATAATTAGTAACCATAAGATTATAGTAATCAGCACGCTCAATATCGCTTGTTGTGCCACTGATAGTTCTCATCCAGCTTTGCGGTAAACAATGTTCCTTGCTGTAATCGCCTGGATTTCCACCAAAAACTATAGGAAAGTCATACACCGTAATTTCTCCACTGTAGGCACAAAATGAAGTTGCTTTTCCGTTTGTTGTATCACGCTCCCATATATTGGGTTGAATATTGTACCTATATTGGCCATAGCTCACTACATTATGATTGTATATAAGATCATGCAGATTTTGAAGAAAAGAACTGCTTGCTATATTGATATTTTGGTAATAGTTGTCAAAAGAGGAAGCAGGCGTAGTTAAAGTATTTGTCAACGGGCTTTGTTGTTTGTAATTTGTATTTGACCCATTAACATTATAGGCAAAAACAGTGATGTAGTATGTAGTGCTTTCTTGCACCTCGCGAACGTGAAAACTGTCTGCTTTACTTGTCGAAAGCACTTTAGCATTACCAATCCACTGACCCTTTTGATATTTTACCCCATCCTGCGGTTGCGAAGAAAAAGGTTGCTCACTTTTGAGTACTAAAAAACTATCTGCAACAGACTTTGTGAAAGCAATATCGAATCCCCAATGCTTGATATACTGAAATCTTAAATTGGTTGGATTTGATGCAGGCTCAGTTTGAGCATTACTAAAACGAAAGGACAGCATACAAATTGAGAAGATGAATAAAATCTTTTTCATGTAAGGGGATTGAGTAATCATTTAAGGTGGTCTGTGTTATTAAATAAATCAATAGAGAACAAATTATCGTTATTCAAAGATAATTTATACAATGTTAAATTAGTATGCTCAAAATCCATCATTTGAGTGAGAGGAATTTTTGTAAAGGTACAGAGCAAAGACCTCATGGCTCTTCCATGCATACATACTAATATTTTAGTATTGTCAGTCTTTTTGATTTCCTCAATAAACAGCATCTGCCTTGCCTGTAATTCAATAGGGCTCTCTCCTCCTATCGGTTTTTCCTCTAACAACCCTTGCGACCATTTGTCAATGAGCTTTTTGAATTCATCACTTTGTTCCATCATAGATGCATTTCCTTCAAACTCACCCCAGCTGATCTCATCTAATTCCGATCGTATTTCATGCTTAATCCCTTTATCAATAAATCCCTTTACAGATTGCTGGGCACGAAGCAATGTGGAAGTATACACTACATCAAAATGAAAATCTTTATAAAATTTATAAAATTTTTGCGCCTGCCACTCTCCCGTTTCATTCAGCGCAAGGTTCACTCCTTTCCCTTGCACAATGCCTTTTCTGTTATACTCTGTCTGCCCATGTCTGATAATATAAATTTCTTTTGCTGCCATAAATTTTATAAACTTCTAAAAATGTTTTTTGTTTGAGCACGAATATGGGAAATAAAAAAGATAAAAGAACTATTACAACAAAAAAGCGCAATGCGCTGGTGCTTTTTCGTTTCCCAAACAAATCAAAAATCAATATGATACAAGGTTTTGCTGAAGCAAAACCGAACTTCAATAAAGTACAAAACGCCTTTGTGCTGCGATCATTTGACTCTAATAAAAGCTATGTGATTACTCAGGCAAATTCTAATCCTGACTTAACACAGCTGCCTAAAAACAAAAAAACTTCGACTTCAAAAAGTAGTTTTCTTAAATATGTAAACGCAATAAAAGCCGCCATTAAAAAAAGTGAATTTGAAAAAGTGGTAGCAGCAAAAGGAGTATGCATATCTAAACCTCTATACTATGATGCACTCTCCCATTTCCAGCAAGCGCTGAAGTACAAGGAAGCATTTGTTTGTCTTGTTTTTATCGAAAATGAATTATGCTGGCTTTGTGCTACTCCGGAATTACTTTTAAAAACAACTGCCAATTACATTGAAACATTCTCTCTGGCTGGCACAGTAAAAGAGAAGACAAATTTCACGAATAAAGAAATTATTGAACAAAGTATTGTAACCAAAGATATATTGGAGAAACTTGAGAAATCATCAGAACTGAAAAAACCCACTGTCAGCTCAAAGATTATTACAAACGGGAATTTAAAACATCTCTTAGCAGAAATAAAAGCAAAGAAAAAAAGGAAAGTAAAGTGGCAGAAAATTGCAGATATACTGCATCCAACTCCTGCAACCGCAGGTTATCCAGTAGACAAAGCCCTATCATTCATTGCTGAAAAAGAAAAACTCGAAAGAGACTTTTATAGTGGATATGTAGGAGAAGTGAAAAATAACAATGCAAAGCTTTTTGTGAATCTCAGATGTGTTGAAATAACTTCTAAAAATTTATTTTTCTATGGGGGTTGCGGAATTACAGCAGGATCAGACCCTGAAAAAGAATGGCTGGAAACTGAACACAAAATTGACATTTTACGTGAATTGATTTCATGAAGCATACAGATAAAAAGAGTATTCAAATCCTAGTACATACGCTCCATAAAATGGGACTTGAACATGTCGTTTTATCACCAGGCTCCAGGTCTGCACCACTAGTCAAAGAATTCAATGCTTACCCTGATATTCAAAAGCATATTCATTTCGATGAGCGCTGTGCAGGTTTCATTGCTTTGGGGATTGCTCAACAAACTAAAAAGACAGTTGCTGTTTTTTGTACTTCGGGAACTGCAGTACTCAATTTGGCGCCGGCAATTTGTGAGGCCTATTATCAGAAAGTTCCGCTATTGATTTTAACGGCAGACCGCCCTGAAAGCGTAATTGGTAAAGGCGAGAATCAAGTAATTGTACAACAAGATATTTTCAAGAATTACATAAAAAAATCATTTACAATCAATGAAAATGACAAGGATAATAATACTGTCCTTGAGGCACTCGGAGTGACAATAAACGACACATTTGGTCCCGTTCACATTAACCTTCCTCTCTCAGAACCACTTTACAATAGCACAGAGGAAATAAGCTTCGCTCCAATTGCTTATACGCCTGATCCATCACCAACTCTTGAAAAAGAGAAGAAGCATTTCATACAATCAGTATGGAATAGTGCAGAGAATCGTATGATAATTTGTGGCATGGAAAGCTACAACAAAAGAAAAAACGACTTATTGGATATTATCAATCAAGATTCAAGAACCATCATTTTAAACGAACCTACCGCCAATGTAAGTATTGAAAATACTATTGGAAATATTGATGGAACACTCTCTATGATTGCAGATGCGAATGATGTCTTCTCGCCTGATTTAGTAATCACAATCGGGCGACAAATCATATCCAAATCAATACGAAAGTTTTTAAACTCAAAAAAGACTTTCAAGCACTTTCACATTTCTATTGATAATGAAGCATGGGATATTTTTGGCTGTCTGAGTGGAGTTTTGAAATGCACTAACAACGATGTATTAAACATACTTAAGAATGAAGAGCAATCAGCCAATTCGCTTTGGAAGAAAAGCTGGCTTTCATTACAAAATCAATACTATAGCTATCAGCAAGAAACTATTGATTCTGATAATCACTTAAAAGATGCAGACATATATAATCTGCTTTCTTCATCAGTGAGAGAAAACCAAATTGTGCAATGGGGCAACAGCAGCCCGATTCGATATGCTTGTATATTTCCATTTAGCAGCAATAATGTCGAACACTTTGCAAACAGAGGAACAAGTGGAATTGATGGCTGCTTAAGTACCGCAGTAGGAGCTGCAATCAGCCAACCTGAAAAACAGATTCTGGTTGTAATTGGGGACATATCATTCTTCTATGATTCCAATGCACTTTTCAAGGAAAATTTTCCTTCAAATCTTAAAATCATTGTAGTAAACAATAGCGGTGGTAATATTTTCAGGTTTATTGAAGGTGAACAGGATGAAGAAATCATGACGAATTATTTTGAGACCAAACACAATTACAATGTTGAGTATCTGGCAAAAATGCATGGCATCAACTACAGCGTGATTACTGAAAAGAAAAATCTTGCAAAAACCTTAAAAGATTTTTTGTTGTTAAAGGATAAAAATGCGATACTTGAATGCAAAACTGAAAATCAAAAAAGCGCTAACTTTTTCAAACTGCTACTAAAAAAACACTAAAATATATGGCAAACAGAACGTGGAATAAAATTAAGGATTACGAGGAAATCAAGTTTGAGCTTTTTGAAGGTATTGCAAAGATCACCATAAACAGACCGAGATACAGAAATGCATTTACACCGCTTACGGTGAGAGAAATGATAGATGCAATGAATATATGCAGAGATAATCAGGATATTCAGGTTATCATTCTGACAGGTGAAGGCGATATGGCCTTTTGTTCAGGTGGGGATCAAAATGTCAGAGGTCATGGCGGATATATAGGGAAAGATACAGTGCCGAGATTAAATGTGCTCGATTTACAAAAACAGATTCGCTCAATTCCTAAGGCTGTGATAGCTATGGTGAATGGTTATGCCATTGGAGGCGGACATGTGCTTCATGTAGTTTGTGATTTGTCAATAGCATCAGAGAATGCCATTTTTGGACAAACCGGTCCTAAGGTCGGTTCATTTGATGGCGGGTTTGGTGCTTCTTATTTAGCAAGAGTGGTAGGACAGAAAAAAGCACGTGAAATTTGGTTTTTGTGCGATCAGTATAATGCTCAGGATGCGCTTGATATGGGTCTGGTAAACAAGGTAGTTCCATTAGCAGTACTTGAAGATGTAACCGTAGAATGGTGTCAGAAAATTCAGGAGAAATCTCCGCTATCAATCAGGATGCTCAAATCTTCTTTCAATGCTGAACTTGACGGTCAGGCGGGAATTCAGGAGTTAGCTGGAAACGCCACTTTGCTGTACTATCTGAGCGATGAGGCAAAGGAAGGTAAAAATGCTTTCATCGAAAAAAGAAAGCCGGATTGGAGCAAATTCCCAAAATTCCCTTAACTCAATTTTAAATCAACTAGGATTTTATTTACCTTGGACTTATGCAAGAACTTGCTTACACCATTTACGACCCATCCAAAGAAGTTCCAGGAAAGCCAGATTATTACCAGACAGTCAGATATATTTTCCAGCACATTGATTTCCAAATTTCAGAAGATGAGGCCTATGTAATTCTCAATTTATTTATTGAAAAATGGGATGAATCTGAGGGTGAAAAATTGTTTGAAAAGGATCTTGCCAATCACATTATAGATCGCTGTCGGTCTGAATTTGTTTTGTTTCTCTCCAAGGAAAAAATTGAGGCTGTTACAGGTCTTATCATTTCTTATCTTAGGTCTATTGACCAATTTCATTAATCTATTTTATGCAAAGTAAAGCAGCTGCATGGATTCATGCCTTTAGGCTCCGAACATTGCCATTGGCGTTTTCGTCTATTATAGTTGGTTCATTTATTAATTATAAGACTCATTTTAATTGGCTGGTTTTTATTTTGACACTGATAACGGCTCTCCTGCTTCAGGTTTTATCAAACCTCGCAAACGATTATGGAGATAGTGAAAAGGGAACCGATAATGAATTCAGGATTGGTCCTATGAGAGCTGTTCAATCAGGCATGCTTTCCCTTAAAGAAATGAAATTTGCAATAGTTATTAATGTCATTCTATGCCTGATTGCTGGAATTAGTCTGGTTATCATAGGCGCAGGGGTTGACTTGCCAAGTTTAATGCTGATTGGTATTGGGATTGCTGCGATAGCGGCTGCTATAAAATACACGATTGGTAAAGCAGCCTATGGGTATTATGGCTTGGGAGATGTTTTTGTAATGCTCTTCTTCGGCTTTGCCGGAGTTTTAGGCAGCGAATTCCTTCAGTCACACACTGTCAATGCAATGCATTGTTTTATGGCAGTTGCTATCGGATGCTTCGCTACCGGAGTGTTGAATCTCAATAACATGAGAGATATCAATAACGATAGCGCATCAAATAAAAACACTCTAGTAGTCAGAATAGGATCAAAAGCAGCCAAAATATATCATATCCTTTTGATAATGACGGGTATGGTGGCAACAGTTTATTATACTTATGAAACTGCAACTAGCTTGATAGAATATCTTCCTTTTCTAGTCTTTCCTTTTTTCATCTTTCAACTCAGACAAATAGAGCAAATAACTGAACCAAAAGATTTTGACCCCTTCTTAAAGAAACTGGCACTGAGCACTTTTGCATTTTCTATTCTATTTGCTCTAAGTAAGGCATAAAAAAGGCCGCAGTCGTTAAGTGCAGCCTTTGAAATATTTTATAGTGAAGTTTTATTTTTGTTCAGGAGCCTGAGCAGGTGCTTGAGATGCAGGTTGTTGTTGTTGCGGTTGAACTGGTGCAATTGGTTGATTAAAACCACCTGTTTCATTTAATCGTTTCTCTACTTCTGATTTTTGAACCTCAGGTTTTGCCGTTGCAGCAGATTGGTGTTTGATGAAAAATGCAGTACTCAAGCAAAATACCATCATGAGAATAGCAAATGTCCAAGTAGTTTTTTCAACTACATCTGAAGAACGAGAAGCACCAAAAAGTTGCTGACTTGCTCCACTGAAAGTAGAACTTACACCGCCACCTTTAGGATTTTGAATTAATACTACTGCTGATAAAAATATACTCACAAGGATTATAAGTATTGTAATGATGATATACATGTCTATTTCTTTAATTTTTGAATTTGAGTGGCGAAGTAAGCACTTTTTTCCGGATTTTTCAACATTAGCTTTTTGAAAATATCAATCGCCTTTTCATCCATTCCCTGTTGAATATAGAGCCTTGCAAGCGTTTCCGATACAATTTCCTCGTTTTTGCTCTTTTCCTTTTTCCCTTTTTTCTTCATTTTTTGCAGTTCCATGAACTGATCGAGCCCTTTGGAATAATGAGTTTCCTGCTCTATAGTTTGGGCAAAAAGTGCGGCTGAAGCACTTGCCGTAATGAGCAAATCTAATTCGTCTTTGGTTTTCTCTACTGTATCAGGAGATTTGTATTCAAATGCCTCTAACCAGCTTTTAAAAGTTCTCGATTTATTATCTGCATTGACATATGGCTTATGAAGAGGAGCTTCTATTATTTCTTGAGATTCAGTTTCTGAAGTATCATTCAAAACAACTGGCTTGGAATGCTCCTTTTGCTCGAGATATTTTCGGAGATTTCCTCTGTTAGCACTCAGTAGTGATGATTGCTTTTGTTCCGTTTCAAAATAGGGAGAATGCTTTAATTTAAAAGCAGTGGCAGCCTGAATTTCAGCAGAATAAGGATGCTGTTCCCTCAATAGCAACAATTCCTCCAATGGGAAATGCTCAAAACTGTTTGTATGTGAAATGGCAGACACGATTTCAAAGATAGCAATCTTTACTCAAAGAGTTTAGGTCTGAATCACACCCACATTGAATGGCTTGGTTATAGGAGCATGGTTAGCCGCTTCTATACCCATCGAAATCACTTTTCGGGTTTCCAAAGGATCTATGATGCCATCAGTCCAAAGCCTTGCCGCTGCATATTTTGGATCAAGCGTTCTGTCATATCTTGCTTTGGTTGTATCAAACAGTTGCTTTTCTCTTTCAGGAGTAATTTCCTCGCCTTTTGCTTTTAGCTGAGCTACTTCTATCTGAACCATTGTTTTGGCTGCCTGCTCGCCACCCATCACGGCAATTTTTGAATTTGGCCATGCAAAAATCAATCTTGGGTCATAAGCTTTGCCACACATCGCATAGTTTCCGGCTCCGTACGAATTGCCCACTATTATAGTGAATTTTGGCACTACTGAATTGGCAACCGCAGAAACCAGTTTTGCCCCATCCTTAATGATTCCACCATGCTCAGAACGTGAGCCAACCATAAATCCGGTAACATCCTGCAAGAAAACCAAAGGAATTTTCTTTTGATTACAATTCATTACAAAGCGCGCAGCTTTATCGGCAGAGTCGCTATAGATAACTCCACCAAACTGCATTTCACCTTTTTTGCTTTTCACCACTTTTCTCTGATTGGCAACTATCCCCACTGCCCAGCCATCAATTCTGGCATAACCACAAATGATTGACTGACCATACTCTTCTTTGTATTGCTCTATTTCGCTGTTGTCTACCAGCCTTTTGATTACTTCAAGCATATCGTACTGCTTGGAAGTGTCTTCCGGCATGATACCGTAAATATCTTCAGGCTTTAATGTCGGCTTACTCGGTTCTGCTCTGTCAAAACCTGCTTTGTCATTGTGTCCGTATTTATCAATTAGCGCTCTGATTTTTTCAAGGCACTCTTCATCATTTTTCATTTTGTAATCTGTCACTCCACTGATTTCGCAGTGCGTAGTTGCTCCACCCAGGGTTTCATTATCAATGTTTTCACCAATAGCAGATTTCACCAGAAACGAGCCGGCTAAAAATACAGAGCCTGTTCCCTCTACAATCAAAGCTTCATCGCTCATGATAGGCAAATAAGCCCCCCCGGCAACACAGCTTCCCATGATAGCAGCTATTTGTGGAATCCCTGATGCAGACATGATGGCATTGTTTCTGAAAATCTTACCAAAGTTTTCTTTGTCGGGGAAAATTTCATCCTGCATGGGCAAAAACGCTCCTGCACTATCCACCAGATAAACGATGGGAATTCTATTATCCATTGCTATTTCCTGAGCTCTGAGGTTCTTTTTGCCTGTCATCGGAAACCATGCTCCGGCCTTCACTGTGGCGTCATTTGCCACTATCATACAAAGCCTACCTTTGATATAGCCCATCATGGTCACTACACCCGCACTCGGACAGCCACCTTGCTCCTGATACATATCGTATGCAGCCAAAAGTCCAATTTCCAGTCTGTTAGAGTTTTTATCCAGCAATAAATCTATCCTTTCTCTGGCAGTGAGCTTGCCTTTAGCTTTATGTTTTTCTATTGACTTTTTTCCTCCGCCAAGTTTTACTTGTTCATTTATTTTTTTGAGGTCAGAAATGGTGAGCTTAATAGCATCTTCGTTTTTATTAAATTCAATGTTTATTTCTTGACTCATATCGTAGTTTTGTGCGGTAAAAATAGATTAATACCTAAATTATCAAAGTGGTATTTCAATTGACAGAAAAACTAATTTTTCCAGACCCTGATTTGGCTGATGAAGACGGGCTGCTGGCTGTAGGGGGCGACTTGTCAGAAGAAAGGCTGTTATTAGCATACCGAAATGGAATTTTCCCATGGTATTGCGAGCATGAGCCCATTCTTTGGTATGCTCCGAAAGAGCGATTTGTGCTTTTTCCTGAAAAAATAAAAGTGAGCAGGTCTATGAAAAAGCTTATTGACTCAGGCAACTATGACATTTCTGTAAATCATGCGTTTGATAAAGTTATAGAAAACTGTGCTGTTACAAAACGATTGGGGCAGACAAACACATGGATAACCGATGACATGAAGAAGGCATATTCAGCCTTGAACCGAAGCGGATATGCAGATTCTATCGAAATATGGAGAGATAAACAACTGGTTGGAGGTCTTTATGGTATAAGAATTGGCAGATTATTTTGCGGTGAAAGCATGTTTCACCTAGAACCCAATACATCCAAAATTGCACTAGTCTATCTAGCAAAAAACATGGGAGTTGATTTGATAGATTGTCAGGTACACACCAATCATTTGGAATCAATGGGCGCGGAAATGATTTCGGTTAATGATTATAGAAAATGGTTGAGTAAAATCATCATTTGAAATCATGAGGTGATGTTTCTGAATCAAAAAACAATTGTAATATAGAGTCCATAAAATCAAACTATGAAACCCGTTTACTATAGCGAATACTTACAACTCGATAAAATTTTAAATGCGCAGGAATTAGAATCTGACAAACATCAGAAACATGCTCATGATGAAATGCTTTTCGTAGTTATTCATCAGGCTTATGAGCTTTGGTTTAAGCAGTTGCTTTTTGAGGCAGATTCAGTAATCAATATTTTCAGCAAAGAGAGCATTAATGATAATTCACCTGACTTGCAAGTGGCGGTTCATCGCTTAAACAGAATGGGAACCATACTGAAAGTGTTGGTGCAGCAGATTGACATCATGGAGACTATGACTCCCATGGATTTTCTGGATTTCAGAGATATGCTTCGCCCGGCTTCAGGCTTTCAAAGTATTCAGTTCAAAATGCTGGAAGCGCTTCTTGGATTGAAATATGAACACAGACATGGGCAGCAGTATTACATTTCTCAACTCAATGAAACTGATGTTGCTAAAATAAAATCTTTAGAAAGTCGTAAAACCCTTTTAGAATTAGTGAATAACTGGCTGGAACGCATGCCTTATTTCAAAAACGAGAATTTGTGGAGTGATTACAGAGCACTTTATGCTTCATCGCTTCAGGAAGCAGAGCTGGGCAACTTAGAGCACTTCGATAACATCTTTTTCAATTCTGGAAATGCCGAGCATCGCTCTTTGTCTGCCGATGCCTCAAAGGCAGCTTTGTTTATTATGCTTTACAGACATTATCCGCTGATGCATTTACCATTTGAGCTCATAGAATCTTTGCTTGAAATAGATGAATTGCTCTCCACCTGGCGTTTCCGACATATCAATATGGTTGGAAGAATTATTGGCATGAGAACAGGCACCGGAGGCAGCACAGGAAAAGGCTATCTGAAAGGAGCATTAGATGCACATTACATTTTCAAGGACTTTTCTTCTCTGACCAGTTTTCTGATTGAAAGAAGTAAATTGCCAAAACTCAATTTGGATATAGTGGAAAAATTGGGCTTCGATAAGGATTGAAATTTTGCAGGCTTAAGTAGTTTTAGAAACTTTGAATTCTTTCTCTTTAAACTAACTAATTATTTATTCAGAAAAAGCAGACTACTATCTCCGTAGCTCAAAAAACGATAGTCATTGGACATCGCATGCTTGTATATCCCTTTCCATGCTTCACCAACAAATGCTGCAATCAAAAGCAATAGTGTGCTTTCAGGTTGATGAAAATTGGTAACAATCGCTTTTGCCGTTTTAATTTTATAACTAGGCGTAATCATGATTTGCGTTTTGGCGCATACATTTTCCATATTAAATTCAAGCATCCATTTCAGCAAGCTGTCCATGGCACTTTTGAATGAAATATCTTGAGGAAGCATCTCATATTCCCATTGAGAAAAATACAAATCAGTATCGGCATGTAGTTTACCCACTGACGCTTTCACGCCAAGCCAGTATAGTGTTTCCAAAGTCCGTAATGCAGTAGTTCCAACGGGAACAAGGTTACCATTTTCATTTGCTGTTAAAGCTTCCACCGTATTTCTAGATAGTTCCATCCATTCCTCGTGCATTTTATGTTCCAGCACATTGTCAGATTTTATTGGCTTGAAAGTTCCTGCGCCAACATGCAGCGTAACATTCAAAAAGTCCACCCCCTTATGCTTTAATTTCTCAAGAACTTCATCCGTAAAATGAAGCGCAGCAGTAGGTGCAGCAACAGAACCTTCATGCTTGGAAAAAATTGTCTGATAGGTTGATTTATCACTTTCCTCTGCTTTGCGCTTTATATATGGCGGTAAAGGAGTAGCTCCGAAAACATCCAGCAATTGATAGAAAGTTTTGTTACTGTTCCAACTGAATTCAATTTCAAATGCATCATCAACTTTTGCAATTACAGCGGCTCTTAATTCATCATCATCATTTTTTAGCTCCAGTATTTCTTGCTTCCACTTTTTTGCGTTTCCCACATAGCATAACCATTTTTCTGCTCTTGCTGCTTTGCTGCTTATCTTTTGAAGACAGAAGATTTCGATGTTTGCTTTAGTTTCAGCATTAAAAATCAAACGAGCAGGAATGACTTTAGTTTCATTAAAGATTAGAGTAGCATTCTCAGGTATAAACTGGTCTATAGAAGAAAACTGAGCATCAGTAATAACATTATCTTTATATACCAAAAGCTTTGACTGATCGCGCTTTTCCAATGGATAGAAAGCTATCTTGCTTTCAGGAAGTTCATAAAAGAAATCACTTTTAGGTATATACTTTTCCATGAGATCAGAGGAAATTAACTGTCAGTATCCTGATTATGTGTGAGATGAGACCAATACCTTTCCCATTTTTCAAGCAATGCTTTAAAATCATCCGGCAGTTCACTTTCAAAAAACATTTTCTTTCCTGAAACAGGATGCGTAAACCCAAGTGATGCAGCATGAAGCGCCTGCCTTGGCATCACTTCAAAACAATTATCTGTAAACTGCTTATACTTGGTATATATAGTTCCTTTTAAAACTCTGTCACCTCCGTATCTGCTATCATTAAATAAGGTGTGCCCGATGTGCTTCATGTGAACTCTAATCTGATGTGTTCTTCCTGTTTCCAGTTTACACTCCACCAGCGTAACGTAATTGTATCGCTTAATTACTTTGTAATGAGTAACGGCATGTTTTCCAAAATCACCATCAGGAAATACTTCAAATTGAAGTCTTTCGCGAGAATGGCGACCTATGTTTCCCGTTATTGTTCCTTCATCTTCTGCCACATTTCCCCATACCAGTGCTACATATTTGCGCTGTGTTGTTCTGTCGAAAAATTGCTTTGCAAGATGCGCCAATGAGAATTCTGTTTTTGCAACAACCATAATACCACTCGTATCTTTATCTAAGCGATGTACTAATCCGGGTCTTGCCTGCTGATTGCCATTGGGCAGGTTTTGAAAATGATAAAGCAATGCGTTTACTAGGGTACCCTTGTAGTTTCCGGTGCCGGGATGACAAACCAACCCGGCTTGTTTATTGATGACTAATACATCATCATCTTCATACACAACATCCAGCGGAATATTTTCTGGACTTAAATCGTATTCTACCTCCGGCTTAGGAATCAAAAGTAAAATCTGATCCTGTGGTCTTATTTTATAGTTTGACTTTACGGGCTTGCCGTTTACAATTATATTTCCGGCATCAGCACCGCTTTGAATTCTTGTTCTTGAGACATTAGCAGTAAGCCTGTTTGCCAGAAACTTATCTATCCTGATGAGCTCCTGACCTTTGTCTACAGTCAGCTCATACCTATTAAAGAGTTCATCGTTATCATCATCTTGGGGTAAAGTGATTATTGCCTCATCATCTTTTACCATGTCAATTGATGTTTTTTAGATAAGATTTTAAATTATCAATTACCCTTACTTCCACCGGATCTTGCTCTTGCTCCAATGCCAAGTAGTAAGAAAGCCAATCTGACCAATGGAGCAAATAAAAATACTGTTCCGCAAGCGTATTCCCTTTAGGGAAAATTTCTATAACGGAATCTGCATACTGGCTCACAATCGGTTTTATAAAATCAAAGCGATGTTTGTTCCTTTCATTTTCAAAAGATGTTCTCAGAAATAAAGATTGTATGGCATGGTGGTTTTGCTTCCAGCCTACTAATTCATTATGATTTAACTCAGGTAGAATATTGAACCAGCAATATGATTTTGAATTTTCATTAATCTGCTGCTTTAATCTTAATGCCACACTCTCTACTCTGTCTTCTGTATATGCCACAATAATTTTATCCTTAAAAAGATTGCTGCAATCCTTTGCATTACCCTTTATCTCCTCCTGAGTTGAGCTCAGGAATGCACTCAACTCGGCTGGCAAAGTGGTATGCTTTTCAGGAATAAGATTAAAATGAGTCAATACATAAAGCATGTTTGTAAACCCAAATGCAAGAGATGTTCTTGGCGGGTAGCCAGTTGGAATATCGATAAAATCAAAGTTATGCTCAGCAGCCAACTGTTTCAATTTTCCACCGGAGCTGATACAAATGGGGGTGAGATTTTTTTGAAGGGCTTCTTCAAAGCAGTTGACCACCTCCTCTGTTTGTCCTGAATATGAAGTAAGTATCAACAATGAAGACTCATCGGCAAAATGAGGAAGATGATAGCCTTTATTGGTAATCAGCGGAACTGATAAATCTCTTGAAAAAAGATCCAAAACCAAATCTCCTATAAACCCCGAGCCACCAAGACCACAAACAATAATATTGTTAATATTGGGGTATACTGTTTTGATGCTGCATCTCGAGTATACTGAAGTAGACTCCTTCAGTTGCAATGGAAAATCCTCGATAAGCTTGTTCATCATAATTCTCTAATTTGGCGCAAAATAATAAAATCAGCATTCCTTTATGCTGTCTTTGGTTTTTTTGAAAATTTTCAAGAAGAAATCTTGATGATATTGTCTTGTTCCAGCATAGATATCGCTTCATCACTTAATGAAATCCCTCTGAGAATAGATATGCTATCCTCCCCTAGTTTTGGAGCAGTCCAATGAATATTTGAAAAACTACCAGAATAGTTGATTGGGTTTTTTATGGATAAAAAAGTTTCTGTACCAATCTGATGCGGGATAAACATATTTCTTTCTTTCAGATAGGCAGTTTCAGGCAATTCATTCAGTTCATTAATAGCAGTAATACAAATATCGTCAGCTGCAAAAAAGCTGAGCCAATCTTTGCTATCTTTTTCCAAGAATATAATTTCTAATTCAGTCTTAATCTTTTTGTGGGTGTCTGCCCCATCAAGTATCTCATTACTCCATTGTTGTTTGCCTATCTTTTCACAAAACTTATTCCAAAATTTAGGTTCTAAAGATCCAAGTGCTATAAATTTCTCGTCCTTACATCTATAAACATTATAGTTGGCCAATCCTCCTGCCAGCTGAAATGTACCCCGCTCTGTAGTCTTCCCTTTTACAATAGCCTCTGAAAATGGAAGTGCAAGAAGAGGGACAATACAATCTGTCATGGCTATATCTAAATGTTGTCCTTTGCCTGATATTCCTCTTTGTATAATTGCAGCTAAGACTGCATTCATAGTCATGTATGAACCTCCGGCAATATCTGCAATCTGTACTCCGGGTATTACGACATGATCCTTATCAGTTCCCATTGTGCTTAGAAGACCAGCCACAGCTATATAATTCAAATCATGACCCGCTGCTTGAGATAAAGACGAGTTTTGTCCATAACCTGTAATAGAAGCATAAATCAGTTTAGGATTTAAGGCAGATAGTGTTTCGTAATCCAAACCAAAATGCTTCATCACTCCGGGGCGAAACTGCTCAATCAAAACATCTGCATCTTTAATGAGTGAAATCAGAATGTTTTTTCCTGCTGCGCTCAGGTAGTTTATAGCCAGACTCTTTTTATTTCTGTTTAGCGCATAATAAAAAGCGGAAGTATCACCTAATGTTGGTTCAAAATCCCTCACATAATCAGGGCTGTCGGGATCTTCCACCTTTATCACCTCTGCTCCCATATCAGCCATAAACATTGTAGCCAAAGGACCTGGAAGCAAACGAGTAAAATCAATTATTTTAATTCCTTTTAAAGGCCCATCATGAACAGGTCTTTTTACAAGTGTATGCTGCTTCCTTTCGTCAGCTACTTCTAAAAATTTTGGATCAAATTTTCTGAATAGTTTTGAAAACTTCATCATTTCAGAAATATTACTCACCTTAATTTTCCCCATCATCAAAGCCATCTGAGGATTTGCTTTCCCTGTCTCAAGTTCGGTGTACACTTTTTCAGTAGTTCGAACAATACAGTTTGGCGTTCCGGTATGCTCAGGATATAAACTACATATACAATTATTTACAATAATTGTACACTTATAATCTTCGTTTCCTTTGATTTCAAATTGCACACAAATTTCAATTCCTTCTGCCTTTTCCGGTCTGAACCTACGTGGTGCAGATTCCAGAATATTCTTTGCAGTTAGTTCCATAGTGGTTCAGATGATGATTTAGAATTAATAATCAAAAAGAATCATAGTCTCCAAACAGAAACTAATCAATGGTAAAAAGTTAGACTAACTTTTCCTGATTTAACTTGATGGTATGGAGCCACCCAAACTTATCAGCTATCTTGCCTGATTTTATTCCAATTAATTGTTCCTTAAGTGTATTGGAAATATTTCGTTCTACGGCTGCAGGCAATTCATAATCTTTACCCCTGAAGTGGAATGTTCCAATGTGAGAGAGCACCGCGGCTGTTCCGGCTCCAAACATATCAGTTAAAAGACCTTTATTGTGAGCTTCTAATATTTCGTCAACAGAAACCGGACGTTCTTCCACTTTGTAGCCTTCTTCTCTTGCAAGCTTAATGAGGCTGTCGCGGGTAATTCCGGCAAGAATAGTTCCTTGCTCCAAATCAGGTGTAACAATTACGCCATCAATCACAAAAAAAATGTTCATAGTGCCAATTTCCTGAATGTATTTATGATGCACACCATCAAGCCAAAGAAGCTGGTCATAGCCCATTTTTTGTACCTCGCGGAGCGGCATCATAGCGGCACCATAATTTCCAGCAGCTTTTGCAAAGCCAACGCCTCCTGGTGCTGCTCTCACATACTTTTCACTTAAAAACACTTTTACAGGTCTGTTGTAATATGCACCTACAGGGCTGGTAAAGATGCAGAATCTATAGTTTTCTGCTACTCTAATGCCTACATACTTTTCAGTAGCGAACATGAAAGGTCTTATGTAAAGAGATGAGTCTTTTGCTGATGGGATCCAACTTCTGTCAATTTCAATTAATTTATTTAG
>CANHIG010000045.1 GCA_947461105.1 Bacteroidota bacterium | reverse complement strand
TTTACAATACCTTTAAGGCCTCTTTTATAAGACCTTCTACACTCTTACCGGGCTCTGACATGAGCAGTTTACCCAACAATTTTTCCACAGCTGCTCTCTGAAACCCAAGAGTAACGAGTGCATTTAACGCTTCTTCACGATTGTTATTGCTTATTTTTGTGAAAGAAATTGATGGCTCGGCAGATATTTTGCCCACCTTGTCTTTCAGTTCCAGAATTATCCGCTTTGCAGACTTCGGTCCGATGCCTTTTACCGACTGAATCATGGCTTCATTTTCGCTCAAAATAGCCTGTATCACTTCATCGGGCTTGAACGAAGAAAGCATCATACGGGCGGTAGCCGCACCAACTCCGGAAACAGAAATCATTTTCTCAAACAAGTCGCGCTCCTGCTGATCAAAAAAGCCATACAAATCATAGCCTGCCACAGACTGATTCTCCACTTTCACCACCAAACTGGTAAATAGTTTACACTGCTCCAAAGACTGGATTTGTGTATAGGTGTTGAGTGATGTCTTCACCAACCAACCAAAACCACCATTTTCCACTACGGTATAAGTGGGTGTTTTTTCAACTAGTTTTCCTGTAATATAATTAATCATAACTTTTCAAGGGTCGCTAATTTACAAGGATTTGCGAGAAACATTAAAGAATTTTAACACAAGAACAAAAAGAGTATGAATTTGAGGATTTTATGGGGAGATTAATAGCCTAATTGCTTCGAAAACGAAAACAATTTTGCGTCCTGAAAAGCAGCTGCCATCAGTTGCATACCGATAGGCAAACCATCTTTATCCTGAGCTACGGGGAGCGATATGGCGGGAATGCCTGCTAAGTTGGCAAGTACAGTATAAATATCAGCCAGATACATTTCGATTGGGTCATTTGATTTTTCGCCAATTTTAAATGCAACTGAAGGAGCAGTTGGCATCAGAATGAAATCGTAGTTTCTGAAGATCTCGTTGATTTGATTTACCAGTTTTCTTCGCACTTTTTGCGCTCTGGTATAATAGGCATCATAGTAGCCTGAACTCAAAACAAAAGTGCCTAGCATGATCCGGTTTTTAACCTCTTTGCCAAAACCTTCGCTTCTCGATTTTTTGTAAACAGAATCCGTGTCAGTTGCATTTGGCGAGCGAAAACCGTAATGTACCCCATCATATCGAGCAAGGTTTGAAGAGGCTTCAGCAGTAGTGAGAACATAATAAGCAGGAATCAAATATTCTATCAAATCAAAATCCACTTCCTCCACTTGATGACCATTGTCTTTAAGCTGCTGGACAAAAGTTTCAGCACTATTTTTGACATCAGCATGAATGCCGGGGTGATTAATTGTATTTTTCAATAAGGCAATTCTTGCATTTTTGATTGCTGCATGGCTGGTATAATTCCCGACTGCCTGTATAGAAGCGGTACTGTCAAACTCATCTGCACCAGCTATTACTTCTGTGATAAGCGCAACATCTTCCACATTCTTTGCAAATGGCCCAATTTGGTCAAAAGACGAAGCATAAGCCAAAAGCCCATGACGCGAAACCCTTCCATAAGTAGGTTTATAGCCCACCAAGCCACAAAACGAAGCCGGCTGACGAATAGAACCACCCGTATCGCTGCCAATTGAAGCATGACACAAGTCTGCCTGAACGGCTACGGCCGAACCTCCGGAAGAACCTCCGGGAACCCGGCTTTCATCCAATGCATTGAGCACTGCGCCATAAGCAGAATTTTCATTGCTGGAACCCATTGCAAATTCATCACAGTTTAACCTGCCAATAATGATGGCATCTTCAGCCAAAAGTCTTTCAACTACAGTAGATGAAAACACAGAAGTGAATCCTTCCAATATCTTTGATGAGGCAGAAACCTTATGATTTTTATAGCAAATATTATCCTTAATACCAATTACCAAACCATGAAGACGACCAATTACTTCACCCGATTTTCTTTTGCTATCCAATTCTTTAGCTCGCGCCAAAGCCTCATCAGCAAATACTTCCAAAAAAGCATTGAGGTGCTTTTTGTTTTCAATATTTGACAAATAGTGAACCACTATTTGCTCAATAGAAGTTTGGTTTTGAAGTAGCTGATTTTGAACAGAGGCAATAGTGAGTGAATGGTTCACAGACATCGGAATGCTTTAGAATTATGAATCAACAGCATAGAATACGCTGTAACTTTAAATTGATGAAATTGGGTTACGCTTCTTTCTTTTCGGTAGGCTGTACAGGTGTAGGCTTTTCTTTCATGCCTTCTTCAATTTCAGTTTTAATGTTAGCCTTAGCCGCATTAAATTCTCTAACGCCTTGTCCCAAACCACGCATTAATTCAGGTATTTTTTTGCCTCCAAATAGTAGTAATACAACCACCAATATGATAATAATTTCAGGTGTTCCTAATCCAAACATTGTTTTTGATTTTGATGCGAATTTAAGGAATAAATTGGCGTTTGCCCCATTTTGAGGGTGTTAATCTTCCTGTTTTTTTCATCTGTTATACTTTTTCTCCTAAAGACAATGCACTTTTTTTAGCTTCGCAACACATTTTTTGAAGATATGATTGAAATACAAACTATAAGACAAAACCCTGATTTTGTAAAAGAGCGTCTTGCTGTAAAAAACTTCAGTGAACTGAATATTGTAGATGAAATTCTGAAAACAGACGAAGAAAGAAGACTCATTCAAGGCAAACTGGATGAAATCAGAAATAAGGAAAATACGCTTGCAAAGGAAATTGGGACCCTGTTTAAAGAAGGGAAAAAAGATGATGCAGAAACAAAAAAAGTGGAAGTAGCTGCATTGAAAGAACAGAGTGCTGCGCTAACAACAAAGTTCAGTGAGTTAGAAAAGGAGCAACAAAATCTGATTGTGAAACTGCCGAACCTGCCACATGCTTCAGTGCCAAAGGGGAAGACTCCTGAGGAGAATGAAAACATAAAACAAGTTGGTGAAATTCCTGTATTGCATGAAGGCTCTTTGCCACATTGGGAATTGGCTAAAAAATATGATTTGTTTGATTTAGAACTTGGTGTAAAAATTACCGGAGCTGGATTTCCTGTATATAAAGGTAAAGGGGCAAAACTGCAAAGAGCATTAATTAGTTTTTTCCTTGACAGAGGAATTGATACCGGATATAATGAAGTGATTCCTCCACACATGGTAAATGAAGCTTCTGCATTTGGAACCGGTCAGTTGCCCGATAAAGAAGGTCAGATGTATCATGCCACTGCCGATAATCTTTATCTGATTCCTACTGCAGAAGTACCTGTGACAAATATTGTACGTGATGAAATTTTAGATGCGAAAAATTTGCCTGTAAAATTTATTGCCTACACGCCATGCTTCAGACGTGAAGCCGGTTCTTATGGAAAAGATGTAAGGGGTCTGAATCGTGTACATCAATTTGACAAAGTTGAAATTGTTCAAATTCAACATCCAGAAAAATCTTACGAAACGCTTGATGCGATGATTGCTCATGTTGAGAGTTTGCTTCAGGCTTTAGAATTGCCATACAGAATCTTGAGACTTTGTGGCGGAGATATGAGTTTCAGTTCTGCGCTCACTTATGACTTCGAGGTGTATAGCACGGCACAGCAGCGATGGCTGGAAGTCAGCTCTGTTTCAAACTTTGAGAGCTATCAAACGAACCGAATGAAAGTGCGATTCAAAGATGAAAATAAAAAAGTGGCTTTATGTCATTCACTAAACGGGAGTGCATTGGCATTACCCAGAATTGTAGCAAGCCTTTTAGAGAACCATCAAAAGGAAGATGGAATTTATATTCCAAAAGCTTTGCAGGTATATTTTGGCGCAGAAAAAATAGCATAGTCGCTATAGATTCCTATCTGTAAAAAACTTCCAGATTTTATATTTGATACGATCAATAAGTTTACTTGGACCAAACATATTTCTGCGTTCAAGATGAGGATAATACTTTTGAAGATTTTCAAAATACTTTTCGAAATACGGTTTTAAGAGAAGCTCTGCACCGTTGTGGATAGAACCAATTGTAGTATAATTAAAATGAATAAAAACCAAGGGGTATTGCCCATCAAGGTACAGCTGTCCATCTCTGATTTCTCTTTTTACTTCACTCCTATTCCAATCAGCCACATTACAGCCTTTATGCCTTACAATATGAGCATCGGGGTTAATCACAGGCATTAAATCCAAATACTTTTGATCATCATACATGCCTCTAAAAGCGCTTTTCTCACACCTGTATGCACAACATGAAGCCCACCAATCCAAATACTCAGTTGCAGATTTATGTACACCAATAAATCCTGCATTAAAAAGACCAACTCTGTAATTTGCTTCAAACCAATTCTGGCTTTTTGAGGAATCCTTTGAAAAATAATGGGGTGTCAGCAAAAAGTTATAGTTATCCAATAAGTCAAAAAGAAAATTATAATTAGAAAAGAAATACAAATCATTGTCAAGGTATATTACCTTCTCAATTCCTGACTTTAGGAGGCTCTTCAAAAATATTGGCTTCAAACTCCAGCGAATTTTATCAAGGTCGGCCTTGTATTTACTATGGATAATTTGCGTATTGATGTTTTCGCTCAGAAAAGACATCTTATAATGTTTGAGGCCATCACGATTAACTATTTGTACATCATTATCTATACAGAGTAAATGAAAACACACTTCTGAATTTTGCTCTTTTAGGGAATCGAAAAGAGCAAAAGTTTTGTAGAGATGATCTGAAGTTGTGATAGTACAGAAATGAAACATAATTGATTTAAAGTACAATTATTTAGTGATAAACTAAAAGGGTTAAAAACAGGAGAGAATAGAAGGCTGTATAGATCTCATAATTTTTATAAATTTTTCAATGTATCATATACTCCATCAGCCATCAAATTATATCCCTTTGAATTATGATGGGCATCTTCAACCCAATAATATTGCTGATAGTTTTGATTATTTATATGGAATTTATTTTGATAGTGCTTTAATAAATCAATTTTACTTATCCCGTCAGGAACAGGTAGTTTAAAATCATATTCCCCATTTGCTGTTTCATGTTTCATCGGTAGTAAGACAACCACCAACTTAGCACCATTTTTTTGAGTCAGTTGTTCATATGCATTGAAAAGATTTCTAAAATCCTCATTCATTTTTTTTGAATCAATATCATCATACTTATAGCTGTTTGCAATTTTATCAGCAAGCCCAAAAAAATTAAAGAATACTCTTGATGTATAACTTAAAGCATAAATCGGTTCCCACCATATATTTTTAGTTGAAATCAGCTCCTTGTTTCCAAAACGCTCCAACCCTCCCCTATGCATATAGTCTGCAAGAATATCATGGGTAGATAACTCCTGAAGAACAACTTGAGGTTGATATTGTGAGAGTAAATCTTTATATGCCATGTAATTAAAAAAAGGATCACTTCCACATGTTCCTGCATTCATTACCTCATAATTTCTTCTGTTCTTTTTTAAAAGCTTTTCAAGCAGTTTCGGGTAGGATGAATCCTTAGGAGCCCCATCACCCTCTGTAAAAGAATCTCCAAGACATAATATTCTGATAGTACTATCGCTTTCCAATGTATGTATCCACTCAATATCTGAGAAGCCTAGAGAGTTTGCATTACGAAAATGGCAGAATTCTGCACTTTTTAATAGGTGACTACAATTCTTCTGCCACGTATGGTAGATGTTATTTTTATCAAAGTAATAGGAAAAATACCACCCCCCTTCTTTCTCATTGCGAGTTTTATTTATCCCAGTTATTACTAATATAAATTCCAAACAAAACAGAGTAAAATAGACGCTAACAATAGGAAATAAAATTCTTTGAAAATTGTATAGTATATACTTTACTCGCTTTTTCAAAAACAACAGCAATATAAAAGTAAAACTACATAAGAGCAATGGAACAGCAAGATGAGTATGCCATTTGATAAACGCCAAACCCACCTTACTAAACCAATAGCACTCCCATCCGAAATAAAATAAGATTGCAAATGCAAATACAAAAAGAATTAGGGATGAAACAGATATTTGAATATTGAGTTTCTTTTCCCAGAGAGGTCTTCTATAAATATGAATACCATTCATCTTTAATAGTTCGGAGAGCGTATTTCCTTCATAAATAAAAAATTTTCCAATACCCCTTGCTCGCCACTCCTCATTCAGCCAATGTAAAAAATAATAATCAGCTGGTATTGGAATTATTGCATCAATAAATTTACTAGTTTCAGACCACATATCAATATTTGAATGCCCAGTATAAATGAAAGAAGTCAAACCAAATTTTTCAATAGCTTCATTTAATATTTTGTTTGGTAATAGCCAGTCCTTTGTATCTGTAGTACATGTAGCCAAAGTTTTTTCGTAAGCAAGCTTCATTACTTCAGAGTTCTTTGGACATTTCATCACATTACCAATTACAGCTAACTCATGATGCGCTCTGAAATAATATGGAGATGCAAAATCAAATTGTTTCAAACAGGTGATATCCATATCCACCCACCAGCCTCCTTGTTCATATAAAAGCTTATATCGAAACAAATCGGAAAAAGGAGTTGCTACACTTCCTTTTCCAATTCCAAATTTCGGGTCTGCATACTTTCTATAAAAAATTTCACTTTCAGGTATGATCTCATTCGCATCTCTGCAAATTACCCCATCTGGTACTTGCTTCGAGAGATTGGTGTATGTCCATAATTGAAAAATATGCCCATGCTTTACAAAGGATTTCAATGTAAGCAATTCCATCTTTGTCAGGCTATTGCCAATCCAGAGACCGTTTATAACTTTATTTTCTTCTAAAATCAAAGCCTATTTTTCAAAATGAGCATAACATACTCGATACGGTAAAAAAACTATTCCTCTTCTTTACTTACAACACTTTCTAACCAATCCCAAATGTCCCATCCTTTTAGACCAAAGTTATGATAAACATGCATCAATGTGGGTTTGAAAGAAGTTTTAAATGAATCATCTGTAACAATTCCGCTTTCTTTGTCTAGCATTATGTTTGCATTATAATAGTCGGCTATAAAATTAAACTTCTTTAATAAAAGCCTTTCGTCTTGTAATCCAAATTGCCATACAGTAGCAATTAATGTTCCCTGATCACGAATTTTCCATTCCGGCAAAGAAAAAATATGCATTGTCTTTTCATGCCATGCATCAAGAAAGCTATGACTTTGTTCATCAAATAAAAAAACGCCTCCATTCCAATGTTGCCATTCTTTATCCTCCACATCAATATTAAAAGTCTTTTTTATTTGCTGACGAAGATGGTCACATTTCATTTCATAAACATCATACTTGCCATCTACAGTCCATCTCTGCTTGATCTTACTCCATACAAAATTAGAGTGCCGCTCAATTTTCTTAAAAATATTTTCATCTGAATACAAGATTACATTTCCATTAGCATCGTGCCAATATCTTTTCCATCTGTTATAGAAAGTATCATTATCTAGTTTAAACCTGATTGGACTCAATA
Organism: Bacteroidota bacterium; assembly: GCA_947461105.1. GTDB lineage: Bacteria > Bacteroidota > Bacteroidia > Chitinophagales > LD1 > CALAYL01. The sequence continues at coordinate 10,543 of CANHIG010000045.1, read as the reverse complement.
CAAAACGTAAACTTATAAGCAAATAATTCAGAGGGCTTCTCCTCAGCAATTCAAATTTTGCAAAAAGTTCTTTCCTTTTTTGCAATGCACTCGCATCTGTTATTTGTCTACTTGTGTCATATTGACTTAATAATGTTTCTAATTCATTATGCCAATTATTCCATTTTTCATTGCAACCACAGTTAACTGCATGGGCACTGAAACTATTTATTTTGCAATGATCAGGAGCAAAATTTATTACCCCGTGTCTTTCTCTAAAAACATCATCACAATCTGTCGAAACCGCAACCACATCTGAGTCAAGATAGCAATACGAGACTCCTCTTGGTATAAAACGATGAACAGCTGTTTTTAAAAAAATACTAGCTTGGTGATTATTAAGCTCAACAGGGGTTTTAACGTCAATGATATTATGATGAAGTATTTCTTTATTATTTCTTGATTTGTCTGTCAATATAAGTATTTCATTTTTAGAAAACTTTTTCAAGGCATTTAATGAAAAATGAAGTGTATCAATGTGCTCAGCAGTACCACAAACAACAAAAACGAATTTTTCCATTACTAAATCTAATAAGGATTATGATTTCCTAGTTCAAAAAACACATTTCAACTTCCCATCATTATTATCATGAAGATAGCACTCTCTTTTCAACATCATTCCATACTTCCCAAGCACGATTCTCCCATTGATGATAAATATGAATAAAATAGGGTTTTATATCTTGATTAGTTTTCGACAAATGAAATTGGAGATCTCCTTGGTATGTAACGGTGTCATTAAAATAGTCGGCTAAAAAATTAAAGGCTATCGGTAACGTATAGTGATTTTCTAAACCCATTTCCCAAACAGCCATGGCTAATGTTCCTTGATCCCTAGTTTTCCAATTCGGATTTTCAAAAATCCGCAAAGTGCTTTTGTGCCATAAATCAAGAAAGCTCTCTGAGGTATTATCAAATAAAAAAACTCCCCCATTCCAATGTTGCCATTGTTCATCTGAAATCTCTTGATTAAACGTCTCTTTTATTTGTTCAATAAGATGATTGCACGTAAGATTTGAAAGCGAAGTTTCATCTCTTCTTTTCCAACTTTGTGATTTAGTGTCAAATAAAAAGCCTGTCTGATTTTGAATTACTTCAACTAAATTATTAGGCGTTTGACTCAGCTTATTTCCCAAAAAGGTATTCCATTCTTTAGTCTGTTTATTTAGTTTGTATTTTGTGTTCAAGTAATAATATTTCAACGGTAATGCATATTGGAGTTGATGAAGAAAATAAATAAACCGATTTCTTTTGCTTTTTTCAACAAGTAAATTAATTTCTGCCATACATTTTTTTATATGGTTCTGTTCCTTAAAACTAAATGTTGAAAATTGCTGATAATGCTTTTTTATAACTGCTGTATCCATATCAAACTGCTCCAAACATCCGCAGTTTATAGCACTTGGACTAAAAGCATTAATGCGACAATGGTCTGAAGCAAAAGTAACTGGGGATTTAAAATATGAAAAAACCATATCAACATTGGAATCCAAAGCGACAACATCAGTGTCTAAATAACAATAAAGTGGCCCTCTTGGTAAAAATTTACAAGCTCCGGTTTTTAGAAAAATGCTAGCTTGATGATTATTAAATTCATGAGGAGTTTCAATATCTATCACATTATAAAACATAATGGGAATTTCATTTCGTGCACTATCAGTAAGAACGATTATTTCATTTTGGGAAAACTTTTGAAGTGCTCTCAAAGAAAAGTGCAACGTATCAATATGCTCTTTACCTCCACAAACCACAAATATAAATTTCTTATTACTCTTTAATCCTTTAAACATTGAAATGCAATTATGTCCATTCAGATAAATGGTTTTCAGAGAGTATAGATAACTCCTCAGTTGAATATTTTTTAAACTTTAGAAACATTTCACTAAAATCACTTTCATACATGAGTATTAAAATCTCTCTTTTTTTTCCATTTTGCTCAAATATATTGAGAAGCTCTTGAAATTTATCTTTGAACAATCCAAATTCATTTTGCGCATTATATCTATTATTTTCTCTTTGTTTTATAAAAACAAAAGCTCTATCGAGAATAGTAATTTGAATTTCTTGATTTGAAAATTTATTCATTTTTTTCTTTAAAAAAAAACGGCCGCTCAAAATCCTAATTGAATCTTGCGGCATTTTCATAAATTTTGAATTTATACGAGTTAAAACATCTTTCATGTATTTGTCATCAGAGAATAAGTCAGCCAAAAATTTATATTCAAACCCGGACTCCCTAAAAAATTGCGCGAACTCGGTAGAACGAAGTCTATTTCCATGGCAAGCCTTGGATAATACAAGAGCTCTTCTAAAAACCCAGTCGGACATAGTAAGAAATTCTAAAGGCTTATCATAATTTCGATGATCCCGAAAATCTATTTGATGAAATCCTAGGCCTCCTGATTTTGTAATTCGCCCCAATTCTTTTACTGCTGCTTGCGAATCTGCTAAATGCTCGAAACAGGCATTAGAAAAGGTAATGTCAACTGATTCATTTGGAATAGTATCAACATTTTCTAATCCGACTTTAAGCAATTCAAGCCGTTCAGAAATATGACTATTACTTTTTATTACATCCCTTAAATCTTTAAAATCAATTCCATGGTATTTTTGTTCAGCCTTTTCTAAAAGTTGACGATAGTATTTCGGATGAAAATCTTCTTCCCATTTACAAAAGAATTTATCTATCAAAATAGCCTTTTTAACACCAAATCCCATTAACACAAGAGGAACTCCAAAATCTTGACCTGGACCAACTTCAAGTATTATTTTCCCATCAAGGAATTTAGGATTTTCATTCGGTAAAAAACCAATAATGTAGCCTACATTATTTAATGCAAACTTTATGGCCTCATCTATATCACGCTCAGAAGGATTCGCTATGCTTTGATTATTCATCTCGGATTTATAAGCCCAAAAAGAAAACCAATACAAATTAATTAGATACTTATAATCGGCTAATCTTGTTTTTAAATAACTCCACATCATAAATATGTTGTATAAAATTCGTGCAGAATTTAGAATTTTCTGTTAGCTGGGGGGATTAAAAATTAATTTACTCAAACAATCCATCTTTGATACCATTTTTCTATCACTACTAACTTCCATAAACGCCAATGGTCTTTCTTAGCAACTAAGTTAGTATAATATTCTTTTCTAATCAAACCATCCCTAATCAAAGAGGAGTCCTTTAGTATGCTTTTATACCACTCAATATTCATGTAAAACAAATCAGGGCCAACAAATCCCTGTTTCTTCCGATGCAGAATTTCTTCAGGCAAATGATTTTTGATGTTCTGATAAAGTAAATGTTTTGTTTCTGTTGCTTTATAATAGCAAGATTCTTTATAACTTAAAACCTTGTCGTAAATTTCATGATCGAGAAAAGGCACACGCACTTCTAATGAATTAGCCATACTGGCACGGTCAACTTTTGTAAGGACCAATTCGCCCATGAAGCATTTAACGTCCATTTGCTGAATTCTTTTCAAGGGTGATAGTGAGGCATCATAATTCTTTCTATAAAACCAATCTGCATCGCCATTGATATGCTCATGCAATGCAGGTGAGATCATTTTCTTCAATTCAGAATTATCGAATCTTCCCATTGCCATGGCGTTGGCATAAAACGCCACATTTTCATTTTCTACTCCTGAATAGAAACTTTTGATTTTATCTAATATACTTTGTGATTCATTTTTCTTAAAAAACTCTTTCTGCCATGTATAGCCAACAAACAACTCATCCGCACCTTCGCCACTCATCACTGCTTTTACATTTTTCACTGCATTGTTGCTGACCAACCAGGTCGGAAGAATTGAAATGTCGGCAATCGGTTCATCATATACATCGGGCATAATGTCGAGCAAGTTAAGGTTTTGATCATTTACTATAAGCGAGTGCAGCGGAACACCAAGATGTATGGCTACTTTCTCCGAATAAAAATGTTCACTGTTTTCCCAACCTTCAAAACCAATGGCAAAAGTATCGGGCACATAACCTGCTTTCTTCAAATAATATACCACAGCAGAGCTATCGTAACCGCCACTGAGAAAAGAACCAACAGGCACATCGCTGCGAGCATGAATTTTTATTGATTCTTCAATCATGCTGCCAACTTCTTCAGCAAGATTTATGTTGTTGCAACCAGACTGATTAAAATTTAATTTCCAATATTCTCCTGTTGAGAGACTTTGCTTTTTATAATCATAAATCAACAAATGTGCAGGTGGAAGCTTGCTGATATTTTTCCAAATCGTTTTAGGCGAAGGAATGTAGCGGTAAACAAAGTAATCAGCAAAGGCACTCATATCCATTTCTCGTTTCACTTCACGATGAGCCACAATAGCTTTCAACTCTGAAGCGAAAACAAATTGTCCGTCAAAATTGGTGTAATAAAGTGGCTTTATGCCAAAGCGGTCACGAACTAAAATGAGCTTATCCCTTTTCAAATCAAGTAGACCAAACGCAAACATGCCCTTGAGCTTGTTCACTATTTCTGTTCCCCATTCTTCGTATCCGTGAATGATTACTTCTGTATCAGAATTCGTTTTAAATTGGTGGCCGAGTTGCAATAGAGTCTTCCGCAGTTCAATGTAATTGTATATTTCACCATTGAGCACAATCCAGACTGTTTCATTTTCATTGCACATAGGCTGTCTTCCTGCTTCGCTCAGGTCGAGAAAAGAGAGCCGTCTATGGCCGAGCGCAATGGAATCATTATTAAAAAACTTTGCATCAGCATCATCGGGTCCTCGGTGGATGAGCGTATCGCGCATACGAACGAACTGCTCATGGTTTATTTTACTTCGTGTATTTATATGACCAATAATGCCGCACATTATTTTTTGTTTCTTTTCCTTTTTAAATAATCGGCAGCCGACATTTTTTCTTTTATTAAATCAACTCCAAATATTATGAATAAATAATAAATGGAAATATTTACTATAAACGATATCAGTCTTCGGATTGGAATGTAAAAACAGGTTAAAAAAAGACCAAAAAAAGGGATGGATAAATAGATGCCGAAAATCAATTTTATTGTTGAGATAATAGCTGGAATAAAAAATAGCACTACATGAAAACCGACTAAAATGAAATAGCTTTTATCATAAATAATTAATGTTGTAAATGTTATGACGGATAAAAAATATTCATAATAGAAATTAGGAAAGTTTACCCAGTTCACAAAAGCTGAAAAAAAGTAGCGCTTTGTTTTGTGATATAACACATAGACAAAGAAGAAAAAAAGTAATACAGCTAATGAAATCAATTGTAACTTTTGTATACTTCCGAAAGCGAAATAAATAATGTACAAAAGCAATAGAACTTCTACTGTGACAATTGAATGAACTGCAATCCAAACTTTATTTACTTCTATCTCGGCACTCCAGTTCCTTACTCCCGCTTTCTTATCTTCCTCTGTATCATTTATCTGATGAATCATAATATTCCTAAACCCAATAAAAAACTGCCAAAGCATTAAAAAAACAACAAAATATAAAGGAAGTGATTTCCCAGCTGCAAGCTGAAAAGTGTGTAAAGCAAAATAAGCAGGAACAGCGTGAGCATAAAGCGCATCCACTAATAAGCCAAAATAATTTTTTTCTTTAAGCCGAATTGGCGGAACAGAGTAAATGAGAAAAAGGGAAAGCTCGATAAAAATTAATGCAATGGATTTGGTATTGAATGGCAACACAAGCCACGGAACGACAATCAGGATAAAGGCAATCAAAAAATAACAAAGACGTATAAAGCGACTTTTCCCCTGAAAAATATTTTTCTTTCCGGCAAGTGCGTCCTGCTCTTGATCGAACCAGTCGTTAGTCAGATAACCGAAAGAAGCAAAACCGATAATAACAACGAGCGATACAGCACCAAGCCAAATGAATTTTTCAAAAGGAATTTGGAGCAAATAACTGTATAAATAAACCAACATCAGCAAAGTAGAAGCCTTGCCAATCCACCAGTCGTTTGCTCTGAAAAAAGTTGTGCTGCGCTCTTTTGCCATTCAGCAGCAAGATACGACTTTATTTTTTTTTAAAATGCTCGGCAGCCGATGGATTATTCAGAAAGTAAAGATGTTTTTCCTTGTTTACATCAAATGGCGCTTTCATCACTTTGATTTCGTAAAAATCAATGGGGAAAACGTAATCATCCCATCCGATAATTTTTGATATATCGAACAAGTTTTGAAAGTCATTGGAAATAGTCAGATGTTCAAACTCTCCGATTTTCACATCGGGTGTTTTTACAGAAAGTACAATGAAATTGAGCCTGCGAATTGTTTTCAGCACTTCATACAAATCAGCCACATTATAGCGATACGCTTTATTAATTTCATCAATGATTCTGTCAATTCGTTTGCCGTCTTCCTCGTTCGGATGTTCGCGTTTAAACAAATCTTTGATATACAGAATTCCACCAGGCTTCAGTGCTTTATGCGCCTGTTCAATAACTTTTGTATGGTTGTATGAATGGCCGAAAGATTCCAGAAACAAAATTCTGTCGAATGATTCAGCCGGAAAAAGCTCATCTAACTTGTGATAATCGCCTTTCTGAATCGTAACGCTTCCTTTCAGATCCTTAGTTTTCAGCAATTCCTGTGCTTTTTTTACTTGCTCGTCTGAAATAGTAATTCCGGTGAAATCTGAATTTATTTTACTTGCAAAGTATGATGACGGACCGCCAATTCCGCAACCCGCATCCAGAACTTTTAAGCCATCTTTGAGCGAAGCCTGCTCGATGGTGTAATCGAGATAATCTGCTACATTATGCGTTCGGAATGCCTGAATTATTTCACCATAAACTTCTATGAATTTGTCTGTGGTTTCATTATAAAATGCGCCAACATCTTCAGGAGTGGATTTAGTTTGCTTTGGTTCAGATTGAAATATATTTTTCAGGAAAGAGAGCATGAAATTCTTTTTATCGTTTCGCAAATTTATTTAAATATACTCAACAATTTGTCAATGACAGATTTCCCGGGTTCATACATTTCCTTTAACTGTACTAAACTCATTTCAGGATTTTGATTAGGAACGGAACGCAGCAGTTTCAACCCTTTTGGCCCTTCTATAATATTTTCGTTGAAGTAAAAATCAGCAGTACATTCATACTCCTCAATTACATCGCCTTTGGTGTAGAAATAGCGCATGGTGGATGCTGCAGGAATGAGTCCGTATACAATCACCAAACGCGGAGTTTCAGTTTTATTGATTCCCGATGCATGAAGCAAACGATGGTCGTAAACCAGCGCTTCACCGGCTTTCATATTGAGCGGAACAAAGTATTGCCACACTTCATTTTCCACTTTTTCATAAGAAGAAGGAATGTTGAGCCCGCGAATGTTTTCAAAGGTTTTATGACTATCGGGCAAAATCAGTAAAGTACCGTTTTCAGCATTCACATCCACTAGCGGAAGCCAGATGTTGTATGAGTTGAATTCGCGTTCATCCACTATGTTCCAGTCCTGATGCGGATGCAGACTGCCGTTTTCGCCTTTGCTCTTCACCATAAAAGTAGCACCAAGCGCAGTGGCATTTTGAAAAGTAACATCAACCGCTCTTTTACAAATACGTTTAATTTCATCGTTCATCTTTTTCCTGAAATCAAAATCAGGTGAATGAGACGAAGCATACATGCCATCAGGCAGCGACTGATGATTGGCGTAAAAATAATCGGTGAGCGATTTTATTTCTTCAGGTGTAAGAAAGGGGACAATTGCATAACCCCGACTTTTGAGTTCATCGTTTTTTTCGGAATTGGTCAGAATATCTACAAAAGCCATAAATGCTATTTTTTAATCAAACAATTACCGATAATCAGCGCATCTAATCCGCTGGCGTAAAAACTCGCAATGGCTTCACGCGGAGTATTCACAATTGGTTCGTGGTTTAGATTGAAGCTGGTGTTCAGCAATACTCCGTGTCCGCTTTGCTTTTTGAATGCTGAAAGTAAGTTGTAGTAAAGCTCATTTTGCTCTTTGTTTACTGTCTGCACTCTGCATGTGCCATCGGCATGAGTTACTCCTTCCAAAAGTTTTTGATGTTCCGGTTTTACCTTGAACACTTTTGTCATGTATGGCGCATCGCTGCATTTTGCTTCAAAGAAATGATGAAAATCTTCTTCAAGCACAGAGGCTCCGAAAGGGCGAAATCCTTCACGGAATTTTACTTTATGATTTACGATTTGCTGAATGCCCGGAGCAGCAGGATTGGTGAGAATGCTCCTGTTTCCGAGCGCTCTTGGGCCAAATTCCATTCTTCCCTGAAACCAGCCAATAACTTTGTTTTGGCTCAGTAACTCAGCCGCAGCCGCCACAGGATTTTCTACTTTGATATAATCAAGGTTGCATTTCTGAATCGTTTCTTCAATTTCACTTTGCGAAAACTGATTGCCGTAAAAAGTGTGTGTTTGCTTTTCAAAATTGGTAACACCCGAATCAAGACTTGCGAGATAAGCAGCACCCAGAGAAATTCCAGCATCGCTGGAAGCAGGTTGCACAAATAATTCATCCACTTCTTCCAGAGCTTCTATTTTTTGATTGGCAAGGCAGTTCAGTGCCACTCCTCCCGCTATGCAAACTTTTCTGATTTCTGTTTCTGCTATATACTTTTTCACCAAAGCCGCCAGGGCTTTTTCCAATTGGCTTTGCGCTACGGCTGCAAGATGTTTGTATGGCTCTGAAATTTCATTTTCATGTCTCCTTTGCAATCCTGTCTGGTCGTGGAGCTTTTTACTGAACAGCATTTCATAACGGCTTGGAGAAGATTGCCCGGGAAGAATTTCCACCATAAAGGATTCATCAAAATGATAGCAGTTTTCATTAATCTGCAGCAAAGAATTCAAATCGAATTTTGAACCATCGCCATAAGCGGCAAGTCCCATGAGTTTGTATTCATCAGCATCGCGTGTGAAGCCACAAAGTTGTGTCATCATGGAATAGTACATTCCCAGACTTTGCGGGCGATTGAACCGATGTAAAACTTCGATTTTATTTTTTCTGCCAATGGCAATTTGTGTGCTCACACCGTCACCGGATCCATCAACTGTAATTACAAGAGCCTCTTCAAAGCCCGAAGGATAAAACGTGCTGGCAGCATGGCAGTCGTGATGATGATAGCGCTTAATTGCAGGACAAAACCCAAAATAATTTTCAAAGTGCTTTTGTAAAACAATTTCTATTTCCAGCTGCCAAGTGCTGCCGTGAAACGCAACTATATCAACATCTTCCATACTGATTCCTGCAATGCTCAAAACTTCTTTTACTGATAGAATCGGTAAATGTCCCGCATCATGTTTTACTCTGTTCAGCCTTTCTTCTTCGATAGCTGCAATCACTTTGCCATCGCGCATCAGCACAGCTGAAATATCCTGATAACCAGGACGAACGCCACCGTTAATCCCCAAAATATATTTTTTACTCGCCACAGAGAAAATATTTATCGTAAACAATCTCAGGCATGAACCCCATTTTAGTTACCAGCTTGATAAGCGGACGAAATAGTTTAATGGTTTCGTATCCGGTATCATAATCATGAAAAGTTTTTGGCGGTAGTGCTACCCATTCATCAAACTGTTCTCGGCTGATAGCAAGCCGCTTCAGGCACAAATCAATAATGCGCGGGTCTTCCATCACATAAGGTTTCTTAACCGCTTCTATTGCCCAGTCGCGATTCATTTGTCCGTCACGAATAAGTGCGCTATATGCATTTAGTCGAAAATCAATATTGAATTTTACGCGATGCGTATAAGTAATAAGCGACCAGTACAAATCATCATAATAATGCGCACCGGGATAAACCCAATTGTATTCACGAATTATAATTTCTTCTGCTTCTTTGCGCACGTAATTTTCGTAGTAAAGCGGAGAATATGCTTTGATTCCTTTCACCAAAGAATAGTACGCAAGTTCTTTCCAGCCGAGATGATAATTCGGGGCATCGGCTGTCCACGGGCGAAGTTTTACAGTGCCGTATTTATTCTGAACATCATTCAGATAATCGCCAACCATATAAGCCCAACTCATGGGTTTCACACCTTCTGTTCTGAAAGACTGGCCGTAAATCATGTGCTTAATTCCTTCTTTGTGCGCCACTCCGAAACACGAAGCAGCAATTCCAACATCCGTTCCTTCATTCAGTTCAGGAACTGATGCTTTGAGAAATGAAATTTTTAAATCCTTTGCTTCGCGCCAGTCGCTTGTGATAGTGCGGAGTTCCACGCCAAGTTTCTTGGTAATATTTATCATATTCTCACCGCCAACGGGATTATCAAATCCATCGTTGAAGTGAACAGCAAGCGGGCGAAGTTTGTATTTTGTAACTATAAGATGCAGCACATAAGTACTGTCGCGTCCGCCACTGATACCAACTACACAATCATATTTTTTTCCTTTGCCGTCTTGTTTAATTTTCTCAAGCTGTTTGTTCCAGATTTCCTGTCCTCGTTCATCATTAGGATACATCTTCACCCACTTGTCGTGTAAATCGCAGAAGTTGCA
>CANHIG010000044.1 GCA_947461105.1 Bacteroidota bacterium | reverse complement strand
TTCATTCTTTTTATCCTTGATAAATGCAATTTTCACCTGTTCTTTTACTGCATCCAGTTCCGGTGTTCCTTTCTCTCTGGTAGTCTCTACATAAGCAACTAAGTGTTTTTTCTCAGCTGCAATAATGGAAGAAACTTCTCCTTTCTTAGCGTTGAAAGCCCATCTTACCAGTTCGCGAGCATTTGTTATACCATAAACTGAGAAATCGTTTTTAGTTATAAATTCCACAGTTTTTGCATTTGGATTGCCCTTAACCGCCTCTTTAAATTTCGCCTCTGTGTTATTGTCTGAAGCAAATTTGCTGGCTGTTGCGTAAATCGCTCGTTCAGTTTCAGGCGTTGGCAATATTGTTTTTGTAAAATAAGCGACCTGAACAGCAGGTTTTGTAGGCTTGTCTTCAATGATTTGAACGATGTGTAATGCATTCTGAGTATAAGTCTTGATTACTTCGCCTTTTGATGCGAAATAGAATATTGCTGCATTATACACTTGCTCACTTTGACCAAATTTTATCCATCCTTTATCTCCGCCTTTCACTCTGGATGCCTGATCGTCAGAGAACATTGCTGCCATCATGCCGAAATCCTTTTTGAAAGAGTCTATCTGAGTGAAAACGCTGTCAAATAATTTTCTTTTCACCTGAGCCTCTTCCTGTGTTTTCACATTGTCAAATGAGAATATAATTTCACGAACTCGTACAGAATCAGATAAGGCTTTTCGGTTAGTGATTTTGGCAAACTTATACATACCATCTTCTATGTATGGTCCTATCACAGATTTCACAGGCAGTCTGAAAAGTGTATCTACAACTGAACTGGATGCCAATTGGTCACGGGTGAAGTAATAGTTATTGAAAGGTGTTTCAGAGTATATTTTTACAAAAAGAGAGTCATCGCCAGACTTTGCTCCTTTTTTAAAATCTTCCAGTTTATCCGTAAGTGAGCTTAAAGCAAGAGCCGAGTCGCTGCTTGATGCCACAATATCAAAGGCTACATACTGAATTTTTCTGGACTCTTCTTTTTGCTCGTAGCGCGCAGCATTTTTCTCCAGATATTTTTTCAAGTCATCATCAGTGTATTTAAGTTCTGTTTCATTTATTTCAGAATAAGGGAAAGCAAGAAACTTTGTATCAGCGGTTTTATTGGCATCCTGATAGATAGACTCAGCTAACCACGATGGAGTGGTAAGTCCTTTTGAAATCAGCGCATTATATTTTTGTGATAACTGATTCTTTTTAATTTCTCTTTCCAGATTGTTCCATTGCTTTCGCTTTGTACCCGGTTCAGTTCCTTTGTCATCCTGATCCAAGTTCTGGATAAACATTTTTACAAACTGAGGCTCGAATTGCTGAGTTTGAGGATTTGTAAACGATTGACGTATATAAGAATGCGCATTTTGTCCGGTAGTAAGTTCTACCATTTCATCATCGGTAACAGCTATTCCATTTTGCTCATAAGTTTTGCTCATCAAGGTATTGGTAACGAACTCGTCCCATGTTTGCTGACGAAGAAAATTTCTCTGCTCGTCTGTAAGCCCGCCCTGTCCGCGCATCTGCTCTTCAGCATTTTTTTGATTCTCCTCGTATTTGCTCATAAACTCGTTGTAGTCTATGCTTTCACCATTTACAGAACCCACAGTGGTGTTTCGTCCTTTGAGTACGCCAAACTGATTATTGGTTGCATCCATAATCAGGAAGCCTAAAATACTTACCGCAATAGCCCCGATGATAATTCCTGAACGCTCTCTTAGTTTTCCAATTAATGCCATGTTTTATTGTTTTTTAATATTTGCTTTATATAAAAGGAGGCGCAAAATAAGGATTTCGCACAATTTTTCAACATTCTTTACACGCTCTTTTTAAGATGGTTTTTTTATCAGTATTAAAGCGGCTATGCGGTGATAGTCTATTCATCAAGAACAGGCACTTTGGTCTCCAGGCGGTGTTGAAGATCTGCCACTACTTTTTTGCGCCATTCATCGGTGTCGGTATCAGCGCCAAACATATTCTTATAAGTAGCAATATCAAAGGTTTCAAGGTTCATTTTCAGTGTTTTGAAGAAGTGGTAGCCCTTTTCACCAGGAACATGCACATGGTGTAGTCCTCCGCTATAGGCTATAATCATTTGCCCAGAGTGTAACCCTTCCAAAACTTCGGCTACTCCGCTCTTTACCGTCATTTTATTCCCGTTCAAGTCCAATCCGTTTTTGCGTTTCATGCGTCCTTCGGGAATGATTACAATGATAGAATCGTCATAAATGGCATCCATAAACTGTTTCCAGCTATCGTCTCGCTTGCGGGTAATAGGAACCATGCCTGGACTAAATATTTTATAGAAAAGCCCAACAAGAGGTCTGTTCAGAGTTTTGTCCGCACCCGGGGCTACCATCTTTTTGGAAAGTTGCCAAAGGAAAGAAATTGGCAGAAATCCCAGATAAAGAGGCTCTAAAAGTGAGGTGTGGTTCAGGAGCACAAGCAGCCGCACATCATTCCACGCAATGTTTTTATTGTTGTTGGGCCATTCGATTTTATACCGAAACAGCAAAAAGGACAATCCTTTTATCAGTAAAAGCGTCATGAAACTGAAAAAGCTCTTCATGGCGCAATAGTAGGTAGTTTCTTTTGAATTTTCATTTTGAAAGAATCAACCTTAGCTTTGGAGTATTATCGCAGTTTACTCACTTAGCTCCAGCCAGCGCATTTCCTTTTCTTCGAGCGCAACGGCTATTTCTCCTATGCGTTTGGTGAGTTTTTGCATTTCATCAAAACCTAAATCCGGCTGGGTAAGTTTGTGATTTATTTCATCGCGCTCTATTTCGAGACAAGGAATTTCTTTTTCCAACTTTTCAAATTCCAGTTTTTTCTTGTAGGATAATTTTCGTTTAGATTCCTGTTTGGGTGTTTCAACAGGTTTGTCGTTTACTTCAGCCTGTGGAGCGGTAATCTCGTAGTTGATTTTATTTTTTGATTCCTGATTTTTGTAGAAACGGTATAACGTATAGTTGCCCGGGAAATCAGAAACAATACCATTTCCCTCAAAAACAAATAAGTGCTCTACCAACTTATCCATAAAATACCTGTCGTGCGAAACCACAATTAAACAGCCCGGATAATTTTCCAGAAAATTTTCTAAAGTCTGAAGCGTAAGCAAATCCAGATCATTGGTAGGCTCATCCAAAATCAAAAAGTTTGGTGAGCGGAAAAGAATAGTGAGTAGTTGTAATCGTTTCTTTTCTCCACCACTCAATTTTGAAATGAAAGTAAATTGCTGCTCAGGTGTAAATTGAAATAGCTGTAAAAACTGAGATGCAGATACTTTTGTGCCGTCTGCAAGCGTGAAGTTATCTGCAAATTCGCGTACATATTCTATCACACGCTTGTCTTCTTTTATTTCAATTCCTTTTTGGTCAAAATAGCCAAACACCACAGTTTCTCCATGATTAATCTTTCCGGAATCCGGTTTGTCCAATCCAAGTAGGATATTCAGAAATGTAGTTTTCCCAACACCGTTTGGACCAATAATGCCGATTCTGTCTCCTCGTTTAAAAGTGTAATCAAAACCTTTCAGAATTTGTCTGTCACCAAAGGCTTTATACACTTTTTTGAGTTCTAGAATTTTACCGCCAAGGCGTGACATTTTCATATTCAGCTCCAGTTCCTGATCTTGTTTCTTTTGCGAAGCCTTTTTTTCTAAATCGTAAAAGGCATCAATACGTGATTTTGATTTTGTAGTTCGCGCTTTGGGTTGCTTGCGCATCCATTCCAGTTCTTTGCGCAGCAGATTTCGCGCCTTGTCTATAGTTGCACCCGCTGCTGATTCACGCTCTGCTTTGGTTTCCAAAAAGTATTCGTAATCGCCATTGTAGGGAATGGTCTCGGTCTCTGTGAGTTCTATGATTTTGTTGCAAACATTATCCAGAAAATAACGATCGTGGGTCACGAGCAAGAGGGTAATATTATCAGCAGACAGAAAGTTTTCCAGCCATTCTATCATTTCAAAATCAAGATGATTGGTAGGCTCATCCAGCAGTAGCATTTTGTGTCCAGCCTCAAACTCAATATCCAAAAGCGTTTTTGCCAGTGATAATCTTTTTTTTTGTCCACCGGAAAGAGTTTGGGTGTTCTGATGCATGTCCGTAATTTTCAGCGCATTCAGGATTTGCTTCACTTTATTCTCAAACTGCCAGGCATTAAGCTCATCCATTTTATTCATTATCTCCTGCAGCTTGTGCTCATCAGGATTTTCTTCTTCCAGAATCAGCTCATATTGTTTCACAGCATCCACCACAGGATTGGGATGATCAAAAATAGTTTCCAGCACATTTCTGTTGCTGTCAAACTGAGGTTCCTGATCCAGGTAGCAAACGCGCACATCCTTATGAATCCATACTTTGCCACTATCCGGCACATCTTTGCCGGCAATAATGCGCATTAAAGTGGTTTTGCCGGAACCGTTTTTAGCTACCAAAGCTATCTTATCACCACGGCTAACGTGGAAAGTAACATCTTGAAAAAGGGCTTTATCGATAAACGATTTCGTGAGGTTTTCTACAGAAAGGTAATGCATCGGGCGAATGTAATCAGTTTTCGAAGTAGTTGAAGTGCTAAATGCGATTTTTTCTTAAAGAGTTTTAGCTACCCACTATTTTGCTTTGAATTCTTCTTATGTTTGATTCAACATTATTATAAAATGAATTTTATTATCAAGTTATTTCTCAATGCGGTGGCTGTGGTTATTTCATCTTACATACTAAGCGGTATACATGTAGAGGATTTTGGTTATGCTCTGGCATTAGCTTTTGTGCTTGCTATTTTGAACGTAAGCCTGAAACCGGTTCTGATTTTATTTACACTACCGGCTACTATTCTCACATTCGGAATATTTCTCTTGATTGTGAATGCATCCATCATCATGGTGGCTGATTGGCTCATAGGCTCAGGCTTCGAAGTAGATGGCTGGGGTTGGGCGATATTATTTAGTTTGCTGCTTTCTCTGCTCAATGGAATTTTGGAACGACTGGTGCAACCTGCTGCCCCTTACAAGCGTGAATCTGAAACTAAGATATACGATAAGGACGGCAATCGAATTGCATAAATAGCCATACAACTTTTCCAAAGTTTTTGAAGTTTTAAAAAAGTTGGCATGCATATTGGTTATTTAAAAATCACAACATCAATTATGAAAAATCTGATTCTAATTTTCACCGCTCTTATTGCTTTAAGTTCATGCAAAAACATGGTTCCATACACAGATGCACTTCGTCAGAAATATAATTGGACTGAGGGCGACTTGAAGCGAATTCAGTTTTACACTTCCGATGCTTTCATTTTGCAACGCAAAGTAATAGATGGCGAAACGAGAATTCAGGAAGGCAAAATCAAAACTATTAACGGAGAGAAAGTAGAAGAGATTATCATTCGCAGCGGCACTCCGGGTGTTTTGGTTCAGGAAGCAAGTGGCAAACTGAGTATTAGCTTTGAGAAAAATGATTCTTACTTCATTAATTTTGGAAAGAACGTGAACATGAATAACAGGTTTTCAATCGCATTTTCAAGCCTGCAAAATAAAGTTGGAACGATTATATACAATGGCACAACATATTATACTGCACCTGAGTCCGTAGCCGCTATTTTGATGTTGGATATGCGCAGAATAGACAACTCAGAGCTAAACCAAAGAGTAGCGAAAGGAAGGAAAGTAAAATAATTGCAAAGATTTTCAGGCTTCTGTTTTTTATGAGGAAGTTTGCAGTATGAAACACATCATACACCGCGCAAGCGATAGAGGATTCGCTGACCATAGCTGGTTAAAAGCCTTTCATTCTTTTTCATTTGCATCTTATTATGACCCACAGAAAGTAAATTTCGGGGCATTGCGTGTGCTCAATGATGACACCGTAGCTCCAGCAATGGGCTTTGGCAGACATCCGCATCAGAATATGGAGATTATTACCATTCCCACCTCTGGTGCTTTGCGCCACAGAGACAGTTTGGGCAATGAGGAAGTAATAAAAACAGGAGCTGTACAGGTGATGAGTGCAGGCTCCGGAGTGGAGCATAGCGAAATGAATGCGAATGCTGACCGCCATGTGAGTTTGTTTCAGATTTGGATTTTGACTGAGGAGCAAAATGTAGCTCCGCGCTATGCGCAAAAAACTTATGATGTAGCAGAGCGGGAAAACAAGTGGCAACTTGTAGTTTCTCCAAAAGATGGAGGAAGCGAAGTGTGGATTCATCAACAAGCCTGGCTTCATTTGGGCAACTTTTCTGAAGGCAAAGAATTTTCATATACTATGAAGAATCCCAAGCATGGTCTTTATATAATGACAGTAGAAGGAAGTGTAGTGGTTGAAAACCAACTGCTCGAAAAGCTCGATGCTATTGGGATTTGGGAAACTGAAAAAGTAAACTTCAAAACAGAAACCGGCTGCGAGTTATTATTGATTGAAGTGCCGATGGAGTTTTAAGGGGCGTCTTCGATTATTATTTTTTTGTCATTCCGATGCGAGTCTCCGAGTGAGGAATATCATAAAGAGATGCTTCCTGTGGTCAGCATGACAAATAAACATTCAAAAACTCATTCATACTTCTTCCCCACAAAGTAAACGCCTGCCAAAATCAGCAGCATACCTAAAGCTTGAACCTTAGTGAAAAGCTCTCCGTCTAAAACTCCAAAAAGTATGGCTACTAAAGGAATCAGATATGTAACCGATGCCGCAAAAAGCGCATCCGTTCTTTGTACCAGTTTATAGAAAATAATCCATGCCACTACTGTTCCGAAAACAGCTAAAAACAAAATACCTGAAAAGGAAAGTAATGCATTAGGCTGTGTGATAATTTTTTGCGGAACATCTAATAAGAAAAGAGCAACTAGTGATGGCGCGCCCATCATAGTCATAGCCAACGATGTGATTTGAAGCACATTTGATTTCGGAAATTTTTCTTTTACAAAGTTTGAATTGGTACCATAACATAGAGTGGCAATCACCGATAAAAGCGCGAAGGATGATAGAGAAAGGTTTAATCCATATCGCCCGACAACTAGCACAACTGCACCTGCTAACCCAATCAATACGCCTAAAATCTTTTCTTTAGAAACGGAGGTTTTGAAAAGTATAAATCCACTGAGTACCGTAAACAAAGGCGATAAGGAATTTATAATGCCATTTACAGAGCTGCTTATTTTTGTAGTGGCAAAAGCAAAGAGGAAAACCGGAATTCCGGTTCCCAGCAATCCTACTGTAAGTATATTGCAAAGGTTCTGGTGGCGGATTGTTTTCAATGCACCGAATAAAAAAGGCGTAGTTACCAAAAAGGAAAGTGAAATTCTGAGCAGACCCACTTCAATGGGTGTAAAAGCAATCAGTGCTTTTTTAATCAGGATATAGGAGCTTCCCCAAATGATAGTGAGTGAACCTAAAAGGAGCCAGTTCGTTAAATCGTTTCTGTGTGATTTTTGCATCAAAACAAAGAAAGCAATTCGCCTCTTATTTTTCCTGAAATTTATTTTGAGATTAAATGGAAGCTACAGTGTCCATTTCTGTCCAACCCACTTGCCCATCTGCAATTCTGATTTTTGCGAAGCCATCTACCCTGTCTAATATTTTCACTTCAGTGCCTTCGTGTAGTACAAAAATATCTGCTGCATCGCTGCTTGGTGCGCTCTTTACAAATGTTTTAGCAAGTATGACTACACCAAAGCCACATTTATTCTCGATGGCTGATTGCTGTCTGCCGAAAAAGAAAAACAATAAGGCGCTAATTAGGAATAAGCTACCCAAGAAGAAGAATACTCTTCGAAAACTCAGCACAAAAAGATATAGTGCAAAAAACAACAGCGATAGCCATATCAAAACTATTCCGGAAACAGACCATGTCAAAGAAGAATATGTTCTTAAAAAGTTTTCTTTAAGTTTCAGCAGGGGATTGGGATTTTCAGCCGTTATCTTATCTTTTGTATAAGCCTTCGCAAATGAAAGGTTGTGTCTGATGTCTTCTTCATCAGGATTGCGTCTTTGGGCACGTTCGTAATTTAAAATGGCACGACCTATTTGATTGGTTTTGAAATAAGCATTACCGAGGTTGTAATATAAGCCGGCTGATTTTTTACCGGCTCTGATAAGTTGTTCATATTTATTGATTGCCATTTCATAGTCGCCAACTTTATATGAATTATTGGCTTCGGCAAATAACTTTTCTTCTGAAGAACCATAAGCATTTCCTAAAAAAAGCAGACAACATAATATTTGAATAAATCCTTTCATCATTGTAATACATCTTCAAGTGATGAAATGAGTTGTATGGCATTTTGATATTGCTGCTCCATATTTGCTGGACTTACCTGGTTGGTATATAGAGCAAACTCACAATTTTCTAATAGCTGTTTGGTTTCATCAATCATGTTTTGAGAAACATTTTTTTGCAAAAGCTTTTCACCTATATTTTCTTTGGAAAGGTCAGCAACAGCAATTTGCAATTTATCGCTGAAATAGCCCAACACAGCTCTGGAAACTTCATCATAGAACAGTTTTGGCGCATTGGATTTTAAGTGTTGAGCTGCATTTTCCAAACGTTTTTTCGCCATTTTTTTTGCTTTACGCAGTTTGCTGCCTGCAATATCCTTAGCATCATTTTCGCTTTTCCGCTTCACAGCTATTATTCCAAGGAAAAGAAATATCGGAGAAAACATAAGCCCATAATGCAATGGAGAAGAAAGGAAATTTGAGCTTACCTCTAAAGCCGTTTTATCTGTTTTAATATATCTGATATCCTTACCCAAACTTTGCACTGGCGCATTGGCACTCACAGGGGCAGATACATTGTTTTGAACTACAGCCTGAGATGGAGCTCCCGTAACATTTACTGAAAACTCAGGAGGCTTAAGCGTGAAATATTTTTCTTTCGCTGGATCGAAATAGGAGAAAGAAACAGACTCGATTTTATATTGACCGGGCTGTCGCGGAATAATTAAATAATCATATTGTTTAAATCCTGAAGTACTGTTGCTGATGTCTTCCTTTGTTTTTGGATCAAATACCTCAAAGCCATCAGGAAATTCAGGCTTTGGAAGTTCGGTTGTTTTCAGATTTCCTGTGCCGCTGAGTTTTAGCGTTAGTGTAATAGCTTCATCAGTTTTAGCTTCTTTGGCAGATAGTTTAGCTTCAAAAGAATATTGACCAACAGCTCCGTTATAGTCTTCTGGTTGATTTGCCTTTGGTGGTTCTTTCACTCTGATGTTTGCAGCGTTGCTCACAGGTTTATAGTTCAAATTTTGAACACTGCCACCATTAAACATATCCCAAATGCTTCTTCTCTTACTTTGAGTTTGCACCTGAACAATCATGTTCAGCTCCGAAGGTGTGATTTGCAAAGTTCCGGTTCGTTGTGGGTAGAGATTATATTTCTGAACTTCTAAAACATAAAACTGCTGACCATTTATATTTTCAACCTTTGGTTTTTGATTTTGAGCGATAGGTACTTCCTGACTCCAGAACCCATCAAACTTTGGCGCTTTCATCATTTGTACATTTCCAAAATTGAGTCTGTAGTATAGTTTCAGTGTGGCGGTAATGGGTTCTCCGACATAAACTTCGTTCTGCGAAGTTGCCATTTTCAGGAATACATTATCCTTGATTTGTTTTTCTATCTCACCCGACGGGGCAGCCTGTTCCTGCACTTCTCCTTCATCGCCAAATGGGTCTTCAAAAGGGTCGAAAGTAAATGGATTGGCGCTGCGTCTTTGCTGTTGCGCACTTTGCTGCGAAGGAGCGGTTACGGTAATCTGCATTTCGACTGACTCCATAGTGGCACCTGAAATATTTACAGAAGCTTTTCCAATTTTAAATGTGCCTTCTTTGGTAGGGCGCAGTATGTATGAATAGGTTACCGATTGCGTCATGGCTCCATTTACCCATTGCATACTTTGCGAAGTATTCGGACCGCTTAGCACCTGAAAGTCGCTTAGATTTGGCAATCTCAGGTTTTGTCCATTTGCATTTTCTATTGTGAAGTTGAGCTGGAAATTTTGATTTAGCGGAATTGACTTTGTATTCAATGAAGCATAAAACTTCGCCTGACTGAATACCTGACACGAAAAAACCAGTGCACTAAGAAGAAATACTATTTTGCTTTTCATTGTCCCTTATAAACTACGTAAAAAATTTCCACTTGCGAAAGTGCTCTAACCCTTTGTAACCACAAAGCCTTAGATGGAAACGTTAAGAATTTTTTAGATTAAAAGGGTTGTTTTACTATTTCCTTGAATATAGAATAGGTCTAAACAAAGATGGCATTTTTATTTAGCTTCGTGTGCATCAAATAAGTTTATGAGCGAACTCAACATTATAACCTACAACGTAAACGGTATAAGAGCTGCTGTCAAAAATGGTTTTCTGGATTGGCTCAAGCCAAAAAATATTGATGTGATTTGCATTCAAGAAATAAAAGTAACCTACGAAGATTTTGACCACAAGCCTTTTGAACAATTAGGTTATCAATGCCACATGTTTCCTGCACAGAAAAAGGGATACAGCGGTGTGGCAATCTTCACTAAGATAAAACCTGACAACATTGTGAAAGGAATAGATATCAAAGAGTATGATGATGAAGGGCGAAACATCAGAATTGATATTGATGATTTAAGTATAATTTCATCTTATTTCCCGAGTGGCACAATGGGCGATTTGCGACAAGGTGTGAAGATGAACTATCTAGAAGCTTTTTTCAAATACATTCGTGAATTAGAAAAAACTCGAACAAAGATTATGGTATGCGGAGATTATAACATTTGTCATCGTGAAATAGACATCCACGACCCAATCAGAAATAAAGATGTTACCGGTTTTAAACCCGAAGAAAGAGCCTGGATGAGTAAATTTTTTGATTCAGGATTTGTAGATACTTTCAGATTGTATCATCCCGAACCTCACCAATACAGCTGGTGGAGCTACAGAGCCGGAGCGAGAAAGAACAACAAGGGCTGGAGGATTGATTATATTGCAGCTTCGGTGAATTTGAAAAAAAAAATTGTTGCATCTGATATGTTTCAGGATGCACTACATTCAGACCATTGTCCTGTTTATTGTAAATTGAGTTTATGAAATCCCCATGATCCAAAATCACTAGTAAAAAATGAATATCATGGGCATTCCATCTGACCATTAAGAAACAAATTATATACAGATGAAAATGAAATCTATTATATCGCTTTGTATCATTGCTGCATTGCTTTTTTCCTGCAATCAGAAATCAGGGCATTCAAAGTCAGCAAATCGAAAGGCAATCGGCAATGTAAAATATGGAGGTGTTTTTCGTTCTAATGAAACTGAGTATTTCAGAACGCTGTATCCGCAAAATATTACAGAAGTAGTAGGTCACAGAATCGCGAATCAGATTTATGAAGGATTGGTGAGTTTAGATCAGGCAGATTTGAGCGTGACGCCTACACTTGCTACAAGTTGGGAAATTCAGGACTCTGCAAGGTTATTTATTTTTCATTTGCGCACCGATGTTTTTTTTCATGATGACGCTTGTTTTCCGAAAGGGAAAGGCAGGAAAGTAAATGCCTATGATTTTGAATATTGTTTTAAAAAATTGTGTACTCCCGATGCCAGCAATCAAGGTTTTTGGTTGTTTAAAGACATGGTGAAAGGCGCAAACTTCTTCTACGATAGTCTCTCAAAAGCGCAGCGAGAAACTGTAAAACTGGATGGAATAACAGTCATAGATGACTCTACAATTTCTATTGCACTCAACAGACCTTTTGCCGGATTTTTGTTTCGTTTAGCAATGCCTTTTACGGCAGTCTTTCCTAAAGAAGCAGTTGACAAATACGGAAGCGATATGCGCGAGCATACGGTAGGCACAGGACCCTTTAAACTCAAAAAGGTGTTGCCCGATGTAGGTGTGTTTTTAGTGCGTAATGAAAATTACTGGGAATATGATTCTTTGGGAAATCAATTACCATACTTGGACGGAGTGCGTATTTCATTTATTAAAGAAGAGAAAGTGGAGATGCTCGAGTTTAAGAAGGAAAATGTGGAAATGAAATACAGAATGCCGGTGGATATGATTCAGGAAATTCTCGATACTTCCGGACAGTTGATTGGTGAATACAAAAAATTTCAACTGCAATATGTGAGAGAGCTATCCTCGCAGTATTATGGATTTTTGACTATAGACCCTGTTTTCAAAAACAAGCATGTGCGCAGGGCTTTCAACTATGCTATTGACAGAGAAAAACTGGTGAAGTACACTGTGAAGGGAGAAGGCACGCCAAATAATTTTGGGATTACTCCAAAAGGAATTCCGGGTTTTGACCATAGCAAACTGAAAGGCTATTCTTTCAATACAGATTTGGCTAAAAAGGAAATGGCACTTGCCGGCTACCCAAATGGTAAGGGATTTCCGAAAGTGACGCTGCACATTAATAGCGGTGGAGGCAGAAATGAAAAAGTAGCTGAAGCTATCACCACCATGCTTCATGACAACTTAAATATTGAAATAGATATAGCGCAATCGCTTTGGGCGCAGCATACCGAAAATCTGGAGTCTGCAAAATTTCAGTTTTGGCGGTTAGGTTGGGTAGCAGATTATCCTGATGCCGAAAACTTTTTGAATTTATTTTACGGAGGACATGTACCAAAAAATCCAACTGACAAAGCCTATATCAATTCGTTCAGATATATCAATCCGGAATATGACAAATTATTTGAAAAAGCGTTGGCTACGGCAGATTTTGATAAACGGTCTGAGTTGTATGTAAAGCTCGATCAAATAATCATCGATGATGCTCCGATTTTATTCATTTATTTCAATCTGAACAGGCGCTTGCTTCAGCCTTATGTCAGAAACTTTCCGGCAAATGGCATGGAGTACAGGCTTTACAAAAATGTTTGGTTTGACAAATAGCTTACTTTAACCAAAATTATTAAGCAATTTTTCTCACTTTCGGTTACATTTGAACGATGTCCGAAAAAAACAATGCATATAGCTCCTTGATTCAGAAACTGGATCAGTTTATCAGAAAGTATTACACCAATGAGATGATTCGCGGTGCTATATTTTCTGCTATTTATATTCTTGTTTTTTTTCAGGCAATAAATCTGATAGAATACTACCTCTATCTACCCACTTATCTTCGCAAGCTTTTATTCTTTGGGTTTATACTTTCATCTGTAATCTTATTGGCAAATCTTGTTGTGAGACCATTGCTCAGCTATTACAAACTGGGCAAGGTAATTTCGCATGAAAGAGCAGCACTGATTGTTGGTCAACACTTCGCAGAAGTGAAAGATAAGTTGCTGAATATTTTGCAGCTTAAGAAACTGGAGACATTTGATGAATACTCATTGGTAAATGCTTCCATCAATCAGAAGATTTCTGAGTTGAGACCTGTTTCATTCAGCAATGCCATAGACCTGAATCAAAACAAGAAGTATCTCAAATATTTGTTGCCACCATTATTGTTTTTTGTAGGGATAATCATTGCAGCACCAAATATTATCAAGCAAGGTACAAAAAGATTGTATCACAATGATACTGTGTTTGAAAAAGAAGCGCCTTTTCAGTTTCTGCTTAAAAATAAAATACTGCAAACCTTGCAGTATGAAAACTTTTTGATAGAAGCAAAAACTACAGGTGATGTGATGCCATCAGAAATGTATATTGAGATTGATGGCAATTCATACAAAATGCGTCAGCTTGAAAAAAACAACTTTGAGTATGAACTAGTAAATTTGCAAAAGAACATTTCATTTCATTTGACCGCAAATGGATTTCGCTCCAAGGCATTCGCCATTCAGGTAGCAGCAAAACCAATAATCAAAAGTTTTGAAATAATAGCTGATTATCCTGCATATACTGGCAAGCAAGATGAAATACTTCAAAATACAGGCGACCTCAATATTCCAGCAGGTACACGACTGAGCTGGAAAATCAAAACGCAAAACACCTTGGATATTAAATTTAAAATAGGTGATTCAGCAGTTTTATCTACCACAAAAACTGATGATGTGTTTACTTTTTCTAAATCTTTTTTGAGTACTACAAATTATACGATAAAACTTTCAGGCAGTGCTGTAAAAAATGCGGATTCTATTTCATACAATATTGGTGTGATTCCGGATTTGTATCCGCAGATTGAAGTGGCGGAAAGGCGAGATTCACTTAACGACCGCTTTTTCTATTATCTAGGAAATATTTATGATGACTATGGAATCAAAAAACTCACTTTTAATTTTCAGTTGATAATTGAAAATGCGAGTAGCACCCCTGATACAAAAACGATTGATATTCCTTTCAATACCGGAACACTTTCCGGCTTTCAGTTTTTCTGGAATATAGGCGAGATGGGAATCAAGCCGGGAGATAAGATGAATTATTATTTTGAAGTATGGGATAACGATGGCGTACATGGTAGCAAATCTACCAAGTCATCTCTTATGGCTTTCAACATGCTTACTACATCGGAGTTGCAAAAGGAACTTGAAAAGGACAGCAAGGAAATAAAAGATGATTTGAAGCAAAGCATGAAGGATGCCAAAGATTTGAAAAATAAAATGCAGGAATTGCAGGAGAAGCTTTTGGAAAAGAAAAACCTGAGTTGGGAAGACAAGAAAAACATCAGCGACCTATTAAACAAGCAAAAGGACCTTGAAAAACAGCTGCAAGAATTAAAAGAAAAATTCAACCAGAACGTTCAGAAGAAAGAAGATTATACCAAACAGAACGATGCAATAAAGGAAAAACAAAAACAGCTTCAGGAGTTGTTTAATGCTGTGATGAATGATGACATGAAGAAGCTCTATGAAAAGCTGCAAAAGATGCTTGAGGATTTGCAGAAAAAAGATGCCATTGAAAAAATGGATGATATGAAAGCGCAGAATGAGAAAGCGGAGAAAGAGCTGGATAGAATGTTGGACTTATTTAAAAAGCTGGAACTGCAACAAAAAATGGAGCAAACCATAGATAAGCTCGACAAGCTTGCCGAAAAACAAGAAGAACTTGCAAAGCAAAGCGAACAGAAAAATGCTGATACCAAAGACCTGAAGGATAAGCAAGCGAAACTAAATGAGGAAATGAAAGAAGCGCAAAAGGATTTGAAGGATATAGAAAAGCTAGGCAAAGAATCTGAGGAAAAAACTGACACTAAGGATGCAAAAGAAGATTTAGATAAAGCTGAGCAGGATATGAATGATGCAGAGAATGATTTGCAAAAGCAAGATGGGAAAAAGGCATCGGGCAATCAGAAAAGTGCGGCAAATAATATGAAGAGCGCTTCTAAAAAGCTTGCTAAGAAGAAAGCTGAAATGGAAAAAGAGGAAAACGAAGAAGATATGCAAGCGCTTAGACAGTTGCTCAAAAACATCCTGTCACTTTCTTTTGATCAGGAAAAGCTAATAGATGCTGTAAAAGCGACTAATATTAACAATCCGAAATATCCTGAACTCATGAAGGAACAGCAGCGTATCAGAGAAAATTCATTGATGGTTCAGGACAGTTTATATGCCTTGGCGAAAAGAGTTTTTCAGATTAAATCTTTTGTTACACAACAAATTACAGATATCAACAAGCATCTGGGAATGGCAATAGGCGATATGCAAGATCGCAATACTTACAAGGCTGCCGGCAACCAGCAGTTTGTGATGACTGCTCTGAATAATCTTGCATTGATGCTGAGCGAAACACAGCAGGAAATGCAGCAACAGATGAGTGAAAATGACCCCAAAGACGGGCCTCCAAAGCTTTGTAAGCAATGTAAAAAACCCGGAGGAGGCAAACCCAAACTCTCGCAAATGCAAAAACAATTAGAGGATAAAATCACTCAGTTGGCGGAGCAGATGAAAAAAGAGGGCAAAGGCGAAAAGCCAGGACAGCAAGGGATGGGCAAACAGTATAGCAAAGAATTTGCCGAGATGGCGGCACAACAGGCGGAAATGCGCAGGATGCTTGAGAAGTTAAATTCTGAAGAGAACAAGGACGGCAAAGGCTCATTGGGTAATTTGAGTAAAACCATTCAGCAAATGGAACAAAACGAAACGGATCTCGTAAACAAGCAAATAACTACTGAAATGCTCAAGCGTCAGCAGGAAATTACTGTGAGGCTGCTTGAAGCGGAGAAGGCACAAAGAGAAAGGGATGAAAAACCAGAAAGAGAATCTAACAACGGCAAAGAATTTGACCGTAAAATGCCCCTCTCGTTAGAGAATTACCTCAAACAACAAAAATCAATTTCTGATGTTTACAAGACGGTTCCGCCAACATTAAAGCCATTTTACAAGTCTGTATCAGAAAAGTATTTCAAATCATTATCAGAAACCAGGTAAAGTATGGAAGAGAAGCATAATCAATCAAGAGTAAATATAGATGCAGCATATCATTTGGAATTTTTATCCAATGTAAATAATAGATCACTTGTAGAGTCTTTCGTGGAAGATATTTGCAAGAATTTTCAGGTGGGAGATGACACCTATGGCAACATTCTTATTTCAATTACTGAAGCCGCAAATAATGCCATCCTCCATGGCAACAAGTCAAATCCTGATAAAAAAGTCTTAATTAATTGCGTTTTTGATGATTCTTTACGCAGATTGATTTTTACTGTTAAAGATGAAGGTAAGGGATTTGATTATACCCTCTTACCTGATCCCACAGCTCCCGAGAACATTAATTTGCCAAGCGGCAGAGGCGTTTTTCTTATGATTCAGCTTTCAGACTTAGCAGTATTTTCCGATAACGGTTCCAGTGTAGAGTTGCAGTTTAAAATTTAGTTTAGGAAAAAATAAGCTGCATTCAATACTGTAGCAAAACTCACCCAAAGCAAATAAGGTACATTCATATAAGCAGTAAAAGGTTTTACTTTGTGAAAAGTAACAATTATTGTAGCTATACTAATCCATAGCAAAATGATTTCAGCTAAAGCTAATCCTAGGTTTTTGAAATAAAAAAACAGGAAGCTCCAGAAGAAATTTAGCGTAAGCTGAATCAGGAAAATAACAATTGCTTTATTGCGATTTTCAGCGGGTTCTGATTTCCAAACCAAATACAAGGAAATAACCATGGTGATATAAAGAATAGTCCATACCGGACCGAAAAGCCAGTTTGGCGGATTAAACGATGGCTGGCTGAGTGATGCATACCAAGCAGGAATTGCCTCGGCACTGAATAATCCGGCAATTGCTCCAACTGCCAAAGGCAAGCTAAGTGCAATCACAAGTTTGAGCAAATTAGTTTTTTTCATTACAATGATTTTTGGGAAGTTGAGCTACAGGCTTTTCATTTTTTGCGCCATGCTTTTATGTAATATTTCTGATCATTTTGCTCACACACCGCGCTTTCCGAGATGATACCAATTGCCGCAACAAACACGGAAAGTACTGGGACGAATACTGCAAACTGGTTCCGTATAAGATTGTGCCGGGAGTGATTCGATGGATTTCAACTGTGAAAAATGCTAAATGTTCATTTGATATATTAAACCATTAGCGGTTTTGTATGTTCTGTATCCATGAAAAGAAAACCAATTATAATCTCAGTTGCAATTTTGCTGCTGATAATTCTTATAGCATCAATTAATACCATCATGGCAAAAACACCACAACAACAATACAAAGAGCTTGGCAGAAAAGGGGAGCTTGAATTTCGTTTTTATCCTGAATCTGTAATGGCTTCAGTTACGAACAGCGACACTACTTACAGAGGTTCATCCAACAAAAACTTTAGAGTATTGGCGGGATATATTTTTGGAGGTAACCAAAACAGCGACAAAATAGCTATGACAGCTCCGGTTCACATGGAAATGGGAAACGGCAAATCTACTATGAGTTTTGTAATGCCCGAAGGCTATAATCTCAATAATCTTCCAAAGCCTTCATCCGGTTCAATAGAGTTGCATAAATCTCACGAAGAGTATGTAGCTGTAATTCGTTTCGGAGGTTGGGCCTCTGATGAAAAAATTGAAGCAAAGAAAAAAGAACTTCATGATTTGCTGCAACAGGCGGGAATCAAACACAACAACAATTTCAGGTTTCTTGGTTATAATGCTCCCTGGGATTTTCTGTTTCGCAGAAATGAAATAATTGTGAGTATTAATAAGGAAAGCATAATGGCCATCAATTAATTGTTTTAAACCTTTACTAAAAGAATTATCTTGGGTGATATCTGATTGTCCAATGAAACAAAACA